>NZ_JCABZI010000003.1:0-3583 GCF_059499825.1 Pseudorhodoplanes sp.
TGTGCATCTGATGACGCAGTCGCTCGGCGAAGAGCAGAATGCCGATCAACTCCTCAACCAGGTCGCTCAGCCGCTGATGTCCGTGGCACGAATGCCGGCCTCGGTCGTGTAGACCTTGCGTTGAAACCGCCTACCCGGTTCGGGACTTGTTCCGGACCGAGCTGTCTTTGGCTTTATGTGGCGTGACAGGGCCCCAACGATACATGAGAACACGGCTGTCCCATGCGTCCAGTGGAAGGTGATCGCGATGGGGTCAGGGCTTTCGAAGACCCTGAGCGAGCGAACGGTTCATGTATGCGTCGACATGCAGAACATTTTCTCACCAGGCGGCGTCTGAGCGACACCATGGATGCCCAGGGTACTGCCGGTGATTGCCGAGCTCGCGTCACGGCATGCCGAGCGAACGATCTTCACGCGTTTCCTGACGCCGCACGATCCATCTGAAGCGCGCGGTATGTGGCAGAGTTATTATGCCCACTGGCCGGATGCACTGCGCGCCAATCTCGAGCCCGACGCGCTCGACCTCGTGCCGGAACTGGCGCGATTGTCCCGCCCGCGATCGTCATCGACAAGATACACTACTCCGCGTTCGTGGGCTCGGAGCTGCCAGCGAAACTCGTCGCGATGGCCGCGGACACGCTCGTGATCACTGGTGCAGAAAAACGGATGTATGCGTGCTGGCGACGGTCCTGCACGCGGTCGATGCGGGTTGGCGCGTGGTTCTGGCCGATGACGCGATCTGCAGCTCGTCCGACGAAGGACACGACGCGATGCTCAACGTTTTTCACGGCCGGTTCACGCATCAGGTGGATACGGCGTCGGCGGAGGACATCCTGGCCCCTAGATAGCTCGCGGATGCGTCATGCTGCACTCACGGTACGAAGAGTGTTTGGAACGTCCGGGTCAGCGGCCGGTTGAACTGGTGCAACCCGAAGGAGGATTTGCATGAACCAGAACAATCAGGGCGGTCAGGGTGGCCAGCAGAATCCGGGCCAGCAAAACCAGCAGCCTGGCCAGGGTGGCCAGCAAGGCGGACAAGGCGGTCAGCAGAAGCCCGGGCAGCAGAACCAGCAGCCCGGACAAGGCGGACAAGGTGGACAACAGGGCGGCCAGAACCGGTAGCGCCTGCGTCGTCTGAAGAGTGAGAGATGGCCGAATGCTCCCCTCCCGACGTTCAGCCGGAAAGCCGCCCGACGCGGGGCGGCTTTTTTCCTTTGATTGGGTAGCGGTCTTCCGGACGACCATTCGTAGCCCGCGCACCCGACGCTGAATGAAAAGAAGCTGGCGCGTGTCATCCGCGTCGGTGGCGATGATGCGCTGTTGCGCGCCGCTGCGAGCGCGAAGCGCGACCGCTCGCCACTGTGGGAACACGATGAGACCCCGCGCATTGGGTTCTCGCCATCCAGAGACGGTTTGGCGACCTCACATTTTCGATCGTATTCATCTTGGAGGCGGAGCCAGACATGAAAGCCCTCGTGTATCACGGACGCGGCGACATCCGTTGCGACACCGTGCCAGACCCGTCGATCGAAGACGGTCGCGATGCGATCATCAAAGTAACCGCCTGCGCGATTTGCGGCTCTGATCTTCACCTTATCGGCGGCTTCGTTCCGGAAATGAAAAGCGGCGACGTACTTGGCCACGAATGCATGGGCGAGGTGGTCGAGGTCGGCAGCGAGAATAGGCGACTGAAAATCGGCGACCGGGTCGTCATCCCGTTCTGCCTTGCCTGCGGCGAATGCCGGATGTGCCGGATGGAGCTCTACTCCTGTTGCGAGCGGACAAACCGGGAGGGCGATAAGCAGGCAAAGGCTATCGGCTATCAGGTCGCGGGCGCGCTCGGTTACTCGCACATGACAGGCGGGTACCGCGGCGGTCAGGCCGAATACGTGCGCATCCCCTATGCGGACTTCGGGGCGTTCGTCGTGCCAGATGGCTATTCCGACGAGCAGGTCCTGTTTCTATCGGATATTTTTCCGACCGGGTACATGGCTGCGGAGAATTGCGACATCCAGCCCGGCCAGACCATCGCCGTCTGGGGCTGCGGTCCGGTCGGCCTCTTTTCCATCATCTCGGCCTTCGTGCTCGGGGCCGGACGGGTCATCGCGATCGATTCCGTGCCGGAACGTCTGGAGCTTGCCAAATCGCTCGGTTCGGAGACCGTCAACTTTAAGGATGGCAGCGTTCACGATCAGCTCTTGGAGCTGACCGGCGGTCTGGGTCCGGACGCGGTTATCGACGCTGTCGGCATGGAAAGCCTGGGCTCTGAGACCACGATGGAGCGCGTGACCTCTGCCGTCCAGTCGGTCGTCTCGGCTTCTGACCGCTCCTACGCCCTGAACGACGCGATCCTGTCCTGCCGGCCTGGCGGTGTTGTGTCCGTCCCGGGAGTCTACATGGGTTCGGCAGTACCGACCGCGATGGGCGCGTTCATGAACAAGGGCCTGAAAATGCGGACCGGCCAGACCCATGTCCACAAATACATGCCGATCCTCATGAAGCTGATCGAGGAAGGAAAAGTCGACCCCACCGTTATCATCACCCATCGCACGGCCAATCTCGAAGAAGGTCCTGATTTGTACAAAACCTTCCGCGACAAACGGGATGGTTGCGTGAAGGTGGTGATGTTCCCGCAGGGGATCGCCTAGTGGGCATCGTACCTGCTGGTCTCGAAAGGACGAACGACATGCCGAAACAGCCGAAAGCCAAGAAAGCCGTCAAAAAGAAACTGCCGAAGACAAAAGGCCGCTTTTACGAAGACCCCTCTCTGGTCCGCTCGAAGCGCGATCCCAATTTCAAGAAATGATCCGTTGAACCCGAACGTCGTCACGCTGATCGGGCTCATGGCGGCGGGACTGACCACCGCCGCCAATGCACCGCAGGTATGGAAAACATGGCGGACGCAGGAAGCCGCCGATATCTCCCTCAGGATGACATTGCTGCTGACCGCGGGGCTGGCCCTTTGGGTGGTTTACGGGTGCATGCAGGGCGACATCGTGATCATCCTGGCCAACGCAATCGCTGCTGTGCTGGCCGCCACGCTCACCGTTCTGAAACTCAGGTTTGGATAGGCCGACCTACGGGCAAACAGCGAGAGGCGCGTTTTGATACAAGCGCGCCCTACGCCTAGGCCGCCGTCCACGTGTGTAAATGCGGTCGTCCGGTTGTCGGGTAGCGTGCGCTTCACGTGCAGCGCCCCAAGGTCAAAACGCGTCTGACGAGCGTCCCAGCGAACGCCGCTCCAGCCCCTTCTCGAGGAGGAGGCCTGAATATGGGCCGCTCTTCGCAGTAAAGCGCGTGCTTCTCCTCGTCCGCTTGCGACGGAACAAGGCACTCGCCCTGGAGTTGGCCCGGAGGTTTACCCACAACGTCGCACCCAAGGAGGCCAGCATGAAATACGGCATGATCCTCGCCAGCTGCCTTGCGTTGGCCGTTCCGGCCCACGCACAGACAGGGACGCAATCGCCGTCAAAGAACGAACAGACCGGCCCGTCGGCCGCCACGAGGCAGTTCGTCCAAAAAGTCGCGATCTCCGACATGTTCGAAATTCAGTCGAACAAGCTAGCCCTCGACAAATCGAATG
>NZ_JCABZI010000004.1:0-92793 GCF_059499825.1 Pseudorhodoplanes sp.
ACACGCTGCTCGGCTCGGTGCTGATGCTGCTCGCCATCATGGCGATGTACTGGAGCGCCGGCACCACCGACATCACCGTGCTGCTCAAGCACGAATTCCCGAAGCAGTTGCAGACCTGGGCGTGGCTCGCCTTCTTCGCCTCGTTCGCGGTGAAGATGCCAATGTGGCCGGTCCATACCTGGCTGCCGGACGCCCACGTCGAAGCCCCGACCGCAGGCTCGGTCGTGCTGGCGGCGATCCTGCTGAAGATGGGCGGCTACGGGTTCCTGCGGTTTTCGCTGCCGATGTTCCCGCTCGCCTCGCTGGATTTCACCCCGCTGATCTTCACGCTGTCGGTGATCGCGATCATCTACACCTCGCTGGTCGCGCTGATGCAGGAGGACGTGAAGAAGCTCATCGCCTATTCTTCCGTGGCTCATATGGGCTTCGTCACCATGGGCATTTTCGCTGCCAATGCGCAGGGGATCGGCGGCGGCATCTTCCAGATGATCTCGCACGGCATCGTCTCGGGCGCGCTCTTCCTGTGCGTCGGCGTGGTCTATGACCGCATCCATACCCGCGAGATTTCCGCCTATGGCGGTCTGGTCGAGCGCATGCCGGTCTATGCCGCGGTTTTCATGCTCTTCACCATGGCCAATGTCGGATTGCCCGGCACGTCCGGCTTTGTCGGCGAATTCCTGACGCTCTTGGGCACCTTCAAGGTCAATGTCCAGGTCGCGACACTGGCGACCCTCGGCGTGATCCTGTCGGCCTGCTATGCGCTGTGGCTTTATCGAAAGATGATCTTCGGCAAGCTCGACAAGCCAAAGCTGATGGGCATTCAGGACATGAACTATCGCGAGATCGGCATATTCGTGCCGCTCGTGGTCCTGACGCTGCTGTTCGGCTTCTGGCCGAAGCCCGTTCTCGACATGTCGTCGGCTTCGGTCGATGCGCTGGTCGCGCAGTATCAGACGGCGATCGGCAAGACCAGGCAGGCCGAAGCCGATCGGCGCATCCCGGGTGAAACGAAATGAGCGCGGTCCCCAGTCTGATTCCGGCATTGCCGGAGATCATCCTCGCGGTCGGCGCGATGGTGCTGCTGATGGTCGGCGCCTTTGGCGGCGAGCGCACCAATCTCGCTGTCAGCGCCGCGTCGATCGGGCTGCTCGTCGTGGCCTGCCTTGCGGTCGTGCTGCTACCGTCAGGCCGGCTTGCGACGTTCAATGGCAGCTTCGTGGTCGACGATTTCGCGCGCTTTGCGAAAATTCTCGCCTTCGGCGGCACCGCGATCGCAATCCTGATGTCGTTCGATTTCGTCAAGCGCGCCGGCATGCGCAAGTTCGAATATCCGATCCTCATGCTGCTCTCCGCCGTGGGCATGGGCATGCTGATTTCGGCGACGGACTTGATCGCGCTCTATCTCGGCCTCGAATTGATGAGCCTGTCTTTGTACGTGATCGCGGCGATCGACCGCGACTCGGCCAAGTCGACCGAAGCCGGATTGAAATATTTCGTCCTGGGCGCGCTGTCGTCCGGCATGCTGCTCTATGGCGCGTCGCTGATCTATGGCGCGACCGGTCATATCTCCTTTGCCGGAATTGCCCAGGCCGCGCCGCAGGGCGGGCTGGCGCTGACATTCGGTCTTGTCTTCCTGTTGGCTGGTCTGTGCTTCAAGGTCTCGGCGGTGCCGTTCCATATGTGGACGCCGGACGTCTATGAAGGCGCTCCGACGCCGGTCACCGCGTTCTTCGCTGCTGCCCCAAAGGTCGCAGCAATGGCCGTGTTCGTGCGCGCCACCATGACCGCGTTTCCGACCGTGACGCTGCAATGGCAGCAGATCATAGTGTTCGTCTCGATTGCGTCGATGGTGCTCGGATCGTTCGCGGCGATCGGCCAGACCAATATCAAGCGGCTGCTCGCTTATTCCTCGATCGGTCACATGGGTTTCGCGCTGGTCGGGCTCGCGGCCGGTACGCAGGAAGGCGTGCAGGGCGTCCTGATCTATGTCGCGATCTACGTGGTGATGACGCTCGGCACGTTCGCCTGCGTGCTGTCGATGAAGCGGCCGGGCGGCATGGTGGAGAATATCTCCGATCTCGCCGGTCTCTCACGCACCTCGCCGATGATGGCGTTCCTGCTGGCGATGCTGATGTTCTCGCTCGCGGGCATTCCGCCGCTCGCCGGCTTCTTCGCGAAATTCTACGTCTTCATTGCGGCGATCAATGCCGGCCTCTACGCACTCGCGGTCATCGGCGTGCTCGCGAGCGTGGTCGGCGCCTATTATTATCTGCTGATCGTCAAAACCATGTATTTCGACGAGCCGCACAAGAGCTTCGAGCCGATGCCGGGCGAACAGGCGGTCGTGCTTGGCGTCGCCGGCCTGCTCAACCTGTTGTTCTTCGTTTATCCGGCGCCGCTGCTCGATGCGGCAACGGTTGCGGCGAAGTCGCTGTTCTGACGGGTGGCGTGTAAGCCCGTTGGGATGATGGTGCAGCCTCATATGCCGTTCATTTCCGCGAGAGCGGGGACCCAGAAGCTGAAGGTCTGGATTCCCGCTTTCGCGGGAATGGCCGGGGAGAGGTGATGACCTTCGCGCTCGGTCCGCGCGCGACGAAGGCGGGACATCGTCTCATCGCTTACGACACACTCGACTCCACCAACAGCGAGGCGTTGCGGCTGGCGCGCGCGGGCGAGGTCGGACCTCTCTGGATCGTCGCGCGCGAGCAGACGGCCGGCCGTGGCCGGCGCGGGCGCGAATGGGTTTCGGCCACGGGCAATCTGACGGCAAGTCTGACTTTTACCGCTGCGGTAACCCCTGCGGTTGCAGCGACCCTCGGCTTCGTTGCCAGTCTCGCAGTGTGGGAGACGTGCCGTGCGCTTGCGCCGGATCTGGACCTGTCGGTGAAATGGCCCAATGACGTGCTGGCGAATGGGGGCAAGATCGCCGGGTTGTTGATGGAATCCGAAGCCCAGGGCCAGGCCCTGGCGATCGTCATCGGCTTCGGGGTCAATGTCGCATCGGCCCCCGAGGCCATGGCGTTTCCGGCCAGTTCCCTGCACGGGCTGGGGCATAGGGTGACGGCCGATGAGGTGTTTTCCAGGCTGACCGATGCATGGGTGGCCGGCGCGGACCTCTGGGATCACGGCCTGGGATTCAAGGCCGTCCGGAACGACTGGCTCGCGCAGGCCGCAGGAATCGGGCAATCGATCTCGGTGCGCATGGGTGACCGGGTGGATCGGGGTATTTTCGAAACGCTGGACGAGCAGGGCCGGCTGATCCTGCGGAAGAAAGACGGCATGGTCCGCGTCGTCAGCGCCGGCGACGTGTTTTTCGGCGATGCGGCTGGCGGAGCGACAACCTGATGGCGGCACCTGAACAACTCGTCTTTGGACCGCTTGGCGGCGTCGGCGAGATCGGCATGAACCTGTCGGTCTACGGGCTGGGCGACGAGCGGCGGCGGCAATGGATGATCGTCGATTGCGGCGTCTCGTTCGCGTCCGAGGAGCATCTGCCCGGCATCGACCTGATGTTCCCGGATATCCGCTACCTGGTCGAGGAGCGGCGCAACCTGACCGGCATCGTGCTCACCCATGCTCACGAGGATCATTTCGGCGCGCTGTTCGACCTGTGGCCCCAATTGAAGGTACCGGTGTATGCGACGCCTTTCACCGCGGCGCTGATCGAGGCGAAGCGTGAGAGCGAGCCGGGAGCGCCCGAGATCGATGTCCGGGTCGTAGCACTCGGCAGCCGTTTCAATATCGGCCCCTTCGATGTCGAACTGGTTTCGATGTCGCATTCGATACCGGAATCGAATGCGCTGGTGATCCGCACGCCGCTCGGCACTGTGCTCCATACCGGCGACTGGAAGCTCGACCAGACGCCGGGCGTCGGGCTGCCGACCGATCAGGACAAGCTGCGTCGTCTTGGCGAGGAGGGCGTCCTCGCCGTGGTAGGCGATTCCACCAACACCGTACGCGATGGACGTTCGCCCTCCGAGGCCGATGTCGCGCGCACGATCGCGGAATTGATCGCGTCGTCGCCGGCCCGGGTTGCCGTCACCACCTTCGCCTCCAATGTCGCACGCCTGCGTGCGGTGGCGGACGGCGCAAAGGCCGCCGGCCGGGAGGTCGTGGTGGTCGGGCGCGCGATGGAGCGGGTGGTGCAGGTGGCACGCGAGACCGGCTATCTCGACGGCGTGCAGGAGTTTCGCGGGCCCGATGTCTACGGCTATCTGCCGCCTGACAAGGTGGTCCTGCTTTGCACCGGCAGCCAGGGCGAGCCGCGGGCGGCGCTTGCCCGCATCGCCCGCGACGACCATCCCGACATCACATTGGCGCGCGGCGACCGGGTGCTGTTTTCCTCGCGCACCATCCCCGGCAACGAGAAGGCCGTGTCCGGCGTCATCAACGGACTGATCGACCAAGGGATCGAGGTCATCACCGACCGCACCCATCTGATCCATGTTTCGGGCCATCCGCGGATCGGCGAAGTTGAGGAATTGCTCGGCTGGGTGAAGCCGAAAGTCCTGATCCCGGTGCATGGTGAAGCGCTGCATCTGTCCGAACATGCGGCGCTCGGCCGGCGGCTCGGAATTCCCGGGGTGGTCAGTTGCCGCAACGGCGATCTGGTGCAGATTGCACCCGGCACGCCTGGGGTCATCGACGAGTTGCCGCATGGCCGCGTCTACAAGGACGGCACGGTGCTGATCGGTGCCGACAGCCGCACCATCGCCGACCGCAGGCGCTTGAGCTTCGTCGGCATGGTCACGGTGGCGCTGGCGCTGACCGAAAAGGGCGCGCTGGCCGCCGATCCCGAGGTTGAATTGCTCGGCATTCCCGAACGCGGCAGGGACGGCAAGGCGCTCGCCGATGTCGCGCTGGATGCGGTGGAGGATACCGTCGAAAGCCTGCCCCGGCAGAAGCGCCGCGATCCGGACGCCGTCGCCGAGGCGGTGAAGCGAGCGGTGAGGGGGGCGATTGCCCAGCAATGGGGCAAGAAACCGATCTGTTACGTTCACGTTCTCGCTGTATAATCGCCGCATGATCGGACGCTTGAACCATGTGGCGATTGCCGTTCGCGATATCGCGAAGGCGTCGGACGTCTACCGCACGACACTCGGCGCGCAGGTGTCGGACAAGGTGCCGCAGCATGACCATGGCGTCTCCACGGTCTTCATCACGCTGCCCAACACCAAGATCGAACTGCTGGAGCCGCTGGGTGCGGATTCGCCGATCGCGAAATTTCTCGAGCGCAACCCGGACGGCGGTATCCACCACATCTGCTACGAGGTCGACGACATCATCGCGGCGCGCGATGCGCTGAAGGCAAAGGGCGCGCGGGTGCTGGGCGATGGCCAGCCGAAAATCGGCGCGCACGGCAAGCCGGTGCTGTTCCTGCACCCGAAGGACTTCTTCGGAACGCTGGTCGAACTTGAACAGGTCTGAACAGGGATCCTCGGCGTATATCGGTTGACGAGGATCACTCCTCCCACGCACTTCTTCGAGCATGGCGTCGGGCGTTGACCCGCACCACATGCATCACCTGACCTGCCCCAGACCTGACCCGTTGACTTGGATCCCATGACCTGGACCACCGGCTTCGCGATATATTTCCTGATCTGGTGGCTGACGCTGTTCGCGGTTTTGCCATTCGGGATCACATCGCAGCATGAGACCGAGACCGAACCTGGGACCGACCCCGGCGCCCCCGTGCTGCCCCGCATCGTCTCCAAGCTGATCTGGACGACGCTGGTGTCGACGATAATTTTTTCTTTGATTACAATCGTTTACGTGTATCGCCTGATCGGGCTCGACGACATTCCCGGGCTGCCGCGGCCGCTCCCCACGTCCTGAATTTTGGCGCTGTATGCAGCGCAAGGCGGAACGCCTGCGCGCGCCAGCGATTGTCCGGGACGCGACCCGAACGATTGGGGATACGAGATGCCACATTCGCGCTATTTCATCGTTGAAGCCGCCGACGGCTGGATGATCCAGTTTGCGGGCGGCGTTTTCGGGCCGTATCAAACCCGGCAGGAAGCGCTGATGTTCGCCGTGGACGCGGCCCAGCGATTGGGCGAAGGCCGGGGCGAGAACGCCGAGGTTTGCCTCGTCGGCGAGAACGGGCATTTCCGACCGGAATGGATTTTCGGCCGCAACGCATATCCGCCGCGACTGTAAAACTCGGGTTTTTCCACAGCTTGGGCTCGTAAAGCGAGTCTTGACGGCTCAGTATCGGCGTCCGGCGTACTTGGACGAGTGTCGACGGGCCAACATAGAGGCCCCGAACGAAAAAGAGCAGGGCAATCGCCCTGCTCAAAAATTATGCAAACGCTTCCGGCGTGAAATTATTGTTATATTTGAAGCGTCGGCGGCGCCTTTGGCGCTCGCGATCCTCCCAAGACTTGGACCGGTTGGGCAGCGTCTGCCCAACGCGAAGGCGATCAGCTATAGCATCTTTCTGTCACACGGCAAGTCCCTGCTAATCGCCGATCATGGGCCTGCCCAAGCTTTGAGCTTGCCTTGAATTTTCGGCCGCGATCCGGTTTCAGTGCTCCGAGCGCCGATCCGGCCGATTCCCCGAAAGCAAACGATGCGATTGTCGCGGTACTTCCTTCCGATCCTGCGCGAAACCCCGAAAGAGGCGGAGATCGTGTCGCACCGGCTCATGCTCCGGGCCGGCATGATGCGGCAGGAGTCGGCGGGCATTTATGCGTTTTTGCCGCTCGGCCTGCGCGTTCTCGACAGGATCTGCGACATCGTGCGCGAAGAGCAGAACAGAGCCGGCGCAATCGAACTTCTGATGCCGACGATACAGAGCGCCGAGCTGTGGCGGGAGAGCGGACGTTACGACGCCTACGGCAAGGAAATGCTGCGAATCAAGGACCGTCATACTCGTGAAATGCTGTATGGTCCGACCAACGAGGAGATGATCACCGACATCTTCCGCGCTTACGTGCGCTCCTATCGCGAGCTTCCGCTCAATCTCTATCATATCCAGTGGAAGTTCCGCGACGAGGTCCGCCCGCGCTTCGGATTGATGCGCGGACGCGAATTTCTGATGAAGGACGCTTATTCCTTCGACATCGACCAGGCCGGCGCACGGCATTCCTACAACAAGATGTTCGTCGCCTATCTGCGCACCTTCGCCCGCATGGGTCTGAAGGCTATTCCGATGGTCGCGGAGACCGGCCCGATCGGCGGCAATCTGAGCCACGAATTCATCATCCTCGCCTCGACCGGTGAGAGCGAAGTGTTCTGCCATCGCGATTATCTCGGTTTCAACGTTCCCGGTGAGACTGTCGATTTCGACGACATTGCCGGCCTGCAGGCGACGGTCGACCACTGGACCGCTCTCTATGCGGCGACATCCGAGAAGCATGACGCCGCGGCGTTCGATGCGTTGCCCGAGGCGTCGCGCGTGTCGGCACGCGGTATCGAGGTCGGCCACATCTTCTATTTCGGCACCAAATATTCCGAGCCGATGAAGGCGCTGGTGAAGGGCCCGGACGGCAACGACCACCCGGTTCACATGGGGTCCTACGGCATCGGGCCGTCGCGCCTTGTGGCCGCCATTATCGAGGCGTCTCACGACGATGCCGGTATCATCTGGCCCGAAAGCGTAGCCCCGTTCAGGGTTGCGATCCTGAATCTGAAACAGGGAGATGCGGCAACCGACGCCGCTTGTGAAAAACTGTATGCCGAACTGCAGGCGCGGGGTGTGGATACGCTCTATCACGACCTCGACGAACGGCCCGGCTCGAAATTCGCAACCGCCGATCTGATCGGAATACCGTGGCAGGTCGTGATTGGTCCGAAAGGTCTTGCCGCCGGGCAGTTCGAGGTCAAGCGGCGGGCGGACGGGAGCCGGGAGATGCTGAGTCCCGACGAGGTGCTGAACCGGTTCGGATGATCGAACGCGGCGCTACCGCATCGCGGGCGGTATTTTGCTGACGAGCTGTCCCCATGAATGTGTGTATGTCACTGTCTGGACAGTATTTGGCGGTGGCCTGGATCGGACAGAATCTGATGAAATCCGCAGGTTCAGGAGCCTGAATGAGCGAACCCACCGCGACGCGGCCCTTTGCCCCATTCGAGTGGATGCTGTCGCTGCGCTACCTGCGGGCGCGGCGCAAGGAAGGATTCATTTCCGTCATCGCCAGCATCTCGTTTCTCGGAATCATGCTCGGCGTCGCGACGCTGATCATCGTGATGGCGGTGATGAACGGCTTCCGCAAGGAATTGCTCGACAAGATTCTCGGCATGAACGGACACCTGCTGGTGCAGCCGCTCGAGTCGCCGCTGACCGACTGGAAGGAACTCGCAACCCGCCTCAGCGGGGTGCCGGGCGTCCGTCTTGCGGCGCCGATGGTGGATGGCCAGGCGCTGATTTCTTCTCCGTTCCATTCGACCGGCGTCGGGGTTCGCGGCATGCGCGCGGCGGACATCGACAAGCAGGCCTCGATCTCCGCGAATCTGCGGCAGGGTTCGCTTGAAGGGTTCGACGAGGGGCAGGGGATCATCATCGGCAAGCGGCTGGCCGATGCCTTGTCGGTGCGCGCCGGCGACAGCGCGACGCTGGTTGCGCCACGCGGAGCGGTTACGCCGATGGGCACGACGCCGCGGATCAAGACCTACAAGGTGGTCGGCGTCTACGAGATCGGGATGTCGGAATACGATTCCAATTTCGTGTTCATGCCGCTGGCGGAGTCTCAGGCTTATTTCAATCGCGCCAACGACGTCACCGCGATCGAGGTCTATATCGACTCTCCCGACCGCTACCGCGAATTCCGGACGCTGCTGACCCAAGCCGCCGCACGGCCGATCTTCATCACCGACTGGACCCAGCGCAACGCCACCTTCTTCAACGCGCTTCAGGTCGAGCGCAACGTGATGGCGCTGATCCTCTCCATGATCGTGCTGGTCGCGGTGATGAACATCATTTCCGGCCTGTTCATGCTGGTGAAGGACAAGGGGCGCGACATCGCGATCCTGCGCACGATGGGGGCGACCCAGGGTGCGATCATGCGCGTCTTCCTGATCACCGGCGCCTCGATCGGCGTCGTCGGGACCACGCTCGGATTCATCGTCGGCGTGGTGGTCTGCGCCAATATCGAGTCGCTGCGGCAGTTCGTGTCGTGGCTGACTGCGCGTGAGGTATTTGCGCCGGAGCTCTACTTCCTGTCGCGTTTGCCGGCCGAGATCGATGCGGGCGAAACCACTGCCGTCATTGTCATCGCGCTGGCGATGTCGCTCGCCGCGACGATCTACCCCTCATGGCGCGCGGCACGGCTCGATCCGGTCGAGGCGCTCCGCTATGAATGAGCGCGTGATGGCGGACGACCAGGCAGCCGCTGCGCGGCCGGCGACCGGGCCGGTGCTCTACCTCAACGCAGTCCAGCGGCGCTATCAGCAGGGCGAGGCCGAACTGATGATCCTGCGCGGCGCCGAGCTCGGTTGCTGGCTCGGTCAGTCGATCGCGCTGATCGCGCCGTCCGGCGCCGGCAAGTCGACACTCCTGCACATCGCGGGATTGCTGGAACATCCCGACGGCGGTGAAGTGTTCGTCGACGGCAAGCCGACCGCCGCCCTGTCCGACGCCGAGCGAACCGAAATCCGGCGGGTCGAAATGGGCTTCGTCTATCAGGCGCATCACCTGCTGCCGGAATTCTCCGCCGTCGAGAACGTGATGCTGCCGCAGATGATCCGTGGCCTGTCGCGTGCGGAAGCGCGCAAGCGGGCGAGCGAGCTGCTCAGTTATCTTGGGCTGAAGGCCCGGCTGGAGCACCGGCCTGCCGAACTGTCGGGCGGCGAACAGCAACGCGTTGCCATCGCGCGTGCCGTAGCGAATGCGCCGCGGATCCTGCTGGCCGACGAGCCGACCGGCAATCTCGATCCGCACACCGCAGACCACGTCTTCGATACGCTACGGCAGCTCGTCAGCGCGTCGGGACTGGCCGCGATCATCGCGACCCACAATCTCGAACTGGCGCGCCGGATGGACCGGCGGGTGACCATACGCGACGGCGTGGTGGTCGAGCTGGATTGAGGCGGCGGCCGCGCTCTTGAGCGCAGGTATCTCGGCTGGGCCGACAAAATCCCGAAAACGATCCCGTGGTCCCTGGCGCTCAAACAGGGCATTTCGCGTGCAGGTGGACGATTCCATCCCGCTTTAACGGCAGGCTTGACTGAGAACAAAAACAGAACTATGTTCCCCTTACGTTCTGTCCAATATTGGACTTTCAGGCAGGGGGCCCGTCATGTTTCGCGCCGTCGTCGAGGAGGCCGCCGCACTGGCCTCGCTGTCGCTGTTTCTGGGGATGATCGCCATCTGGGCGCAGGTGCTCGGCGGCCTATGACGGTTTTTGTTCGCCTGTGAGTAGCGTCATGCGTTTGTTGCGTCCGCGGGAGAAAAGGACGCGGTTTCGGCCGGGCGCCCATCCTGGATTTCGTTCTGCGTAGGCGGGCGCCCGGCTGCTTCCATAGTCCGGTCGGGCCGTGGCCTTCTTCGCCGCTCGGCTTGAGCTGAACAGCGATCCGGCCCCTCGGTAATCGCCCCTTGGGGAAAACGGGTGCGCGTGGCCGCCCCGCGGGATTGGGTATGGACTTGGCCGTCCGGTCTCCGCACGATTGCAGCTGACCAATCAGATTCGTGAGGCCTCGGTGTCGGATGCACCCTTCGTGCACCTGCATGTGCACTCTTCCTATTCGCTGCTCGAAGGAGCGCTGAAGATCGGCAAGCTGGCGGACCTCGCCAAGGCCGACCGCCAGCCGGCGCTCGCACTCACCGATACCGACAACATGTTCGGGGCGCTGGAGTTTTCCGAGAAGCTCGCGTCCTCGGGAATCCAGCCCATCGTCGGCTGCTGCTTTTCGATCGATTTCGGCGACCAGCCGCGCGACCCGCGCAATCCGGCGCACAACACGTCATTTCCGCGCATCGTGCTTCTGGCCGCGCGCGAGGACGGCTACCAGCGCCTGATGCGGCTGTCGTCGCGCGCCTTTCTTGAGACATCCGGCACCGAGCGGTCGCATATCCGGGCCGATTGGCTCGCCGAAGGCACCGACGGTCTGATCGCTTTGACCGGCGGACCGGGCGGGGCGTTTGATCAGGCGATTGCCGCCGGGCAGCTCGATCTCGCGCAGGCCCGCGCGGCCACGCTGCGCGGGCTGTTCGGCGACCGGCTTTATGTCGAATTGCAGCGTCACGGACTTGCCGAGGAGCGTGCGACCGAACCGCATCTGATCGACATCGCCTATGCGCAATCGCTGCCGCTGGTCGCGACCAACGAACCGTTCTTCGCCGCACCCGACGACTACGAGTCGCACGATGCGCTGATCTGCATCGCGGAAGGACGGCTCATTGCCGAAACCGACCGGCGGCAGCTGACGCCCGAGCATTGCTTCAAGAGCCGCTCGGAAATGACCGAATTGTTTGCCGACCTGCCCGAGGCGATCGCCAACACGGTCGAGATTGCTCAGCGCTGTTCGTACCGCCCACGCACCCTGAAGCCGATCCTGCCGCGCTTCACATCGGGCGACGCCGATGAAGGCGTGGAATTGAGGGAGCGCGCGAAGGCCGGGCTCGAGCGGCGCATCGCGCTGCATGGTCTGGCTCCCGGCGTGACGCGTGAAGAATATGACGAGAGGCTTGCGTTCGAAATCGATGTGATCGAGCGCATGAAATATCCGGGCTATTTCCTGATCGTCGCGGACTTCATTCAATGGGCGAAGGGCGAGGGCATTCCGGTGGGGCCCGGCCGCGGCTCGGGAGCGGGATCTCTGGTCGCCTATGCGCTCACCATCACCGATCTCGATCCGATCCGCTTCGGGCTGCTGTTCGAACGCTTCCTCAATCCGGAGCGCGTGTCGATGCCGGACTTCGACATCGATTTCTGCCAGGACCGCCGCGACGAGGTGATCAAATACGTGCAGCGGCGCTACGGCCGCGATCAGGTGGCGCAGATCATCACCTTCGGTACGCTGCAGGCGCGCGGCGTGCTTCGCGACGTCGGCCGCGTGCTGGAGATGCCGTACGGTCAGGTCGACAAGCTGTGCAAGCTGGTGCCGCAGAATCCGGCCAATCCGGTGACGCTGGCGCGGGCGATCGAGGATGAACCAAAGCTGCAGGCCGAGCGCGATTCCAACCCCACGGTGCGGCGCGCCTTCGACATCGCCCGCAAGCTCGAGGGGCTGACGCGCCATGCGTCCACCCACGCCGCCGGCATCGTGATCGGTGATCGGCCGCTGGCGGAACTGGTGCCGCTGTATCGCGATCCGAAATCCGACATGCCGGTCACCCAGTTCAATATGAAATGGGTAGAGCCGGCGGGTCTCGTGAAGTTCGACTTCCTCGGCCTGAAGACGCTCACGGTGCTGAAGACCGCGGTCGATCTGCTGAAGGCCCGCAAGATCGATATCGACCTCTCCGCGATCCCGCTCGACGACACGAAGACCTACGAACTCCTCGGTCGGGCGGAAGCGGTCGGCATCTTCCAGCTGGAAAGTCAGGGCATGCGCCGGGCGCTGCTCGACATGAAGCCTGACCGGTTTGAGGACATCATCGCGCTGGTCGCGCTGTACCGGCCGGGTCCGATGGCGAATATCCCGACCTATTGCGCGCGCAAGCACGGCGACGAGGAGCCGGATTACATCCATCCGAAGCTCGAGGAGGTGCTGAAAGAGACCTTCGGCGTCATCGTCTACCAGGAACAGGTGATGCAGGCCGCCCAGCTTCTGGCCGGCTATTCGCTCGGGCAGGCGGATCTGTTGCGCCGCGCCATGGGCAAGAAGATCCGCAGCGAGATGCAGGCGCAGCGGCAGGGTTTCGTGAAAGGGGCCGTCGAGCGCGGCGTGCAAAAATCTCAGGCCGATGCGATCTTCGATCTGCTCGAACGCTTCGCTGAATACGGCTTCAACAAGAGCCACGCCGCGGCCTATGCGCTGGTCGCCTACCAGACCGCGTGGATGAAGGCGAATTATCCAGTCGAGTTTCTGGCCGCGTCGATGACGCTCGATATGGGCAATACCGACAAGCTCGCGGAATTCCGCAACGAAGCGGAGCGGCTCGGGATCAAGCTGATGCCTCCGTCGATCAACCGGTCGGGCCGCGCCTTCGAGGTCGAGGGCAACACGATCTATTATTCGCTTGCCGCACTGAAGGGCGTCGGCGCGCAGGCGGTGGACCTGATCGTGGCCGCGCGCAAGGACCGTCCGTTCCGCGATCTCACCGATTTCGCGTCCCGCATCAATCCGCGGGCGGTCAACAAGCGCGTGCTGGAAAGCCTTGCCGCCGCCGGCGCCTTCGACCAGCTCGAAGCCAATCGCGCCAGCGTCCATGCCGCGGTCGAGACCATCCTTGCCACCGCGCAGCGCTCCCACGATGCGGCCGAGAGCGGGCAGAACGAATTGTTCGGCGGACCGTCGCATCGCGAGCCGCTGCGGCTGCCGAATGTCGAACCGTGGGCGCCGGCGGATCGTCTGCAACGCGAATACGAGGCAATCGGCTTCTTCCTCACCGGCCATCCGCTCGACGATTATGCAAAGGCGCTGAAGCGCATGCAGGTGTTGAACTGGATGGAGTTCACCAAGTCGGTGCGGGCGGGCGCGAGTGCCGGCCGCACTGCGGCAACCGTGATCTCGCGCGCCGAGCGCCGGACCAAGACCGGCAACAAGATGGGTATCATCGGCCTGTCCGATCCGAGCGGGCAATACGAGGCGGTGCTGTTCCAGGAAGGACTGCAGCAATATCGCGAGCTGCTGGAGCCCGGGAACGCGGTGCTTCTGTTCCTGTCCGCCGAGGCTCAGGGCGAGGACGTCCGGGCTCGCATCCAGAGCGTTGAACGGCTCGATCAGGCCGCCGAGAAGGTGCAGAAGAGCCTGCAGATTTTCCTGCGCGATCCGGCGCCGCTCGACACCATCACCAACCGGCTGGAGGCGAGGGGGGACGGCGAGGTCCGTTTCGTCCTGATGCTGTCGGATGGCGGCGAGGTCGATGTGAAGCTGCCAGGCCGCTATAAGGTCTCCCCGCAGATCGCCGGTGCGATCAAGGCGCTGCCCGGGGTGGTCATGGTCGAGGCGGGGTAGCGGCGCCATCCAGTGCCGGAGGACTCCCGCCCGATGGCATGCCGACCTGCGGCGGGGCTGATTTCAGGGCCCGCACAGGAATCCCGCTTTTCCTTGCCTTTTCCGGGGGATGCGTCTATATGCGCGCCATCTCACACGCGGATCAGGGTTTTTCGCCCCGGTAACGGGACGGCAGGCCATCCGGTGGCGTCGGGCATCCCGCCCGCCGTTCACGTCATCCGCGGCGGAAAAAACCGGAGAATATCTATGGCGCTGCCCGATTACAGCATGCGTCAGCTATTGGAAGCTGGCGTTCACTTCGGCCATCAGGCCCACCGCTGGAACCCGAAGATGGGTGAATACATCTTCGGCGTCCGCAACAACATCCACATCATCGATCTCGCGCAGACCGTGCCGATGCTGCATCAGGCCTTGCAGGCGGTGTCCGACACCGTGGCCAAGGGCGGACGTATTCTGTTCGTCGGCACCAAGCGCCAGGCGCAGGACGGCATCGCGGAAGCCGCGAAGAAGAGCGCGCAGTATTACGTCAATTCGCGCTGGCTCGGCGGCACCCTCACCAACTGGAAGACTATCTCCGGATCGATCGCCCGGCTGCGCAAGCTCGAGGAGATGCTCTCCTCGAACGAGGCCCAGGGCTACACCAAGAAGGAGCGCCTCGACCTGCAGCGCGAGCGCGACAAGCTCGATCGCTCACTCGGCGGCATCAAGGACATGGGCGGCATTCCCGACATGCTGTTCGTGATCGATACCAACAAGGAAGACATCGCGATCAAGGAAGCGCGCCGGCTCAACATTCCGGTCGCCGCGATCGTCGATACCAATTGCGATCCGAACGGCATCACCTATGCCGTGCCGGGCAACGACGACGCCAGCCGCGCGATTTCGCTTTATTGCGATTTGATCGCACGCGCCGCGATCGATGGCATCGGCCGCTCGCAGGGCGAGCGTGGCATCGATGTCGGCGCGGCCGCAGAGCCGGTGATGGAAGACCTGCCGACGGCGAGCGACACCGGCTACGAAGCGCTGCCTGGGCCGCGCGGCGTTGCCGACGATCTGAAGAAGTTGCCGGGCGTTTCGGGCTCGATCGAGAAGCAGCTCAACGATCTCGGCATCTTCCATTATTGGCAGCTGGCACCGCTTGCGCACGAACAGGCGCATCGGCTTGGTGAAGAAGTCGGTCTGCCGGGCCGTGCCGACCAGTGGGTCGCCAAGGCCAAGGAATTCACGGCCGACGCCGAATAGACATCGTCGAACCAACGGCGCGGGCCCGGACCCGCGCCGCAAAGTCCTCTTTCGGAATTTTTGATATGGCAGAAATCACCGCAGCGCTCGTGAAGGATCTGCGCGAACAGACCGGCGCGGGCATGATGGATTGCAAGTCGGCGCTGACCGAGACCAAGGGCGACATCGAGGCTGCGGTCGACTGGCTGCGCAAGAAAGGCCTGTCCAAGGCCGCCAAGAAGGCCGATCGCGTCGCGGCCGAAGGCTTGATCGGCATCTCGACAGCTCAAGGAAAAGGAGCGATCGTCGAGGTCAATGCCGAGACCGACTTCGTTGCGCGCAACGACCATTTCCAGGGCCTGGTCAAGCTGATTGCCGACGCGGCTTTGTCCAATGGCGGCGACGCCGAAGCTGTGAAGGCGGCGAAGGTCGGCGACAAGACGGTGCAGGAAGCCATTGCGTCCGCCATTGCCACCATCGGCGAGAACATGACGCTTCGCCGCGCGGCGTCGCTGTCGGTCGGCAGCGGCGTTGTCGGCACCTATATGCACAATTCGATTTCCGAAGGTCTCGGCAAGATTGGTGTCCTGGTCGCGATCGAGTCGACCGGCGACAAGCAGGAACTGGCGGCTCTCGGCCGGCTGGTGGCAATGCATATTGCCGCGACCGGTCCGCTCGCGGTGGATTCGTCGGGGCTCGGCGCGGACGTGATCGAGCGCGAAAAGGGTGTCCTGGCCGACAAGGCCAAGGCCTCCGGCAAGCCGGACAATGTGATCGAGAAGATCGTCGAATCGGGCCTCAAGAGCTTCTACAAGGAAGTCTGCCTGCTCGATCAGTCCTACGTGCATGACGACAAGAAGAACGTCGCGCAGGCGATGAAAGAGGCCGAAGGCAAGGTCGGCGGCCCGATCAAGATCACCGGATTCGTGCGCTACAAGCTCGGCGAAGGGATCGAGAAGCAGGACAGCGATTTCGCCGCCGAAGTCGCAGCCGCCGCCGGCAAGAGCTAACGGCCAACGCCGGGACGATCGCATCATGGCCCAACCGGTCTATGCACGTGTGGTCGTCAAGCTCTCCGGCGAAGCCCTTGCCGGCCCGGCAGGATTTGGCGTCGATCAATCCATCGTCGAGACCATTGCGGCCGACATCGCGGCCTCGCGCCGTCTTGGCGTCGATATCGCGCTGGTGGTCGGGGGCGGAAACATCTTCCGCGGCGTCGAAGTCTCCGGCCGGGGCGTGTCACGCCCGACCGGTGACACGATGGGGATGCTGGCGACGGTGATGAACAGCCTGGTGATGGAGGCTGCCATCGAGCGCCACGGTGCGCCCGCGGCGACGTTGTCCTCCATTCCGATGCCGACCCTGTGCGATCACTTTTCGCGACGCCGCGCGCTCGATCTGATCGGGGCCGGGCGCGTCGTGCTGCTCGCCGGCGGCACCGGCAATCCGTATTTCACAACCGATACCACGGCGGTTCTGCGCGCCGCCGAACTCGACTGCAATGCGGTGCTCAAAGCCACCAATGTCGACGGGGTCTACGATGCCGACCCCAAGCAGAACAGTTCCGCCCGGAGATACGACCGCTTGAGCCCCAGGGAGGCTCTGGAGCGCAACCTTAAGATCATGGATTCGACGGCGTTCGCGCTTGCCCGCGAGAATGGTATGCCTATCATCGTTTTTTCGATCCGCGAGCCAGGAGCTATCGAGTCCGTCTTGCGCGGAAAGGGCCGGGCGACCATCGTTGCCGATTGAGTCCGGCTGAGATTCGGTTTTTGCGGCGCACGGCCCGATTCGGTCGGGTCCGGCAATGATCCGACAGAGCGATTCGAGAAAACGGTCCAAGAGCGAATCCAAGAGAACAGCGAGATGGCAGCGACAACCCACGACATCAACGATCTGAAGCGGCGCATGCAGGGCGCGCTCGGCGTGCTGAAGCAGGAATTGTCCGGGCTTCGCACCGGCCGGGCCAGCGCCACCCTGTTGGAACCGGTGCAGGTCGATGCCTATGGTACGCACATGCCGCTGTCGCAGCTCGCGACGGTCAGCGTGCCCGAGGCGCGGCTTCTCAGCGTGCAGGTATGGGACCGCGCGATGGTGCATGCGGTCGAGAAGGCGATTACCGCAGCCAATCTCGGGCTCAATCCACAGACCGAAGGCCAAGTCATCCGCCTGCGGATTCCGGAACTGAACGAAGACCGCCGCAAGGAGCTGGTCAAGGTTGCGCATAAATACGCCGAGTCTGCGCGGGTTGCGGTGCGGCATGTGCGCCGCGATGGCATCGACGTGATCAAGAAGCTCGAAAAGGATTCCCAGATTTCGAAGGACGATCACGAGCGCCACGCCAACGAAATCCAGAAGGCGACGGATCAGGCCATTCAGGACATCGACCAGCTTCTCGCCACCAAGGAAAAGGAAATCCTGACGGTCTGACCGCCGCTCCGGATTGCGGACTTGACAACCATGTCGATGCCAAAGGTGTCAGTCGACGGGACTTCGGGTTTCGAAGTCCCCCGTCACGTTGCCATCATCATGGATGGCAACGGGCGCTGGGCCGCGGCGCGCGGGCTTCCGCGCGGCGAGGGGCACCGCCGTGGCGTCGAGGCGCTGCGCCGCACCGTGCGCGCGGCCGGTGAGATAGGCATCGGCATCCTGACGATTTTTGCTTTCAGTTCGGAAAACTGGACCCGTCCGAAATCCGAAATCCGCGACCTGCTCGGATTGCTGCGCCTGTTCATTCGCAACGATCTTGCCGATCTCAAGCGCAACAACGTGCGCGTGCGGGTCATCGGAGAGCGTGAGACGCTGGCCCCCGACGTGAGACGGTTGCTCGAGGAAGCCGAAGAGATGACGCGGGACAACGACGGCATGACGCTCGTCGTCGCCTTCAATTACGGCGCCCGTCAGGAAATCGCCCGCGCGGCGCAGCGGCTGGCCTACGAGGTTGCGGCCGGGCGCATGTCGTCGTCCGACATCTCGGCAGAGCGGCTGTCGCAGTTCATGGATATGCCCGATCTTCCCGATCCCGACCTGATCATTCGGACCAGCGGGGAGCAGCGGCTGTCGAATTTCCTGTTGTGGCAATCGGCCTATAGCGAACTCGTCTTCGTCCCGACCTTCTGGCCCGATTTCGACCGTGCCGCTCTCGAGCAGGCAGTCTCCGAGTTTGCGCGGCGGGAGCGGCGGTTCGGTGGGCTGGCGGCAGCCGGATCCTGATCATGGAAGGTGGCAAGCCATCGATTCCGCTGATTGAGACGACCTCTACGCCGTCGGCGCGCAATCTGTGGCTGCGGGTGGCGTCAGCCGCCATCCTGGCGCCGCTCGCGATCGGCGCCGCCTGGCTCGGCGACTGGCCGTTCACTTTGTTCTGGGGGCTCGCCGCAATTGCGGTGTGGTGGGAATGGATCGGCCTGATCGAGCCGTCCGGCCGCAACGTGCTGCTCGCGACCGGTATTTGTGCGCTGGTGCTGCAGGGCATCATGTTCGAGAGCGGCCATCCGTCCATCGCACTGATGATTGTTGCGCTGGGCGTACTGGCGGGGATCGTGACCGCAGGCAAACGGGCGCTGGCGGTCGCCGGCGGCCTTCTCTACGCGTCGGTATTGCTGATGGCGACGATCATCGTGCGGTCCGGCGACGCCTACGGTTTTGCGGCGATCTTGCTCCTGTTCGCCATCGTCTGGGGTACCGATATCGGCGGTTTCTTTGCCGGACGCGCATTCGGAGGCCCAAAGCTCGCGCCGGCGATCAGTCCTAAAAAGACCTGGTCCGGCGCGATCGGCGGCACCATCGTCGGGATTGCGGCTGCGATTGGCGTCGCGTTGATGTTTTCGCTACCCAATCCCGTGATGATCGGCATCGTCGCGCTGATCCTGTCGATCGCGTCGCAGGGCGGTGACCTGTTCGAATCCTGGCTGAAGCGGCATTTCGACGTGAAGGATTCCAGCGGTCTCATTCCCGGCCATGGTGGCGTCATGGATCGCCTCGATGGATTTATCTTCGCCGTAACGGTGGCGGCGCTGATCGGCGTGTCGCGCGGCGGCTTCGACAACCCCGCCGCAGGGCTTCTGGTCTGGTAATCAATGGTCAAAACCGCACCCCGTCTTCCCCGCCAGACTGCATCGCCCGAAACGGCGCTGCGAACGATCAGTATCCTGGGTGCAACCGGGTCGATCGGCACCAGCACGTTCGACCTGCTGGCGCGGCAGCGCGACCGGTACTGCGTTGAAGCGGTGGCCGCGCAGCGCAACGTCGAGGCTCTGGCCAAGACCGCCATCGCGCTTGGGGCCCGTTTCGCCGCAGTGGCCGAGCCGGACGCCTATGGGGCGCTGAAGGATGCCTTGTCCGGGTCGGGTATCACCGCTGCGGCCGGAGCCGATGCGGTCATCGAGGCTGCGGCGCGCCCGGCCGACCTGATCGTCGCCTCGATCAGCGGCGCTGCGGGGCTGGCGCCAACCATGGCCGCGATCGAGCGCGGCACCGCGGTCGCGATCGCCAACAAGGAATGCCTCGTCTGCGCCGGCGCGCTGTTCATGCGGCGGGCCGCGGAGAAGGGCGCCACGATCCTGCCGGTCGATTCCGAACATAACGCGCTGTTCCAGGCGATGGCCGCGGGGCGGCGGTCCGACGTTCGCCGGCTGATCCTGACCGCGTCCGGCGGGCCGTTCCGGACATGGAGCGCGGAGGCGGTCAGGAATGCCACGCGCGAACAGGCGCTGAAGCATCCGAACTGGTCGATGGGCGCCAAGGTCACGATCGATTCCGCGACTTTGATGAACAAGGGACTCGAATTGATCGAGGCGCATCACCTGTTTCAGATGCCGGCGAAGGACATCGACGTGTACGTCCATCCGCAATCGATCGTGCACGGCATCGTCGAATTCCGGGACGGCTCTTTCATTGCGCAGCTCGGCGCGCCGGACATGCGGATCCCGATCTCGCATTGCCTGGCCTGGCCAGAGCGCATGAACGAGCCCGCGCGGCAATTGCGGCTGGACGAGATGGCCAGTCTCACCTTTGAGGCGCCCGACCTGGTCCGGTTTCCCGCCCTGCGGCTGGCGCGCACCGCGCTGGAGGAGGGCGGCGCCGCCCCGACGGTGCTGAATGCCGCCAACGAGGTCGCGGTCGCGGAATTTCTTGCAGGTCGCCTCGGATTTGCCGCCATTCCGTCGCTCGTGGAGGCTAGTCTGGATGCTGCGGCCCGAAGGGGGATAGTTCGCGAGCCGGCAAGCGTGGAAGAGGCCTTGGCGATCGACCGCACCGTGCGGGAGATTGCGGCCACGTTGAAGTCGTCGGCTTCAGCGGGTCTTCACTAAATTGCCGCCATTTGGGGAATAGGGTCCGTGCATGGGTTTTCTCGACAATTTCAGCCTCTGGGGCGGCGGCTTTCCCGGCTCGCTGCTTCCGTTCCTGTTCGTGCTGACGATCGTCGTGTTCTTTCACGAACTGGGCCATTTCCTGGTCGCCCGGCTGTGTGGCGTACGGGTGATGGTATTCTCGGTCGGCTTTGGCCCCGAGCTTCTGGGTTTCAACGATCGGCACGGCACCCGCTGGAAGATTTCGGCGATCCCGCTCGGCGGCTACGTAAAGTTCTTCGGCGACGAGGATGCTGCCAGCACGCCCGATCATGCCAGCGTATCAACGATGACGGCGGCGGAGCGGCGGGAAAGCTTCCATCATCAGAGCGTCGGCAAGCGCGCGGCGATCGTTGCCGCCGGGCCGATCGCAAACTTCATTCTTGCGATCCTGATCTTCGCATCGATCTTCGTGTTCTACGGCAAGCCCTCGACCTCGGCGCGGGTCGACGGCATCCAGCCGGACAGCGCGGCCGCGGCAGCAGGTTTCCAGGCCGGCGACGTTGTGGTCGCGATCGACGGCCGGCCGATCAAGACATTCTCCGAAATGCAGAGGGTGGTCTCCACCAATGCCGGACAGCAGCTCGCAGTGACGGTCGAGCGCGGCGGTGCGCGGGTCGACCTGAAGGCGACCCCGACGCTGCGCGAGGTGAAGGACAATTTCGGCAACACGCACCGGCTCGGCGTATTGGGCATCAGCCGTTCGATGGCGCCGGCCGATGCCCAACATCAGACCGTGTCTCCGTTGCCGGCGCTATGGATGGGCATCGAGGAGACCTGGTTCGTCATCGATCGGACGCTGTCCTATCTCGGCGGCGTCATCGTTGGACGGGAAGCCGCGGACCAGCTGGGCGGTCCCATCCGGATTGCCCAGGTCTCAGGCCAGGTCGCCACCGTCGGCTTTGTTGCCCTAATGAACCTGTCGGCGATCCTGTCGGTCTCGATCGGCCTGCTGAACCTCTTCCCGGTCCCGCTCCTCGATGGCGGTCACCTTTTGTTCTACGGAATAGAGGCGGTACGGGGAAAGCCGCTGTCTGAACGTGCCCAGGAAATGGGGTTCCGTGTAGGGTTGGCGCTGGTGGTGATGTTGATGATTTTTGCAACTTTTAACGACATCATCCATTTGGCGGCCTCCTGACACCTTCGCGGGGGAACTTTGTGTGGCGAGGCGGCAACGTGCCCGGGGTTAGTCGTGGATTGGAGCGGTTTCGTTTGCGCCTTTGGCCCAAGGCTGTAAAAACGAGTGGTGGTAGACACTTGTTTACGATTCTGATTGCCAAAGGGGTGGGACAAGAGCGCGTGGGAATGGGAATCGGTACCCGAGTTTGGCGGGGAATGGGGCTGGCAGCCTTTATCCTCGGGGGAATCTTTTTCGGCGTCGCTGCGATCGCAGTGCCGGCTGGGCCAGCCTATGCCCAATCGGCGAGCAGTATCGTGGTCGAAGGCAATCGCCGCATCGAAGCCGACACCATCCGCTCCTACTTCAAATCTGCCGGCGGCGGCCTGAACGCCGCGACCATCGACGAAGGCCTGAAGGGCCTCTACGCAACCGGCCTGTTCCAGGATATCCGCATCCGTCAGGCCGGCGGTCGGCTGTATGTGACGGTTGTCGAAAATCCGGTCATCAACAGGATCGCATTCGAGGGGAACGTCAAAGCCAAGGACGAGCAGCTCCTCGGCGAGATTCAGTCGAAGGTTCGTGGCACGCTGTCCCGCCCGGTCGTGCAATCGGACACCCAGCGCATCATCGAGCAATATCGGCGCAACGGGCGCTACGACGTGCGCGTGGTGCCGAAGGTCATCGAGCTCCCGAACAATCGCGTGGATCTCGTTTTCGAGGTCAACGAAGGCAAGAAAACCGGCGTCAAGAGCATCCGTTTCGTCGGCAACCGGTATTATTCGGACTACCGGCTCAAGGACATCATCAAGACCACCGAGTCCAATTTCCTCAGTTTCATGAAGTCGAGCGACGTCTATGATCCGGACCGGATCGAGGCGGATCGCGACCTGCTGCGCCGTTTCTACCTGAAGCATGGTTTCGCCGACGTGCGCGTCGTGTCCGCGGTGAGCGAATTCGATCCTCAGGCCGGTGCGTTCATCGTCACGTTCACGATCGACGAAGGCGAGCAATACAAATTCGGCGCGGTCGACATCCAATCGAACGTGCGCGCCGTCGACGCAGCCTCGCTGGCCGACAAGCTGAAGGCAAAACGGGGCTCGGTTTACAACGCCGAAGCCGTCGAAAAGTCGGTCGAATCGATTGCCATCGATGTGGCGCGCCGCGGCTATCCGTTTGCGGTGGTGCGGCCGCGCGGCGATCGCGATTTCGAAGGCCGGGTCATCAATGTGGTCTTCACGGTCGAGGAGGGGCCCCGGGCCTACATCGAACGGATCCAGATCCGCGGCAACACGCGGACCCGGGACTGGGTGATCCGGCGTGAGTTCGATCTCGCCGAAGGCGACGCCTACAACCGCGCACTCGTCGACCGTGCCGAGCGTCGCCTGAAGAACCTGAACTATTTCAAGTCGGTGAAGATCACCAATGAGCCCGGCACTTCACCGGACCGGGTCGTGATCAACGTCGAGGTCGAGGAACAGTCGACCGGTGAATTCTCCGTCTCCGGCGGTTACTCGACTCAGGACGGCTGGCTTGGCGAAGTGTCGGTCGGCGAACGCAACCTGCTGGGCCGCGGCCAGGCGGTGCGAGCGGCGGTGCAATACGGCCAGCGCGCACGCGGCTTCGAATTGTCGTTCATCGAGCCGTATTTCCTCGATTACCGGATGGCGCTTGGTCTCGACTTCTTCGGCAAGGAGACCGACCAGCAGCAATACACCTCGTACGATACCCGGACATTGGGTGGCGCGGTGCGGCTCGGCTTCGAGCTTCGCGAGGACCTCGCGCTGCAGCTTCGCTACTCGCTGTTCCAGCAGGAGATCACGCTGCAGGAAGGCACGTCGGCCTGCTATACGACGGTGCCGTGGAAACCGGAGAACGACCCGACTTGGACGAAGCCGAACGGTTGTAACGACGTGTCGATCGTGCCGTCGCTGCCGGTTCGCCTGAGCTTCGATCAGGGCGCGCAGATCACGTCGATGGCGGGCTACAGCCTGATCTACAATACGCTGGACAATAACCGGAACCCGTCCTCCGGTATTCGCGGCGAACTGAAGCAGGAATTCGCCGGCATCGGCGGCGATGTGAACTTCATCCGGACCTCCGGCGATATTCGCTTCTATCAGGAGGTGATCCCGGATTTCGTCGGGCTGCTGCGCTTCCAGGCCGGCAATATCACGCCGTGGAATGGCAACAATCTGCGCTTCAACGATCTGTATCAGGGCGGGCCGAACCTGGTCCGCGGTTTCCGCCAGAACGGCTTCGGGCCGCGCGATCTGACGCCATGGACCACCCAGGATGCGATCGGTGGTGCGAATTTCTGGGCTGCGAGCGCGGAATTGTTCATCCCGCTGCATTTCATTCCGAAGGATGTCGGGATCCGGGCTTCGATCTTCGCCGACGCGGGTAATGTGTGGGATTACAAGGGACCGACAAGCGCTGGCGGTGAGGTCATGACGTTTGCGGATTCGAAGCTCATCCGCGCATCCGTCGGCGCCGGCCTGATCTGGGATTCGCCCTTCGGACCGTTGCGGTTCGACTATTCGATCCCGCTCAACAAGGAAAGCTACGATATCGTGCAGGAATTCCGCTTCGGCGGCGGAACGAAGTTCTGATCGACAAGGGTCCGGTTCTCCGCCAGAAGCCGCCAGAATGATGTTGCGAGCCGGCGGATGACCGAACCGATTTTCATCGAACGCGCGGAGACGTTGACCGCGGGGGACATCGCAGCCCTCACCGGAGCGACCCTTTCCGATCCTTCCCGAGCGGAGACGGTGATCGTCAACGTCGCACCGATCGATCGGGCCGGCCCCCGCGATCTGACGTTTTTTGAGAACCTCAGCTATGCCGAGGGCTTAAGGAATACCCGGGCCGGCGCGTGCCTCATCGCCGAGCGTTTCGCGCACCAGGCGCCTGCCGGGCTGCTGCTGTTACTGACGCGCGAGCCCTATCGGGGCTTCGTCGCGGTCACCCGCAAACTGTTTCCCGGCGCTCTGCGCCCCTCGTCGCTGTTCGAGGCCGATGGCATTACGCCCGGCGCCTCGGTTCATCCGAAGGCCAGGCTCGAAGACGGCGTGACGGTCGAGCCCGGAGCCGTGATCGGACCGAAAGCCGAGATCGGCACGGGCACGCTGGTCGGCGCTGGAGCGGTGATTGGGGCGGGCGTGCGGATCGGCCGCGACTGCAATATCGGCGCACATTGCTCGGTCACCCACGCGTTGATCGGGGACCGGGTTATCCTCCATCCCGGGTGCCGGATCGGTCAGGATGGCTTCGGATATGTCATGAGCCCACGCGGCCATCTCAAGGTCCCGCAGGTTGGACGCGTCATCATCCAGGACGACGTGGAGATCGGTGCCGGGACGGCGATCGATCGCGGCGCAATCCGGGATACGGTGATCGGTGAGGGAACGAAAATCGACAATCTGGTTCAGATTGGCCACAATGTCAGCATTGGGCGGCATTGTGTGATCGTCGCCCATTGCGCTATCGCGGGTAGCGTGACGCTCGAGGATTTTGTCGCTCTCGGAGGGCGCGTGACCATCAACAATCACGTCAGCATCGGAGAGGGAGCGCAGGTTGCGGGATTGAGTGGGGTGAATTCTGATATTCCGCCCGGCGGCCGATGGGCCGGCGTGCCTGCCAAACCGGCGAAGCTCTGGATGCGTGAGGTCGCCTGGCTCGAGCGCGCCGCCAAGAAGCACAGCGCCGAAAAAGGCAGAGCCGAAGATTAAACGACAAAGATTGAACCAAAAGTTTGAACGACGAAGATCGAACGTCATGGACGACACGCCAACCAAGCTCGAGACGGCCGATATCGCGCGCATTTTGAAGGCGCTGCCGCATCGCTATCCGTTCCTGATGATCGATCGTGTGATCGACATGCGGTCGGACGAGTCGGCCATCGGCATCAAGAATGTGACGGCGAACGAACCGCAATTCATGGGGCATTTTCCCGAGAATCCGGTCTTTCCCGGTGTGCTGATGATCGAGGGAATGGCGCAAACCGCCGGTGTGCTGTGCATCTGCTCCGGCAAGGCCGGCAGCACGACCAAGAGCGTATTCTTTCTGACCATCGACAAGGCGAAATTTCGCAAGCAGGTCGTTCCGGGCGATACCATCGAGTATCATGTGAGCAAGATCGCCAATAAGCGCATGATGTGGTGGTACCGTGCCGAAGCGCGCGTGCAGGGTTCACTGGTGGCCGAAGCCGAAGTCGGAGCGATGATTGTCAATGCTTGAAACGCCCGACGCCACCATCGATCCGACTGCGCGCATATCGCCCGGCGCCGTCATCGGCAAGGGATCCAGCATCGGCCCGTATTGCGTGATCGGCCCGAATGTCGTTCTCGGCGAGCAGTCGCGTCTGATCAGTCACGTGGCCTTGTCCGGCCACACCACGATCGGTGATCGCACCGTCATCTATCCATTCGCCTCGCTCGGCACGCCGCCGCAATCGGTCAAGTATCGCGGCGGACCGACCCGCCTGATCATCGGCTCCGATTGTGAGATCCGCGAAAACGTCACCATGAATACCGGCACCGAGGACGATGGCGGTGTCACCAGCGTCGGCGACAAATGCACGTTCATGGTCGGCTCGCATGTCGGTCATGACTGCAAGGTCGGCAACCAGGTCACGCTCGCCAACAATGCCGTCCTGGGCGGCCATGTCGTGGTCGAGGACTACGTATTCATGGGCGGCCACTCGGCCGCGCATCAATTCGTGCGGATCGGCGAGAGCGCGATGATCGCCGGCGTGACGGGACTCGGCGCCGACGTAATCCCGTTTGGCTTCGCGATCGGGCAACGCGGCGAACTGGACGGGCTGAATGTCGTCGGCATGCGCCGGCGGGGTTATTCGCGTGCCGATATCCATGGCTTGCGTCAGGCCTATCGCGCCTTGTTTCTGGTGCGTGGTCATTTCAAGGAGCGGGTCGAGGCGGTCGAACGCGGCTTTGCCGACGATCCGGTGGTCGCCAAGGTCGTGGCCTTCATCAAGGCCGGCGGCTCGCGGCCGTTGATGAAAGCGGGCAAGACCGGCCAGGCCGGAGAAAGAAGCCCGGCCGGGGAGTCATGACCGGTCCGGACGACCTGCCAGCGGACGCGGGTCCGGTCGCCATCATTTGCGGCGGCGGTACCTTTCCGTTCACGGTCGCCGACGCGTTGGTCAAGAATGGCCGCGGCGCCGTTCTGTTCGCCCTGAAAGGCTGGGCCGATCCCGAGCGTGTGAAGAGCTATCCGCATCACTGGGCGCATGTGACCCAGCTCGGTCGTTTCCTGCGGCTGGCGCGGCGCGAAGGCTGCCGCGACGTCATCTTCATCGGCACGCTGGTGCGGCCGAGTTTGCGGCAGCTGATCAATTTCGACCTCGCGACCCTGCGCGTCCTGCCCTCTGCGATCCGCCATTTTTACGGGGGCGACAATCATCTGCTCACCGGGATGGCGGGGATGCTCGAAGGCCACGGCTTCAGGCTGCTCGGTGCGCACGAAGTCGCGCCGGAGATCCTGGTGCAGGAGGGTGCCCTCGGACAGGCTGGACCGAAGCCCGGCGACCTCGACGACATCCGATACGGCCTCGACGTGCTGAGGGTGATGGGACCGCTCGATATCGGGCAGGGCGTGGTGGTCGCGAACCGGCATGTGATCGCGGTCGAAGCCGCGGAGGGGACTGACCTGATGCTGGCGCGCGTCGCCGATCTGCGTCGTAGCAAGCGGTTCCGCGCACCGCCCGGGACCGGCGTTTTGGTCAAGGCACCCAAGCCCGGCCAGGACCGGCGGTTCGATCTGCCGTCGATTGGGCCGCGGACGGTGGACGGTGTTGCCGAAGCCGGCCTTGCGGGCCTCGCCGTCATTGCCGGCGGCGCGATTGTCGCCGAGCCGCAAATTGTGGTGGAGAAGGCCGATCGTGCCAATGTATTCGTGCTCGGTCTTCCCGAACCGCACGGCGATGGCGCATGAAGGTCTTTCTGGTTGCGACCGAAGAATCCGGCGACCGCCTCGGCGCGGCGCTGATGCAGTCGCTGAAGGCGAGACTCGGCGACAACGTTCAATTCCGCGGCGTCGGTGGCTATGAAATGGCGGCGGAAGGATTGCCGTCGCTGTTTCGCATCGACGATCTCGCCATCGTTGGACTGGCCGGCATCACCCAGGCCTTGCCGATGATCCTGTCGCGCATCCGCCAGACATCGCGCGCTGCGCTCGATGAAAAACCCGACGTGATGGTCATCATCGACTCGCCGGATTTCACCCATCGGGTCGCGCGCCGCGTCCGCAAGAAGAACCGCGCGATCCCGATCGTGAATTATGTCTCGCCATCGGTCTGGGCCTGGCGGCCGGGGCGGGCGAAGGCGATGAGCCGCTATATCGATCATGTACTGGCGCTGTTGCCGTTCGAACCCGAGGTTCACAGGACGCTGGGCGGCCCGCCTTGCACCTATGTCGGCCATCCGCTGGTCGAGCAGGTTCACGAATTGCGCCCCAATGCGGAGGAGGCGGCGCGGCGCATGAACGGCACGCCGACGCTGCTGGTGCTGCCCGGCAGCCGCAAGGCCGAGATCCGGCGCCTGATCGAGCCGTTCGGCCGCACCATCGAACGCATCGCCAAAACCGTCTGGCCGCTCGACATCGTCATTCCCACCACACCGCATCTGCAGGATCTGGTGGTGCGCGAGACCGCGCGCTGGCCGCTGCGGCCGAAGATCGTGGTGAAGCGCGAGGACCGCCGCGCCGCCTTCCGGGAGGCGCGGGCGGCGCTTGCCAAATCCGGGACGGTCACGCTCGAACTCGGGGTGTCCGGCGTGCCGATGATCACCGCATACAAGGTCGCGTCCTGGGAGGCGGCGATCGCACGCAGGCTGATCCGGGTCCCGTCCGTGATCCTGACCAACCTGGTGCTCGGCGAGAATGTCGTGCCCGAATTCATCCAGACCGATTGCACGCCGGAGAAGCTCTCGGCCGCGCTGGCGCCGCTCCTGTCCGACAGCCCCGAGCGCCGCAGGCAGACCGAGGCCTTTGCCCGCCTCGATGAGATCATGCAGATCGGCACGGCCCAGCCCGCGCGGCGCGCGGCCGAGATCGTCGAAAACGTGGCCCGGAAATCAAGTCCGGCCGGCTGAGCCCCGGCCCGAAACGCTGGCATCCGGCCCCGTAACCGCCTAATTTGCATCGTCTTGTCACATTGCCAGATCCGGCGCGAGCGCCCATGCTTAATGGTCACAACTTAAAAACCCCAGCGATAACAGGCGTTTGCGGACATCTGCCGGATTACGTGCTGACCAATGCCGAGCTTGCTCGGCTGGTCGATACCTCCGATGCCTGGATCACCGAGCGCACCGGCATCCGCGAGCGCCGTATCCTGAAAGGTGAGGGGCTGGGCACCTCCCATATGGGCGCCGAAGCGGTGAAAGGCCTGCTCGCGCGCACCGGCAACAAGCCCTCCGACATCGACCTGTTGATCTGCGCGACCACGACGCCGGACATGGTGTTTCCGTCGACCGCCAACCTGATCGCCGACATGGTGGGCCTCGGCCCGGTCGGATCGTTCGACGTGCAGGCGGCGTGTTCGGGCTTCATCTACGCCATCACCATTGCCTCGCAATTCGTTGCCAACGGCCAGTGCAAGAAGGTTGTGGTCGTCGGCGCCGACAAGATGTCGACCATCATCGATTACACCGATCGCGCCACCTGCGTGCTTTTCGGCGATGGCGCCGGCGCGGTGCTGATCGAACCCAGCCCGAATGGCGAAGGCATCCTCGACACCCTGATCCGCTCGGACGGATCGGGCATGATCCACCTGCACCAGAAGGCCGGCGGCAGCCGATTGCCGCCCAGCGCCGAGACGGTGGCGAAGCGCATGCATTACGTCCATCAGGAGGGGGCGGCGGTCTACAAATTCGCCATCGCCAAGATGGCGGAGGTGGCCGGCGAAATCATGAGCCGCAACAACCTGCGCGGCGACATGATCCAGTGGCTGGTGCCGCATCAGGCCAACCGGCGCATCATCGAATCGACCGCCGAGCGGATGGGCCTGCCGATGGAGCGGGTCATGATGACGATCCAGAAATACGGCAACACCACAGCCGCGACGATCCCGCTCTGCCTCTGGGATTACGAGAGCCAGCTCAAGACCGGCGACCGCCTGATCCTGGCGGCATTCGGCGGCGGCTTTACCTGGGGCGCGTCCTACGTGACCTGGGCCTATGACGGCGCCGAGCGCGTTAAGCAGACCAATGGCCAAGGTGCCCACGCGGCCTGAGCGGATGTCGATCCGGCGCAGCGTTTTCACAGCGATCTGATCCGCGGCTGCGGCGCGCTCGTTGTGTCGTGAGGATTGGCCGTCACCGGCGCAGCGTCAGGAGCGGCTTTCGGCGCATAGCGCCGCTGCAATTCTTGCCAGCGCGCCACTTCGGCGTCGGCCGCCAGGCCCGCTGCTTTGTTTGTCAGTCCGCCGGCGCTGGCCGTGATGGCGGCGCGAACCCAGACCCGGGCTTCCTCAGGCAGTTGCCACCAGAAATGCCGGAAGCATGCCTGCGCATCGCCTTTGCAATCGAGGGCGCGCCGGCAGGGCGGCTTGCCGCAGACGCGCCAGAACTGCAGCGCCCGGCAGAGCGGACGCAGGTCCTGCGCCTCGCTGTCGGAGTGGCTTTTCCGCTGTGCGGTTTGGGGACGGCGCTTGCCGGGCCTGCTCATGGTGGCCTCCGATGAGATCGATGATTGGAAAGGGCAGCCGTTCGCGATCCCGCGGCGCATCCGCGCCCCGGGGCTGCGCTGAAATCCCCTCGCATCGTGAGGGGAGGTGGAACGCCGCGAGGCGCACCAGCCGATGTCCGCACCGCGACGGGTGCGGCGCGCGCGTTATCGCAGCGCGCTCGCCTTGCGGCGCTCCACCAGCGGCGTTCTGACGGGGCCCGAAAGCCGCCGCCAACCCCGGGCCGCGCTTCCAGCGCCGGGACAAACCCGACGCCACTAGCGAGCTCCTCGCACGCCGGTCCTAGTGCCGGCAGGGCGGGGTCCCGGGGCCACCCGAGAACAGGCTCCACGTTAGAGCCAGCCCGCAGGGCGCCGCGTCCTGCTCCATCCGCCGAACGTCTCCGGAAGACGCCCCTCGCGAGCCGGACGGGAGAAGGTATATTATCCTATAGGAATATTGTCAAGGGGTGGTGGAGGAGCGTCATTCCGGGGCGCTGGCCCTGAGCGAGCGAATCCAACGGGAGGGCTCAAAGTGCCGATCAAATCAGAATGCACTCGCGAGCACGGCGGGTCTTCGATCGTCCGCGCACTGACGGTCGGACTGAGCCGGCTTATGTGACGTCCGGCCTACGCGGTCTTCCCGAACTTGTCCCACGCCCACAGCGCCAGCAGGACGATCAGCGAGCCGACGAAGGCCGCTACAACATCGCGCAGCGAGATCGAAATCCGGTCGAGATTCGGAAACAGCCCGAACAGCCTGAACAGGAAGCCGCCAAGGAGCGCGCCGACAAGGCCGAGTGCGGCATTGCGCCAGACGCCGAAGCCGGCCTTGTGCCAGGTGATGGCGTAGCCGGCGAGGGTGCCGCCGATCAGGCCTACGGCAACCCAGACGATCAGTTGCGAGAGTGTCGGCATCATGGTTCGTCTCCGCGCCCGCTGCGTCAGGCAAACGCGAATCTACACCCAATCCCACACCCCTGAAATCAAAAGGCCGGCTGCGAGAGCCGGCCTTTCAAAAAATCTGGGACTAACTCGGCGTCCTGCGCGTCGATCCTCAGGCCTTGCGGGTCGAGATCGGCACGTAATCGCGGCGGGTCGGGCCGGTATAGAGCTGGCGCGGCCGGCCGATCTTCTGCTGCGGATCCTCGATCATTTCCTTCCACTGCGCGATCCAGCCAACCGTTCGCGCAACGGCAAAGAGCACGGTGAACATCGAGGTCGGGAAGCCCATCGCACGCAGCGTGATGCCCGAATAGAAATCGATATTCGGATACAGCTTCTTCTCGATGAAATAGTCGTCGTGCAGCGCGACGCGCTCGAGCTCCATCGCCACCTGCAGCAGCGGGTCGTCCTGATGGCCGACCTCGGACAGCACTTCGTGACAGGTCTTCTGCATGATCTTGGCGCGCGGATCGTAGTTCTTGTAGACCCGGTGGCCGAAGCCCATCAGACGGAACGAGTCGTTCTTGTCCTTGGCGCGCTTGACGTATTCCGGAATGCGATCGACCGAGCCGATCTCTTCCAGCATTTTCAGCGCGGCTTCGTTGGCGCCGCCATGCGCGGGACCCCAGAGGCACGCGACGCCGGCAGCGATACAGGCGAACGGATTGGCGCCCGAGGAGCCGGCAAGGCGGACCGTCGAGGTCGAGGCATTCTGCTCGTGGTCGGCATGCAGGATGAAGATGCGATCCATCGCGCGCGCCATCACCGGGTTCGGCTTGTAATCCTCGGTCGGCACCGCGAAGCACATCTTCAGGAAGTTCGACGAATAATCGAGCGCATTGGTCGGATACACGAACGGCTGGCCGATCGTGTATTTGTAGGCCATCGCCGCCAGCGTCGGCAGCTTGGCGATCATGCGGATCGAGGCGACCAGACGCTGATACGGATCGGAGATGTCGGTGGAGTCGTGATAGAAAGCCGACAAGGCGCCGACCGAGCCGACCATAACCGCCATCGGATGTGCGTCGCGGCGGAAGCCCTGGAAGAACCGGCTCATCTGCTCGTGCACCATGGTGTGGTTGGTGACGCGCTTGACGAAGTCCGCCTTCTGGGCCGCGGTCGGCAATTCTCCGAACAGCAGCAGGTAGCAGGTCTCGAGGAAGTCGCCGTGCTCGGCGAGTTGTTCGATCGGATAACCGCGATAGAGCAGGATGCCCTCATCGCCGTCGATATAGGTGATCTTGGATTCGCAGCTCGCGGTCGAGGTGAAGCCCGGATCGTAGGTGAACATGCCGGTCGCGGCATACAGCTTCGAGATATCGAGAACCTCGGGCCCGATGGTTCCGGTCTTGACCGGAAAATCATGGCTGTCGTCGCCGACCGTGACTTTGCCAGTCTTGGCGCTTGCCGTTTTTGCGTCCATCGGCATCCCCTTGCGAGCAGCCCGGATATTCTGACCGCGATCGGCCGGTCGAATTCCGACCGGCTCTCAAGCCCAGCATCCGGGGAATTGGTTCAGTGCTTTTGGCCTATCCCATCCCATTCCGCACCGCAAGATGGGCCAAAGTCGGCGCGGGCAAGGAACCACGATGCGGTTACCGCGCGGCAAAAAAACCGCCGCGTCACGCGGGATCAGGCGGCCACGGTGCCGGTTTTCAGGGCCTGCTCGCGAATTCGCGCAAGGCTGTCGGTCTTTCCCAGCACCGTCAGCACGTCGAAAATTCCGGGAGAGGTCACGCGGCCGGTCAGAGCGGCGCGCAACGGCTGCGCGACCGAGCCGAGTTTCACATTCGCGGAGTCGGCATAAGCGCGGACCGCGGCTTCGGTGCTTTGCGCCGACCAGTCGGGCAGCGCCTCGAAATGCGGAAGCAGGCCGCGCAAAAGGTCGCGCGCTTCGGCGGTCAGCAGCGCCCGGGCCTTGTCCTCCATCGGCAAGGGCGGATCGGACCAGATGAAGCGGGAATGGTCGAGCAGTTCGACCAGCGTCTTCGCCCGTTCCTTCAGACCCGGCATTGCTTTCAGCAGCTTGTCGCGCATCGCCTCGTCGAGCTTCGCCTTCAGCTCCGGCCCGCCGGCGAGATAGGGCAGCGCCTGCTCGAACGCATCCAGCAGCGCGGTGTCCGACATCGACCGCATGTAGTGACCGTTCAGGCTTTCCAGCTTGACGAAATCGAAACGCGCCGCCGAACGGCCGATCTGCGGGAGGTCGAACAATTCGATCATCTCGCGGGTCGAGAAAATCTCCTGGTCGCCATGGCTCCAGCCGAGCCGGACCAGATAGTTGCGCAGCGCCTCCGGCAGATAGCCCAGCGCCCGATAGGCATCGACGCCGAGCGCGCCGTGGCGTTTGGAGAGTTTCGATCCGTCCGGTCCATGGATCAGCGGGATATGCGCCATGACCGGCACCGGCCAGTCGAGCGCTTCATAGATCTGCTTCTGGCGCGCGGCATTGGTCAGGTGATCGTCGCCGCGGATGATGTGGGTGACCCCCATGTCGTGATCGTCGACCACGACCGCGAGCATGTAGGTCGGATTGCCGTCGGAGCGCAGCAGCACGAGATCGTCGAGATCCTGGTTCTGCCAGACCACACGGCCCTGGACCTGATCCTCGATCACGGTCTCGCCGGTCAGCGGCGCCTTCAGCCGGATCACCGGTTTCGCGCCGGGGGGCGCTTCGGACGGATCGCGGTCGCGCCAGCGCCCGTCATAAAGCCGCGCCCGGCCGGCGGCGCGGGCCGCTTCCCGCATCTGCGTGAGCTCCTCGGGGGTCGCATAGCAGCGATAGGCCTTGCCGGACGCCAGCAATTGTTCGGCGACCTCGCGGTGACGCGCGGCGCGGGCGAACTGGTGAACCGCGTCGCCGTCCCAGGTGATGCCGAGCCAGGTCAGCCCGTCGAGGATCGCATCGATCGCGGCATCGGTGGAGCGCTCGCGGTCGGTATCCTCGATTCGCAGCAGCATCTTGCCGCCCTGGCCATGCGCATACAGCCAGTTGAACAGCGCCGTGCGGGCGCCGCCAATATGCAGAAAGCCGGTCGGGGAGGGTGCGAAGCGGGTAACGACGGTCATCCGGGGGGCGTATCGGTTTCGGTTCGGCCCATCTATCATGGTGCGCGAACATTCGGAAACAGCGCTTGGCGGCTTATTGCGGCAAGGACGGGGCAGGGTTACCTGAAACTTCCGCAGCTTGGCTCAAACACACGAATTTGGCAGACAGGCGCCGGCGAACCGGTATCGCCGGCGAGAGAGGCAAAATGGCCGCAGACGACACGTCGACTTTGGAAGCGGGGCGCGATTTCATCCGCGACATCGTGCAGGCCGATCTCGATTCGGGACGGCACAAAAGCGTCGTGACCCGGTTTCCGCCGGAGCCGAACGGCTACCTGCATATCGGCCACGCCAAATCGATCGGCCTGAATTTCGGCATCGCGCAGGAATTCGGCGGGCGCTGCCACCTGCGTTTCGACGACACCAATCCGGTCAAGGAGGAGCAGGAATATATCGATGCCATCAAGGAGGACGTGCGCTGGCTTGGCTATGACTGGGGGCCGCACCTTTTTTACGCGTCGGACAATTTCGAGCAGCTCTACGAATGGGCCGAACTCCTGATCAGGGAGGGCAAGGCCTATGTCGACGACCAGTCGCCTGACGAAATGCGGGCGACCCGCGGCACCCTGACCGAGCCGGGCAAGAACTCGCCGTTCCGCGACCGCTCGGTGGAGGAGAATCTCGACCTGTTCCGGCGCATGCGGGCCGGCGAATTCCCAAACGGTGCGCGCGTGCTGCGGGCGAAGATCGACATGGCCTCCGGCAACATCAATCTGCGCGATCCGGTGCTCTACCGGATCCTGCATGCGCATCATCCGCGCACCGGCGACGCCTGGAAGATCTATCCGAGCTACGATTATGCGCATGGTCAGTCGGATGCGATCGAGCATGTCACGCATTCGATCTGCACGCTCGAATTCGAGGATCACCGGCCGCTCTATGACTGGTGCATCGAGAACCTGCCGGTGCCGTCGCGGCCGCGCCAGTACGAGTTCGCACGGCTCAACCTGAGTTACACCGTCTTGTCCAAGCGAGTGCTGAACCGGCTCGTGCAGGACAACCACGTGTCCGGCTGGGACGATCCGCGGATGCCCACGCTTGCGGGATTGCGCCGGCGCGGCGTACCGCCCGCAGCCTTGCGCGATTTCGTCAAGCGCATCGGCGTCGCCAAGGCCAACAGCGTGGTCGACATTGCGATGCTCGATTTCTCGATCCGCGAGGCGCTGAACAAGACTGCGCTTCGGCGCATGGCGGTGTTGCGGCCGCTCAAGGTTGTGATCGAGAATTACCCCGAGGGGCAGAGCGAAGAACTCGATGCCGTGAACCATCCCGACGATGACAACGCCGGCACCCGCAAGATCCGCTTCGGCCGCGAGATCTATATCGAGCAGGACGATTTCATGGAGGACCCGCCGAAGAAGTTCTTCCGGCTATCTCCCGGCAAGGAAGTGCGATTGCGCTACGCCTATTTCGTCACCTGCCGCGAGGTGGTGAAGGATGCGGCCGGCAACATCGTCGAGCTGCGCTGCACCTACGATCCGGAAACCAAGGGCGGCAACGCCCCGGACGGCCGCAAGGTCAAGGCGACCATCCACTGGGTCTCGGCACAGGATGCGGTCTCGGCCGAAATCCGGCTCTACAATCCGCTTTTCACCAACCCCGCGCCGGATGCCGCCAACTTTGCCGGCGAACTGAATCCCAACTCGCTGGAGATTCTGGCTGACGCAAAGGTCGAGCCGGCGGCGATCGCGGATCAGACCGGCGAGCCGGCGCAGTTCGAGCGGCAGGGTTATTTCGTGCGCGACCGCGACTCCACGTCCGGCCGCCCGGTCTTCAGCCGGACCATCGGGCTGCGGGACACCTGGGCCAAGGTTTCGGCGGTTAGTTGATCGCTTTCGCAAAGGACGCCGGCTGATGTAGCCTCAACCCCCGGTCGAGTGCCGGGGGCGGGGGCTCATGGCTGGCGAGAGCGATCCGAAAGGTCGCGAGCGGGCGGAGGCGCGCAAGGGCGCGCGGGCCGGCACGTGGCCGCTTGGAGGACGCACCCGCGATGGATCGTCCGGCTGGCCCGATGCCCTGTCCCCTTTGTTGCAGGGCGCCGGCGCGCGCATGGGCAGCTGGATCGCCCATGACACCGCGCCGGGACGCCTCATTCCCTGGCTGCCCATCGCCTTCGGCTTCGGCGTCGTCCTCTATTTCGCCGCGGATCGCGAGCCGTTTCTGTGGGCCGGCATCGCACTCACGGCCGCGGCGATACTTCTATGCATCGCGGCCCGCGCCCGACCGATCGCGTTTCCGGTCGCTGTGGCTGCCGCCGCGATCGCATTCGGCTTCACGCTCGCAGCCTGGAAGACCGCTCGCATCGCCCATCCGATCCTCGCGGCGCCCGCATTCAATGTGACGCTGTCGGGCTTTGTCGAATCCAGAGAGGAACGCGAGCGAAGCGATCGTATCGTGATTGCCGTCCATGCCATGAGCGGTGCGCGCCCCGACATCAAGCTGGAACGCGTTCGCGTGTCTGTGCGCAAGGGCATGGCGCCGCCGGTGGCCTCCTTCGTCGAATTGCGCGCAAGACTCAATCCTCCGCTCTCGCCGCTGCGGCCGGGCGGCTACGACTTCGCGCGCGATTACTATTTCCAGCGGCTCGGCGCGACGGGTTTCGTGCTCGGCGCGATCAAACAGGTGACGCCGCCCGAACCGCCCGGAATGCGGCTGCGCTATGCCGCTGCCATCGGGTCGCTTAGGGATGCGATCGACGCGCGCATCCGCGCGGTCATTCCGGGCGACAACGGCGCGATCGCCTCGGCGCTGATCACCGGAAAACGCGATGCGATATCGTCGTCGGTCAACGAGGCCATGTACGTCTCGAGCCTCGCGCATGTGCTGTCGATCTCCGGCTATCACATGGCCGTGGTTGCCGGCATCGCCTTCTTCACGTTCCGCGCCGGCCTCGCGTTCTTCCCTTCGATTGCCAGCCGTTACCCAATCAAGAAATGGGCGGCGCTGGCGGCTCTGTGCATGGCGGCATTCTATCTGCTGCTGTCCGGTGCCGAAGTCGCGACCCAGCGCGCCTTCATCATGACGGCAATCGTGTTGATCGGCGTGATCTTCGACCGGCCGGCCCTGACGCTTCGTACGATCTGCGTCGCCGCCTTGGTGCTGCTCGCGATCTCGCCGGAGGCAATTGTCCATCCGAGTTTCCAGATGTCGTTTGCGGCCACGCTCGCGCTGATCGCGGTGTACGAGCGCGGACTGCCAATCATGTCGGCCGAGCCGGGCACGCCCTTTGCGGCCCGGATGGCGTTATGGGGCGGACGGGAGATCGCGGCGCTCGTCATTGCGTCGCTTGTCGCGGGGTCTGCGACGACACTGTTCGCCGCCTATCACTTTCACAGACTGGCGCCTTATGGCGTGCTGGCAAATCTCTTCGCGATGCCGGCGGTGTCGATCTGGGTGATGCCGGCTGGCATTCTCGGCCTGATCGCACTGCCGTTCGGCTTCGACCGGCCATTCTGGTGGCTGATGGGCGAGGGCATCGAGTGGATGATCGTTGTCGCAACCTGGGTTGCCAGTCTGCCCGGCGCCGTCGGACGGATCCCGGCTTTCGGCGTTGGCACCCTGCTGATCGGCGCTGCCGGGCTGGTGGTGATGTGCCTGTTGCGATCGCCGCTGCGGTGGACCGGCGCGGCGATGGTCGCGCTTTGTATCGTGTTTGCCTGGAGGGCACCGCGACCGGACATCCTTGTGTCGGCCGACGCAAGCATGGTGGCGGTCCGCGATGCCGGCGGAGTCTTGCGGGTCATGGCCAGCCGCCGCGACGGATTCGTCCTGCGTGAGTGGCTTGCCGCCGATGGCGATGCCAGAACCGACAAGGACGAGTCGCTGGCGGAGGGCATTCGCTGCGACCTGGCGGGATGCGTTGCACGGCTGGCCGACGGCCGCGCCGTCGCGCTGTCGCTCAGCGCGGAGGCGCTGATGGAGGATTGCACTTCGGCGGTTTTTGTCGTGACCGCGCGCAACGCTCCGCCGGTTTGCGCCGCGTTGCTGATCGACCGCACTCGCGCGCGCGCTCATGGTGCGGCCGCGGCCCGCTGGGATGGCGGCATGTTCGTGCAGGAGAGCACGCGGCCGCCAACCTACGACCGGCCTTGGGCCCGCGCTCCTGCGGCAGTGGCTACGATCCCCGCACGCCCGGCCCCGCCGCGCGACGCGACACCGCGGCCGGCCGATCTGGAAGCCGACGACGGTCCGTCAGTAACGCCGGAATAGTCCCACCAGTTTGCCCTGAATCCGGACGCGGGTCGGCGGCAGGATACGGACTTCATACGACGTGTTAGCCGGTTCAAGTGCGATGGAAGCGCCGCGCCTGCGAAACCGTTTGAGGGTCGCTTCCTCATCGTCGATCAGGGCCACGACGATGTCGCCGGTATCGGCGGCCTCGGACTTGCGGATCAGCACCGTATCGCCGTCGAGAATGCCGGCATCGACCATCGAATCGCCGCGCACTTCGAGCGCGAAGTGATCGCCCGAGGTGAGCAGGTCCGGCGGCACATTGATGGTGTGGCTTTTGGTCTGGATCGCCTCGATCGGCGTGCCCGCCGCGATTCGGCCCATCATCGGCACCGCGACGGGGCGGCCGCCATCGTCTTCCGACGCGGTTCGCACCCGGCCGAGATTGCCCTCGATCACGCTCGGGGTGAAACCACGGCGGGGCGTGCTGCCCTGGTTGACCGAATCCGGCAGCTTGATCACCTCGATCGCGCGCGCGCGGTTCGGCAGGCGCCGGATGAAACCGCGCTCCTCCAGCGCCGTGATCAGCCGGTGGATGCCGGATTTGGACCGCAGGTCGAGGGCGTCCTTCATCTCGTCGAAGGACGGCGGAACGCCGGCTTCCTTCAGACGCTCGTTTATGAATCGCAGAAGCTCGAACTGCTTGCGGGTCAGCATTCAGGTGTCTCCCGGACAGCGTCAGGATCGTGGAACAATCCCAAGAGATACGAAACAAATCATGAACGAACACTATATGTTCGATATGTGTTCCGCAACCCCTTAATTTGACGTGAAGAAAGCGGGAGATGCCTAAAGGGGAAGCTTCAGGATAACACAGGGTGAACCGGCGGGCGCGGGCGATGCATGCGGTTCGCGGATCACGAGGCAATCGGCATCGGCCAGAATGCGGGTCATCGACGAATCCTGGGTCGGGAACGGAGTGGCCACCAGCGCGCCGCGCGACGACCGCGACAGGCGGGCTCGCAGGTAATCGGCACGCTCGTCGTTCTCGGGCAGGTCGCAGCCGAGCAGGCCATGGTCGAGGGGGATCGAGACGTCGGTTCGGCCGGTCAGGGTGCGCAGCAGCGGCACCAGAAACAGCACCGCGCAGACGAAGGCCGAGACCGGATTGCCCGGCAGGCCCAGCACATGAATCGGGCCGAGCCGGCCATGCATCAGCGGACGCCCCGGCCGCATCGCAATCTTCCAGAACGACAGGTCCATGCCTTCCTGCTTCAGGGCCTGCTGCACCAGGTCATAGTCGCCGACCGAAGCGCCCCCCATGGTGACGAGCACGTCGGCCCGCCGCATCCGCGCATCTTGGATCGCTGCAACGGTATCGGCCACGGTGTCGCGGGCGATGCCGAGGTCGCTGACATCGGCGCCTTCCTGGCGGGCCAGCGCGGCAACCGAATAGCCGTTCGAATAGACGATCTGACCCGGGCCGGGTTGGCGTCCGGGTAGCACCAGCTCGTCACCGGTGGCGAGCAAGGCGACGCGCGGCTTGCGGTGAACCGGTAGGATCGGGTGGTTCATCGCCGCCGCAAGCCCGAGATCGCGGCCGCTCAGGACGCGGCCGCGCGTGAGCAAGGTCTCCCCCTGCTTGAAATCCAGTCCGGCGGCGCGGATATGGCGGCCCTTCCGCGGCACCTCGGTGACGATGACGTTGTCGCCGTCGCGGCGGGTGTCTTCCTGCACCACGATGGTGTCGGCGCCGGCGGGCAACTCGCCGCCGGTGAAAATCCGCGCCGCCTGTCCCGGTCTCACCTCGCCAGTGAACGGCCGTCCGGCCGCGACCTCGCCGATGACTTTCAGATCGGTCGGCGCGCTGGTGATGTCCTCGGAACGGACCGCATAGCCATCCATCGCCGACACATCGACCGGCGGCTGGGTCCTGAGTGAGCGGACATCGTCAGCGAGGACGCGGCCATGCGCTTCGGTGATCGGCACGCGTTCGCTCGGCAGCGCACTCGCTTGCGCCAGCACGCGCTGCAAGGCGTCGGCAACGGGCAGGAGCGCCATATTCACGTCGCCCGGTAGGGACCGGATTTGCCGCCGGTCTTTTCCACCAGATGCACGCCTTCGATGCGCATGCCGCGCTCGGCGGCCTTGACCATGTCGTAGATGGTCAGGCACGCGACCGACACCGCGGTTAGCGCTTCCATTTCCACGCCGGTCGGTCCGGTCACCTTCACGCTGGCGCGCACGGCAATGCCGGGCAGCGCTGGGTCGGGCGTGAGGTCGACGCTCACCTGCGACAGTGCGAGTGGATGGCAGAGCGGGATCAGTTCGTGCGTGCGCTTGGCGGCCATGATGCCGGCGATGCGCGCGGTGCCGAGCACGTCGCCCTTCTTGGCATTGCCCGACATCACGAGGTCGAGCGTGGCCTTGCTCATCACCACGCGGCCTTCCGCGACGGCGACACGCTCGGTCGCCGCCTTGTCGGAGACGTCGACCATATGCGCTTCGCCGGATGGCCCGAGATGGGTGAGCACCTTGTCGGACATGGCTTAGCCCGCCGCCGCGCGGGGCTGGGGCCGAGCAAGCAGCGAACGCGTTGCCTCGGCCACATCGTTCGCGCGCATCAGGCTCTCACCGATCAGGAATGTGGAGATACCGACCGTCGACAATAGGGCGAGATCGGCCGGCGTGAAGATGCCGCTCTCGCCGACGATCAGCCGGTCGCGCGGGACCTTCGGCGCAAGCGCCATACTGACATCGAGTGATGTCTCGAATGTCCGCAGATTGCGGTTGTTGATGCCGAACAGCCGCGACTTGAGCTTGAGCGCGCGGTCGAGTTCGGCCTCATCGTGGATTTCGATCAGTACGTCCATGTCGTAGGAGATCGCCGCGGCTTCGAGTTCATGCGCGGCGGCGTCATCGATTGCGGCCATGATAATCAGGATGCAATCGCCACCCCAGGCGCGCGCCTGCGCCACCTGATAGGGATCGAACATGAAATCCTTCCGGAGCGCGGGCAGGGAGGTCGCGGCCCGCGCCTGCGTCAGGAATTCGGGCTTGCCCTGAAATGACGGCGCATCGGTCAGCACCGACAGGCAGGCGGCACCGCCCTGTTCGTAAGCCTTCGCAATCGCCACCGGATCGAAATCCGCGCGGATCAGCCCTTTTGACGGACTGGCCTTCTTGACCTCGGCGATCAGCGCGTATTGCCCGCCGGCGAGCTTGCGCTCGATAGCGGCGGCAAAGCCGCGCGGCGCGGACCCGGTCCGCGCTTCAGCCTCAAGCGTGGCGAGACTCGTCTCACGCTTCGCGGCCGCGATCTCCTCGCGCTTGTAGGCCTCGATCGTCTTCAGGATGTCGGCCATTGAACTCTCATGCGTTGGACACGTCGATCAGCCGCTCGAGACGCGTCCGCGCGCCGCCGCTGGACAACGCCTTGCGCGCCAGTTCGGCGCCGTCTTTCAGGTCTTTCGCCGCGCCTGCAACCACCAGCGTGGCGGCAGCGTTCATGATCGCGACATCGCGATAGGCGCCGGGCTTGTCCTCCAGCACATCCTTGAGCGCTGCTGCATTGTGGTAGGCGTCGGCGCCGCGCAAAGCTTCCGGCTTGACCGGTGCGATACCGATATCGGCCGGCGAAATCTCGAAAGTGCGGATGTTGCCATTCTCGAGCGCGGCGACCGCAGTCGGCCCGGAGGTCGTGATCTCGTCGAGCCCATCCGAGCCATGCACCACCCAGACCGCTTCCGAGCCGAGATTTTTCAGCACCAACGCGAGCGGCTCGATCCATTGCCGCGAAAACACACCGACGAGCTGACGCTTGACGCTGGCCGGATTGGACAGCGGACCGAGCAGATTGAAGATGGTGCGGGTGCCGAGTTCGACCCGGGTGGCGCCGACATTCTTCATCGCCGGATGATGCGATGGCGCAAACATGAAGCCGATGCCGGCCTCATAGATGCAGCGGGTGATCTCGTCCGGCCGCAGGTCGATCTTGATGCCGAGCGCGGTGAGGACGTCGGCCGCACCCGATTTCGACGACAACGCGCGATTGCCATGCTTCGCCACCGGCACGCCGGCGCCCGCGACAATGAACGCCGCGCAAGTCGAAATGTTGTATGAGCCCGAGGCATCGCCGCCGGTGCCGACCACATCGACCGCGCCGGGAGGCGCCGCGACCTTGGTCATCTTGTCGCGCATCGCGCTGACCGCGCCGGTGATCTCGTCGACGGTTTCGCCGCGCACCCGCAACGCCATCAGCAAGCCGCCCATCTGAGAGGGCGTTGCTTCACCCGACATCATGCGGTCGAAGGCATGCGACGCTTCCTCGCGGGTCAGCGCCGCGCCCGATGCGGTCTTGGCGATCAATGCCTTGAACTCGTCGGCCATGATGCGTCCTCAATGCAGGCGACGCTGCGCGCCGTTCCAGGCGGCGGCGAGGTCGAGAAAATTCTTCAGGATGAGATGACCGTGTTCGGAGGCGATGCTTTCGGGATGGAATTGCACGCCGTGCAGCGGCAGCGTCTTGTGCGAGAGACCCATCACCAGTCCGTCGTCGGTCTCCGCGGTGACTTGAAGCGCGTCCGGCAGGCTATCGCGCCGGACCACCAGCGAATGGTAGCGCGTCGCCTTGAACGGTCCATTGATGCCGCGGAACACGCTCTGCCCCTCATGCCGGATATCGGAGAGCTTGCCATGCACCGGCGAGGGCGCGCGCACTACCTCGCCGCCGAAGGCCTGGCCGATTGACTGATGGCCGAGGCAGACGCCGAGGATTGGCACGCTGTCCTGAGCTTTGGCGATCAGGTCGAGGCAGATGCCGGCCTCGTTCGGGGTGCAGGGTCCGGGAGAGAGCACGATCGCGTCGGGCTTCATGGCGATGACCTGATCCGCGCTCACGGCGTCATTGCGGTGCACAGCGACGTCCGCTCCCAGCCCGCCCAGGTAATGGACGAGGTTGAAGGTAAAGCTATCGTAATTGTCGATCAGCACGATCATGCGGCAACCCGGGCGTGTCGCGGGTTTAGACGCGGGGTTTCTGGGGGTCAAGCGGAGCCGGATGTCAGGACCAGGGTCATGAAAACGCTGTTCGGATCGAGCACATAGGAGCCGAACGGCTGGCAGTCGACGAAGCCGCGGCTCCGGTACAGCGCCACGGCGGGCTGAAAGTAAGGCGCAGACCCCGTCTCCAGACTCAGCCGCGCCAGCCCGGCATCTTGCGCCGCCGCGATGATGTGCTCGACCATGACGCGGCCGGCGCCGCGGCGTCGATAGGCCACGTCCGTATACATCGACTTGACCTCGCCATGATCCGGCGAAAGCCGCTTCAACGCACCGGTGCCGACAAGGGCGTTGTCGTCCCACATCGTCCAGACACTGACATCGGGTGACTTCAATCCGGAAAGATCCAGCGCATGCGCGCTGCACGGCGCGGTTTCCGCGCGCGCGCGAGTCACGTGCGTCTGTATCATCGCAATCACGCGCGGATCGTCGAGGTCGGCCGGGACGATGCTGAACATGCCGAAGCTGCTCCCCCGCGGAAGGCGATGGATATCAGCCCCTGTGGATCGGGTCGATCCAGGCCACGTTTTCCGGCTTCTCGACCGGCTCGATATCGAGATTGACCACGACGGCCTCGTTGTCCGAGCGCACCAGCACGCATTCCAGCACCTCGTCGGGACTGGCATTGATCTCCTGATGCGGCACGAAGGGCGGCACGTAGATGAAATCGCCGGGGCCCGCCTCGGCGACGAACTCGAGATTTTCGCCCCAGCGCATGCGGGCCTTGCCGCGCAACACATAGATCACGCTTTCCAGTTCGCCATGATGGTGCGCGCCGGTTTTCGCGTTCGGATGAATATTGACGGTGCCGGCCCAGATCTTCTGGGCGCCGACACGCGCGGCATTGATCGCGGCCTTTCGATCCATGCCGGGCGTCTGCGCGGTGTTGCCGTCCAGCGAACCGGCTGGGATCACACGCACACCGTCATACTTCCATTTGCTCTCGTGTGAATGGTCGTGGTGCGAATGATCGTGACCCATCTCTCTCTTCCCTGTGTTTGTTATTGCCCGCGCCCGGCGCTGCTCGCAAAGCGCTGCGCTTCCTCGGCGGCGCGGAACAGCGCCTTGGCCTTGTTGACGCATTCCTGCTGCTCGGAGGCAGGATCGCTGTCGGCAACGATGCCGGCGCCGGCCTGCACATACATGGTGCCGTCCTTGATCACGGCGGTGCGCAGCACGATGCAGGTGTCCATCTCACCAGCAGCCGAGAAATAGCCGACGCAGCCGGCATAGATGCCGCGCTTCTCCTTCTCCAGTTCGTCGATGATTTGCATCGCCCGCACCTTCGGCGCGCCGGAGACGGTGCCGGCCGGAAAGCCTGCGATCAGCGCGTCGAGCGCATCGCGGCCCTCGGCGAGCTCGCCCTCGACATTCGACACGATATGCATGACCTGGCTGTAACGCTCGATGAAGAACCTGTCGGTGACATCAACGGTGCCGATCTTCGCCACCCGTCCGACGTCGTTGCGTCCAAGGTCGAGCAGCATCAGATGCTCGGCGCGTTCCTTCGGGTCGGCGAGCAATTCGCGCTCCAGCGCCATGTCCTCATGCGGCGTCGCACCGCGCCGCCGTGTGCCCGCGATCGGCCGGATGGTGACGCGGCCCTCGCGCACCCGCACCAGGATTTCCGGACTCGATCCCGCGATCGCAACTCCGTCGAGATCGAGAAAATACAGGAAAGGCGCCGGGTTGACCCGGCGAAGCGCGCGATAGAGCGAGAACGGCGACAGATCGAACGGCGTCTCGAAGCGCTGCGACAACACCACCTGGAAGATGTCGCCCGCCGCGATGTATTCCTTTGCCCGCGCCACCATGGCGGAATATTCGGCGGCGCTGGTATTCGACGTCGCATGCGCGGCAATGCCGCCGGAATGCGCCTCGCGCATCGATGCCGGCAGCGGCGCATCGAGACGGTCGACGATCGCGGTCAGCCGTTCGCTAGCCCGCGCCAGCGCCGCCTTCGCGGTGATGCCGGGCTCCGGACGCACCGGCGTGACGATGGTGATCTGGTCCTTCACCAAATCGAACACCACGACAATGGTCGGGCGGATCAGCAGCGCATCGGCCGCGCCAAGCGGATCAGCGTTGACGTTCGGCAGGTGCTCCATCTGCCGCACCATGTCGTAACCGAGATACCCGAACAGCCCGGCCGCGGGCGGGGGCAATTCGTCCGGCAGATCGATCCGGCACTCGGCGATGAGGGTGCGCAGCGCCTCGAGCGGCGGCTGCGGGCAGGGCACAAACGCGTCTTTCGCGTGCGCGGCGGTGCGGTTGATCTCGGCGATGGAGCCGCGGGCGCGGAAGATCACGTCGGGCTCAAGGCCGATGATCGAATAGCGGCCGCGCACAGCGCCACCTTCGACCGATTCGAACAGGAAGCTCATCGGCCGGCCGTCCGCGATCTTCAGGAAAGCCGAGACCGGCGTTTCGAGATCGGCGACGAGATGTGTCCATACGACTTGCGGCGCGCCACTGTTGTAGCGCGCCGCGAATTCATCCGGTGCAGGCTCGATGATCATCGCCATCCGGCGCGAGCATGCGCCTTACACTCCGCTAGTTCGTTGTGCCGCCGCCGATCACTTGATTGAGCGCGCCCTCGTTGATCGTCGCACCCAGCGATGACTGGAGATTGGCGAGATATTGCGCGACCAGATCCTCAGTCAGCATCGAGGTGAGGCCGTCGCGAATCCGCTTCGCGTCGGCGGAATTCGGATCGATCGCCGGCACCGTGACGCCGGTGACACGGAACACCACCCATTGCGTGGCGCTCGAGCCTTGCGCGCTTCCGACGTCGTCCTTGGGAGTCTGGAAAACGGCGTCCAGCGCGGTGGCCGGGAAATCGCCCTGGGTGCGGTCACGGCGCAGCGCCACGATGAACTGCGGCTTGGCGCCGATCGCGGCCGCTGCATCGGCGATGCTTGTCGCCTTGACCTTTTCCACGGTCGTCTTGGCGAGTTCCTTGAGCTTCGCCGCAACCTGATCGTTACGCCAGCGTTCGATCACCCGATCGCGCACGTCATCGAGCGGACGTTCACGGGACGGCGTGCTCGAGGCGACCTCATACCAGACATAGCCGTCGCCCTTGGCGAGCTGGACCGGGTCGTTTTCCATACCGACCTCGGCGCCGAAGATCGCAGAATACAGATTGGCGCCATCAGGCAATTGCGACACCGGCTTGCCGTCGGGACCGCGGCCGGAGCGATCGACCGCCTCGATGGTCTGCACCGGCAGGCCGACCTTTTTCGCAAGCTCCGCCAGCGTGCCGCCGCCGCCGCGTTCATCCTCCAGCTTGTCATACAGCGTGCGGACTTCGGCGCGCGCGCGCGTCAGCGCGAGTTCGCGCTTCAGGTCGGCGGCCACTTCGTCGAACGGACGCACCGTTTCCGGCTCGACCTTGCCGACATGGATCAGCACGGTGCCGAACCGGCCCTTGACCGGTTCGCTGGTCGTGTCGGGCGGCAGCGCGAATGCGGCATTCGCAACCGCCGGATCGAGGATCTGCGACTTCGGCACCATGCCGAGATTGACGTCGCTGCCCTTGCGCTCGGGAGACGCGGCATAAGTGTCGAACGTCATTCCCGGCTGCTTGATTTTTTCCAGCGCCTCGCGGGCATCGGCTTCGGTCGGGAAAACGATCTGATGCACCGCCCGCCGCTCCGGCGTGACGTACGTCGCGCGATCGGCGTCGTAGACCTTCTTCGCGTCCTCATCCGAAATCGTCATCGCCTTTGCGAGCGCTTCGGCGGACAGCGTCACGACATCCACCTTGCGGAATTCCGGCGCACGAAACAGATTCTTGCGCTCGTCGTAGTATTTGGTCAGCTCCTCCGGCGTGGGGTCGGCGATCTCGCCAACCTGATCCGGCCCGAGCACGATGTAGTCGAGCGCACGCAATTCGTTGACGAAACGATTCTGAGCATCGATCGCAATTTCCGGCGTCTTCAGTTCGCCGGCCAGGCTGCGGATGATTTCCTGCTGCAGCATCTGCCTGCGCCGTTCGGCGACGTAGCGCGCTTCGGTATAGCCGAGCTCGCGCAGGATCGCGTTGAAGCGGTTGGGATCGAACTGGCCGCTGATGCCGCGGAAGGACGGGTCGTTGCGGATCTGCTGGGCGACAAGCTCGTTCGGCAGGTTGAGGCCAAGCCGGCGGATATCCTCTTCGAGTGCGGCTTCCGCGATCATCTGGCCGAGCAATTGCCGATGCAGCCCGAGCGCACGGGCCTGATCGGCCGGGATCGGCTTGCCGACCTGACGAATCAGGCGCTGCATCTGTTCGTTATAGGATTGCCTGAACCGCTCGACGCCGATCTCGGTCGAGCCGACCTTGGCGACGGTCGAGGTGCCGAAGCCGCGGAAAATGTCGCCGATGCCCCAGACCGCGAACGAAATCGCGATCAGGCCCAGCAGGGTTCCGGTGATCAGGCGGCCAAGCCAGTTGCGGGTAGCGTTTTGAATTCCGCGCAGCATGAGAGCTCAGGGTCTTTCGTGGTCGGCGATGACGTGAAAAGGACGCGCATCATAGAGACGGCGGCATGACGCTGCAACACGCTGAGAAGTCACGGGAAAGCGCTGGCTCAAGGGTCGACCGTCTGATAGCCGGATGCGTTCTGGGGTGGAATTCAAGCGAAAGAAAGAGGGTCTATGGCTCACCAACCGCGTCCGCTGGTCGCAGGTAACTGGAAGATGCACGGCATTGCCGCATCGGTCGCCGAATTGGAAGCGATTATTGCGGGCGCCGCGAGCCATCCGCCGTCGGCCGATCTGATGATCTGCCCGCCGGCCACCCTGATCGCGAGCTTCGCCAAGGCGGCGGCCGGGTCGACGGTCGCGATCGGCGCGCAGGATTGCCACGCCGAGGTCTCCGGCGCCTTTACCGGCGATCTGTCCGCCGAAATGCTGAAGGACGCGGGTGCCACCGCCGTGATCGTGGGGCATTCCGAGCGGCGCAGCCTGCATGGCGAGAGTGACGAGATGGTGAAGGCCAAGGCGATGGCCGCCGGCCGAGCCGGCCTGACCGCGATCGTCTGCATCGGCGAAACCAGCGAGGAGCGGGAGGCCGGCGCCACCATGGCGCGCCTCAAGCGCCAGCTGGACGGGTCGCTGCCCGACACGCTGGAGCGGCTGGTGATCGCCTATGAGCCGGTCTGGGCGATCGGCACCGGCCTCACACCGACCCCCGCCGATGTCGCGGAGGTTCACAAGATGATCCGCAACTATCTGATTTCAAAAGATAAAGCCCAGGGCGAAACGGTCCGGATCCTGTATGGCGGATCGGTAAAGCCACAGAATGCCAAGGAACTGATGGCGGTTCCGAACGTCAATGGCGCGCTGGTCGGCGGCGCCAGCCTGAAGGCGGCGGATTTCCTTGGCATTGCCGCGGCTTACGCCTAGGCAGCGGCGAACCGGCGCGTTTGTCGAGCCGGGGTGGAATTGTGTGACCGGATCATGTACAGACGCGCCCGCATTCCTATATGGCGGGTTGAGAGAAGCGGCCCGCCGCGTGTGGCGGGTTCGGACATCCGCCCAAGGGCGGAGCCAGGGTTTTTATCGATGCAGACCGTGATCATCGTCATTCATCTGCTCATCGTCTTGACGATGATCGGTCTTGTTCTGCTGCAGAAGTCGGAAGGCGGCGGTCTGGGCATGGGTGGCGGCGGCGGCTTCATGTCGACTCGCGGCACGGCCAACCTGCTGAGCCGGTCGACCGCCTATCTGGCCGGAGCGTTCTTCGTCACCAGCCTGCTGCTGTCCTGGATGGCCGGCCACAACCGTGCACCGACCTCGATCATCAATACCGGCACGCCTGCGGGACCCACGGTTCCCGGGCCCGGCGCGCCTGTGGCCCCGCTGGGATCGGGGTCCGGCGGCGTGCTGGATCAACTCCAGCAACGGCCCGCGGCGCCCGCGCAACCCTCGGGGCCGCAGGTTCCGCAATCGCAGTAAGACCCATCACAAGGGCCGGGAAACCGGCCCTTCGAATTTGCAGGGTCAGTTATCCCAAACCTGAGGGGGGCATCCCCTCGTCGAATCGAGTCCGGGTCTCTAAAGGTTAAATCCCATGGCGCGGTACGTATTCATCACCGGCGGCGTGGTGTCCTCACTGGGCAAGGGGCTTGCATCGGCGGCGCTTGGCGCGACGCTGCAGGCGCGCGGCTACAAGGTCCGGCTGCGCAAGCTCGACCCCTATCTCAATGTCGATCCCGGCACGATGTCGCCGTACCAGCACGGCGAGGTGTTTGTCACCGACGACGGCGCCGAGACCGATCTCGATCTCGGTCATTACGAGCGGTTCACCGGACGGCCTGCGAACAAGCAGGACAACATCACCACCGGCCGCATCTATCAGGACATCATCGCCAAGGAGCGCCGCGGCGATTATCTCGGCGCCACTGTGCAGGTGGTCCCGCATGTCACCAACGCGATCAAGGATTTCATCCGCGACGGCAATGACGGCTACGACTTCGTGCTGTGCGAGATCGGCGGCACCGTCGGCGACATCGAGGGGTTGCCGTTCTTCGAGGCGATCCGCCAGCTCGGCAACGACCTGCCGCGCGGCGACGCGCTCTACATTCATCTGACCCTGCTGCCTTTCATTCCGAGCGCCGGCGAACTGAAGACCAAGCCGACCCAGCATTCGGTCAAGGAGCTGCGCTCGATCGGCATCCAGCCCGACATCCTGCTGTGCCGCACCGACAGGCCGATCCCGCCGGAGGAGCGGCGCAAGCTCGCGCTGTTCTGCAACGTGCGCGAGACCGCGGTGATCGAGGCGCGCGACGTCGACAACATCTATGCGGTGCCGGAGGCCTATCACGCCGCCGGACTCGACACCGAATTGCTGTCGATCTTCGGCATGGATGCGAAGAAACAACCGGACCTGAAGCGCTGGCAATCGATCAACGAACGCATCCGCAATCCGGAAGGGCAGGTGACGATCGCGATCGTTGGCAAATATACCGGCCTGAAGGATGCCTATAAGTCGCTGATCGAGGCGCTGGCGCATGGCGGCATCGCCAACACCGTGAAGGTCAATCTCGACTGGATCGAATCCGAAGTGTTCGAACACGAAGACCCGGCGCCGTTCCTCGAACACGTCAACGGCATCCTCGTGCCTGGCGGCTTCGGCCAGCGCGGGGCGGAAGGGAAAATCCGCGCGGCGCAGTTCGCGCGCGAACGCGCGGTGCCGTATTTCGGCATCTGTTTCGGCATGCAGATGGCGGTGATCGAAGCGGCGCGCAATCTGTGCGGGATCGAGGCTGCGAACTCGACCGAGTTCGGCGCCACCGACGAACCCGTCGTCGGCCTTATGACCGAATGGCTGAAGGGCAACGAGCTGCAGCAGCGCGCGGCCGGCGGCGATCTCGGCGGCACCATGCGGCTCGGCGCCTATCCCGCAGCCCTCGCGCGGGGCAGCCGCGTCGCCGACATCTACAATTCGATGGAAATTTCCGAGCGCCACCGCCACCGCTACGAGGTCAACACCGCCTACAAGAACCGGCTGGAGCAGCACGGCCTGCGCTTTTCCGGCATGTCGCCGGACGGGATCCTGCCCGAGATCGTCGAATACGAGGATCATCCCTGGTTCGTCGGCGTGCAGTTTCACCCCGAGCTGAAATCGCGACCGCTCGAGCCGCACCCGCTATTCGCATCGTTCATCGGCGCCGCGGTAGAGCGGAGCAGGCTGGTGTGACGAAGACGGGCAAGGCTTTCATGCGGGCCACATTCGCCTGAAGTCTGTCTTTTTCTTACGATAGATCGGCGGGTGACGCAGCGCTGCCGCGGCCCGGCAATGACAAAAGGCAAAGTAATCGGACATGCCTCGCGGTCTCGACCATATCGTTCATGCCGTGCGCGATCTCGATGCCGGCGCCGAGCTGTATCGGCGGCTCGGCTTCACCGTCGGTGCGCGCAACCGCCACCCGTGGGGCACGCATAACCACATCGTGCAATTTCCGGGCTTCTTCATCGAAGTGCTGACCATGGCCGAGTCAGAAAAGCTCGGCGACGATGGCATCTCGAAACTGTTCGGCGATTTCAACCGGCGTTTTCTGGAAGCAGGCGAGGGCTTCTCGCTTTTGATCCTCGAGAGCAAGGACGCCGCGGCCGATGCACGCGCGTTCGAGGCCGCGAAGATCGCTGCATCCGACGCGCTGCGCTTCGAGCGCGAGGGCAAACGGCCGGACGGCTCATCGGTCAAGGTGGCGTTCTCGCTCGTGTTCGCGCACGATGCGCTGGCGCCTGCGCACAATTTCGCGGTCTGTCAGCAACATTACCCGGAGAGCTTCTGGAACCCAGATTATCAGCGGCACGCCAATTGCGTGACCGGGGTCGCAGGCGCGGTGATGGTCGCGGACAATCCGAGCGACCATCACATCTTCATGTCGGCGCTTGCCGGCGAACGCGAATTGCTGTCGTCGTCGGCGGGCATCACCGTGACGACGCCGCGCGGCGAGATCCAGGTGGTAACGCCGGCGGCGTTTTCCGACTTGTTCGGGATTGCAGCGCCGAATGTTTCGGAGGGCGGGCGGCTTGCGGCCCTGCGCCTCAAGTCATCCGACATGAATGCGACCGAGACTAGTCTGTCGGCAGGAGCCTTCAGCCCGATCCGGCACATGGGTCGCCTGATTGTTCCGCCGGATCAGGCGCTGGGCGCGGCCCTCGTATTCGAGACGGCGCATTGATTCCATAACCTGCCCGGCGCATGGTCGAGACATGTTTGAGCAGGAGCCGATCCGAAAACCGCTTCACACTTTTCGGGCTCATGCTTCATGAGAAACGATGGATAAACCCTTGATCCCGAACCCGGTTGTGGATGTCGGCACCGCGCGCTTCGGCAACGATCTGCCGCTCGCGCTGATCGCAGGTCCCTGTCAGCTCGAGAGCCGTGCGCATGCGCTGGAGATGGCCTCCGCGCTCAAAGAGATGGCGCAGCGTATCGGTATCGGGCTCGTCTACAAGACCTCCTTCGACAAGGCCAATCGCACCAGCGGCAGCGCCGCGCGCGGCATTGGGCTCGACGCCGCCTTGCCGATCTTCGCCGAGATCAGGTCGTCGCTCGGATTGGCGGTGCTCACCGACGTGCACGATGCGGCGCAATGCGCCATCGCGGCGGAGGCGGTGGACATCCTGCAGATCCCGGCCTTCCTGTGCCGCCAGACCGATCTGTTGATCGCGGCGGCGAAGACCGGTCGCGCGGTCAACGTCAAGAAGGGGCAGTTTCTCGCGCCCTGGGACATGAAGAATGTGGTCGCCAAGATCACCGGCGCCGGCAATGCGCGGGTGCTGGTGACCGAACGCGGCGTTTCGTTCGGATACAACACGCTGGTCTCCGACATGCGCGCCCTGCCGGAACTGGCCAAGACCGGTGCGCCGGTGATCTTCGATGCCACCCATTCGGTGCAGCAGCCGGGCGGGCAGGGCACGGCATCCGGCGGGCAGCGCGAATATGTGGCGGTGCTGGCGCGCGCCGCGGTCGCGGTCGGCGTGGCGGGCGTCTTCATCGAAACCCATCAGGATCCCGACCGCGCGCCATCCGACGGGCCGAACATGATCGCGCTGAAGGATCTCGAGCCGCTGCTGAAGACCTTGATCGCCTTCGACCGGCTGGCCAAAAGCTAACAACGAGCCGCCAGAACCGACCCGCCACCGCAACCGACCGCACGCGCAAAAGCCTCAGATGAACCGTGAGCTGCTGATCATTGCGCTGATCGTGTTCGTCACGTCGCTGTTCACCCGTTCGGTCGATCCCGTGGTGCCGCTGATCGCGGACGGGCTTACGGTCCAGATCGGCACCGCGGCGCTGCTGTCGACCGCCTTCGCATTGCCATATGCGGTGATCCAGCCGGTCTTCGGCGCACTTGCCGACATGATGAGCAAGACCAAGCTGATGAGCATCTGCCTGGTGATCCTGGTGCTGTCGGCGCTGGTCAGTGCCACGGCGCCGGATTTCACCACCCTGATGCTGTCGCGGGTCGCGGCCGGGCTCGCATCCGGCGGTATTTTCCCGACCTCGCTTGCGGCGGTCGGCGACCGCATTCCGGTGGCGCAGCGGCAGGTTGCGATCTCGCGGCTCCTGGCCGCCACCATGACCGGCAATCTGCTCGGCGCGTCTCTTGCCGGCGTGGTCGGCGATCTGGCCGGCTGGCGCGCCGTGTTCGTGGTGGTCGGCGTCCTCGGCTTGATCGCCATGGTTACGGCGCTGATCGGCTTCCGCAAGATCACGCCGCCGCCGCCCGCGGGCTTCGATCTCGCGACCATCGGCCCGAATTACCGCGCCATCTTCGCCAATCCGCATGCGAAAATCTGCTTCGGCGCGGTGTTCGTCGAATCGCTCGTGGTGTTCGGCATCTTTCCGTATATCGCCGCCATCCTGGCGGAAGCGGGCGAGACGCGATCGTCGATTGCCGGAATCGTGCTGGCGGGTTTCGGCATCGGCGCTGTCATCTACACGCTGCTGGTTCGGTCTTTGCTGCACCTGGTCGGCGAGACGCGGCTGATGCTGGGCGGCGGCCTGATCATGGCCGCATTCCTGCTGATCCTTACGCTGCAACTGCCATGGCCGCTGGAATTCGCGAATTTCGTGATGCTCGGTTTCGGCTTCTACTGGCTGCATGGCAGCATCCAGGTCTTCGCCACCGAGCTCGCGCCACAGGCCCGCGGCACGGCAATGGCGCTGCATTCGGCGGCGTTCTTTCTGGGACAGGCCGCCGGCCCGATCGTCTACGGAGCCGGCTTCGCGACCATCGGCAAGACGCCGCTGCTCGTTTGCGGCGCTGTCATCATCGCATTGGTCGGCTTTATCTGCTCGCGCACGCTGCGACGCGCGCCAGCAACCACGATCTAGCTTCTCTTGGTTGACGCTTTTTCTTGACGCGAACCGGCGCCCACTTCGCTCGTAAACGCTTTAGCCGCGCCCGCGATAGGGTGCGACGCCCTGTTCGGGCACCCAGACGCCCTTCGGCAGCGTGCCGGCTTGCCAGAAGACGTCGATCGGCATGCCGCCACGCGGGTACCAATAGCCGCCGATCCGGATCCAGCGCGGCTTGAGCAGAGCGTTCAGCCGCTTGCCGATCGCGACGGTGCAGCCCTCATGGAAGGAGCCGTGATTGCGGAAGGAGTTCAGGTAGAGCTTCAACGACTTCGACTCGACCAGGAACTTGTTCGGAACATAGTCGATGACGAAATGGGCAAAGTCCGGCTGGCCCGTGATCGGGCACAGGGCGGTAAATTCCGGCATCGTGAACCGCGCCACGTAATGCGTGTCCGGGTGCGGGTTCGGCACGCGGTCGAGTTGCGCCTCATCCGGCGACGCCGGCAACGGGGTCGGTTTGCCGAGCTGAAGCCCGGATTGAAGCCTGGAGCGGGTGTTGGATTTGCGAGCCATTTGGGGGTCTTAGCGCGACTTGCGCGCGCGGGTCCATCCTGTACAAGCGGCGCCGAAAGCGAACAGAGCCGGACCCCCACCATGACCGCCATCGTCAATATCGTCGGCCGCGAAATTCTGGACAGCCGCGGCAATCCCACCGTCGAAGTGGATGTGCTGCTCGAGGACGGCTCGTTCGGCCGCGCCGCGGTTCCATCCGGCGCCTCGACCGGGGCGCATGAGGCGGTCGAACTGCGCGACGGCGACAAGTCGCGCTATCTCGGCAAGGGCGTGACCAAGGCGGTCGACGCGGTCGAAGGCGAGATTTTCGATGCCATCGGCGGTATGGACGCCGAGGACCAGGTGCTGATCGACGACACCATGATCGCACTCGACGGCACTCCCAACAAGGCGCGGCTCGGCGCCAATGCGCTGCTCGGCGTGTCGCTTGCGACCGCAAAGGCCGCGGCGGAGGCAAGCGGCCTGCCGCTCTATCGCTATGTCGGCGGCACCTCGGCGCGCACGCTCCCCGTTCCGATGATGAATATCGTCAATGGCGGCGCGCATGCCGACAACCCGATCGACTTCCAGGAATTCATGGTGATGCCGGTCGGCGCGTCCTCGTTCGCGGAAGGCCTGCGCATGGGCGCGGAGATTTTCCACACGCTGAAAGCCGCGCTGAAGGCCGCCGGCCACAACACCAATGTCGGCGACGAGGGCGGCTTTGCGCCCAACCTGCCGAGCGCCGAAGCAGCACTCGACTTCGTCATGCAGGCTGTGAGCAACGCCGGCTTCAAGGCCGGTGACGACGTGCTGCTCGCGCTCGATTGCGCCTCGACCGAATTCTTCAAGAACGGCGCCTATCATTATGAAGGGGAGGGCAAGACCCGTTCGATCCAGCAGCAGGTCGATTATCTCGCCGAGCTTGTCTCCAAATATCCGATCGCCTCGATCGAGGACGGCATGGCCGAGGACGATTTCGAGGGCTGGAGGCTTCTGACCAAAGCCATCGGCGACAAGTGCCAGCTGGTCGGCGACGATCTGTTCGTGACCAACGTCAACCGTCTCGCCGAGGGCATCAAGACTGGGATGGGCAATTCGATCCTGGTCAAGGTCAACCAGATCGGCACGCTGACCGAAACGCTCGCTGCGGTCGAGATGGCGCACAAGGCGGCGTACACCGCGGTGATGTCGCATCGCTCCGGCGAGACCGAGGATTCCACCATCGTCGATCTCGCGGTCGCCACCAATTGCGGGCAGATCAAGACCGGCTCCCTGGCGCGCTCCGATCGCACCGCGAAGTACAATCAGTTGCTGCGTATCGAGCAGGAGCTGGGCGCGCAGGCGATCTATCCGGGGCGAGCGGCGCTGAGGGGTTAGGCTCAAGAGGCGTCCATCGCTTGGCTCCGCGGCCAACAGCGGCCGAATCCGAATCCAATTAATCCGCCCTTAACATCACCCGCGCATCTTGCCGCGATGGTCTCCCGCAGACGCGCACGCGGCATTCTGACGGCGCTCGGCCTCTACATCGTGGCCGGCGCGCTGATCGGCTATTTCGGCTTCCACGCCTTCAACGGGCAGCGGGGGTTGCATGCGCGTCATCTGATCGACCAGCAGATGGTGGAACTGACCGGCGAACTGGAACGGCTCAAGGCGGAGCGCAATCTCTGGGAGCGCAAGGTGGCCTTGCTGCGGCCCGAGAAGATCGATCCGGACATGCTGGATGAGCAGGCGCGGCTGCAGCTCAACTTTGCCCAGCCCAATGAGCTGGTTTTCATGGTCAAGCGCCGGTAACGCGCGAGAGCGGCAGAATTTCCCGTTGCGCCTCAGGCATTTCGCCGCAATCCGCATTGCGCACAGGGCATGGCGCGCGCTTTAATCCGGGAACGAATTCAGGTAAGTGAGGGGCGACACAGCCCACAACGCGGCGCGCAGGGAGCGTCAGGGAATTCCATATGGCCGTAGCCAAGAAGACGCCAACGTCCACCCCGGCCGACAGCGCGGCCACTCGCGCCGAATTCACCAAGGAACAGGAGCTTTCGGCCTATCGCGAGATGTTGCTGATCCGGCGGTTCGAGGAAAAGGCCGGCCAGATGTACGGCATGGGCCTGATCGGCGGCTTCTGTCATCTGTATATCGGCCAGGAAGCGGTCGTGATCGGCATGCAGATGGCCCTGAAGGACGGCGACCAGGTCATCACCGGATACCGCGACCATGGCCACATGCTGGCCTGCGGGATGGAAGCCAAGGGCGTGATGGCCGAGCTCACCGGACGCCGCGGCGGCTATTCCAAAGGCAAGGGCGGCTCCATGCACATGTTTTCGGTGGAGAAAGGCTTCTTCGGCGGTCACGGCATCGTCGGCGCGCAGGTCTCGCTCGGCACCGGCCTGGCCTTCGCCAACCGCTATCGCGAGAACGACCATGTCTGCCTGACGTATTTCGGCGACGGCGCGGCCAACCAGGGCCAGGTCTATGAAAGCTTCAACATGGCGGAGCTGTGGAAGCTGCCGGTGATCTACATCATCGAGAACAACCGCTATGCGATGGGCACCTCGGTGCAGCGGTCCTCGGCGCAGCAGGATTTCAGTAAGCGCGGCGCCTCGTTCAACATCCCGGGCGAGCAGGTCGACGGCATGGATGTGCGCGCGGTGAAGGCGGCCGGCGACAAGGCCGTCGCCTGGTGTCGTGAGGGCAATGGCCCTTACATTCTGGAGATGCAGACCTACCGCTATCGCGGCCATTCGATGTCGGACCCGGCGAAATACCGCACCCGCGACGAGGTGGAGAAGGTGCGCTCCGAGCAGGACCCGATCGAACAGGTGCGCCAGCGTCTGCTCGGCAACAAATGGGCGAGCGAGGACGAGTTGAAGAAGATCGACGCCGAGGTGCGCGGCATCGTCAACGAGGCGGCCGAGTTCGCCACCGTCGATCCCGAGCCCGATCCGTCGGAACTTTATACCGACGTGCTGCGGGCTTAAGCCCGTGGCTGTCTGCTCCATGACAACGGTCGCCGCCATTGCGGCAGCCGCGTTCGTTGCGACCGGCCTGCTTCAGGCCGGACACTAGTCGAGGATTTCATGCCCACCGAAGTGCTGATGCCCGCGCTGTCGCCCACGATGGAGAAGGGCAACCTTGCCAAATGGCTCAAGAAGGAGGGCGATGCGGTCAAGTCCGGCGATGTGATCGCGGAAATCGAGACCGACAAGGCCACCATGGAAGTGGAAGCCGTCGACGAGGGTACGCTCGGCAAGATCCTGGTGCCAGAAGGTACCGCCGATGTGGCGGTGAATACGCCCATCGCGGTCTTGCTGGGCGACGGCGAGGACGCCTCCGCGATCAAGGCCGGGGCACCGGCGCCCGCCAAAACCGATCGCGCGGCAAGCGAGGAGTTCGAGGAATCGAAGGCGCCCGACGCGCCCGATTCCGAACAGCCGCAGGAGAAGGGCGAGCCGGTATCCGCGGTCGCCGCTCCGCCGAAACCGCAGGAAGCGCCCGAGCCCGACGTGCCGGAAGGCACCGAGATGGTCACGCAGACCGTGCGCGAAGCCTTGCGCGACGCGATGGCCGAGGAAATGCGTCGTGACGAGAAAGTCTTCGTCATGGGCGAGGAGGTCGCCGAATATCAGGGCGCCTACAAGGTCACGCAGGGGCTGCTGCAGGAATTCGGCGCGCGGCGCGTGGTCGATACACCGATCACCGAGCATGGCTTCGCCGGACTTGGCGTCGGCGCCGCGCTCGCGGGACTGAAACCCATCGTCGAATTCATGACCTTCAATTTCTCGATGCAGGCGATCGATCAGATCATCAATTCCGCGGCCAAGACGCTTTATATGTCGGGCGGACAGATGGGCGCCTCGATCGTGTTCCGCGGACCGAATGGCGCCGCGGCGCGCGTCGCCGCCCAGCACAGCCAGGACTTCTCGGCCTGGTATTCGCACATCCCGGGTCTGATCGTGCTCGCGCCATATACCGCGGCCGATGCCAAGGGGCTGCTGAAGTCCGCGATCCGCAATCCCAATCCGGTGATCTTCCTCGAGAACGAAATCCTCTACGGCCAGTCCTTCCCGGTGCCGAAGCTCGACGACTATCTGGTGCCGATCGGCAAGGCCAAGGTGGTGCGGCCGGGCAATCACGTCACCATCGTGTCGTTCTCGATCGGCATGACCTACGCGCTGAAGGCGGCCGAGGAACTCGCCAAGAAGCACATTTATGCCGAGGTGATCGACCTGCGCACGCTGCGTCCGCTCGACGACGCGACCATCATCGAATCGGTGAAGAAGACCGGGCGCCTGATCACGGTGGAAGAGGGCTGGCCGCAGAATGGCATCGGTGCGGAAATTTCCGCGCGGGTGATGGAGCAGGCGTTCGACTATCTCGATGCGCCGGTGATGCGCATCACCGGCAAGGATGTGCCGATGCCGTATGCCGCGAATCTCGAAAAGCTTGCGCTCCCGTCGGTCGCAGAGATCGTCGATGCGGCCAAAGCCGTGACCTATCGCTAAGCGGAGCAACGCGATGCCGATCGACATCCGAATGCCCGCGCTCTCTCCGACGATGGAGAAGGGCAACCTTGCCAAGTGGCTGAAGAAGGAAGGCGACACGGTCAAGTCGGGCGACGTCATTGCGGAAATCGAGACCGACAAGGCGACCATGGAAGTGGAAGCCGTCGACGAGGGCACGCTGGCGAAAATCCTGGTCGCCGAAGGCACCGCCGATGTGCCGGTCAATGAGGTGATCGCGGTGCTGGCCGGCGACGGCGAGGATGTGAAGGCCGCGGCATCGGGCGCGAAATCAGCCCCGGCTGCCGCACCCAAATCCGAAGCCAAGTCCGAGACAAAGTCCGAAACAAAGGCCGAAGACAAGCCAAAGCCGGCGCCAACAGCGCCCGCCGCTGCGCCGAAGCCGGCTGCACCGCAAGCGCAACCGGCCAAGGCAAACGGGCAGGGCGCGCGCATCTTTTCCTCGCCGCTGGCACGCAGGCTGGCGAAGGACGCGGGCCTCGACATCGCGCGCATTAAAGGCAGCGGCCCGCATGGCCGCGTGATCGCGCGCGACATCGATGCGGCGAAGTCCGGCAAGGGCATGAAAGCCGCGCCCGCGGCCGCGCCAGCCAGCGCCGCGACATCAGGAGCGGCGGCAACTCCTGCGATGAGCGATCAGCAGATCCTCGGTCTGTACGAGCAGGGCTCTTACGAAAGCGTCCCGCATGACGGCATGCGCCGCACCATTGCGCAGCGCCTGACCGCGGCGACCAATTCGATGCCGACCTTCTACCTGACGGTGGACTGCGATCTCGGCAAGCTCTCCGCCGCGCGCGAAGAGATCAACGCCGCCGCCGGCAAGAATGCAGAAGGCAAGCCGGTCTACAAGCTCTCGGTCAACGACTTCGTCATAAAGGCGATGGCATTGGCGCTGCAGAAAATTCCGGAAGCCAACGTGTCCTGGACGGAAGCGGCGATGCTCCGTCACAAGCATTCCGACATCGGCGTGGCCGTGGCGCTACCCTTCGGGCTAATCACGCCGATCATCCGGCAGGCCGAACTCAAGACGCTGTCCGCGATCTCCAACGAGATGAAGGACCTCGCCGGGCGCGCCAAAGCCAAGAAGCTCAAGCCGAACGAATACCAGGGCGGCTCGTCCTCGGTGTCGAATCTCGGCATGTACGGCATCAAGGACTTCACCGCCGTGATCAACCCGCCGCAATCGTCGATCCTCGCGGTCGGCACCGGCGAGGAGCGTGCGGTGGTGCGTAACGGTCAGATCGTCGCCGCGACGATGATGAGCGTGACGCTGTCGTGCGATCACCGCGCCATCGACGGCGCGCTGGGTGCAGAGCTGGTGGTCGCATTCAAGAAGCTGATCGAGAATCCGGTGATGATGGTGGTGTGAGCATCTCCCGATAGTCACATCAACGGCCATTATCTCGACGCTTTCTCTTTAAGCACGTGCAGACAGCCGCAGGTGAGCGGCGTTGATCTGCAAATTGCAAGCGCATTTTTTTCCGGCTTTGCTTTTGTTCCTCCTTGTTCGCCGCCCGGTGAACGGATCATGATGAAGGCATAAGACATCCGGCCGTTGCAGCCGGATGCATCGGGAGCAAACGTCCAATCACAGGAGGTCACCTTGCGCACCAAGGGCGTAATCCGCGTTCGTCCGCGACATCACTCCAAGCCGAAGGTCTTGCCGCTTCTTTCGAGTCTCATAGGGCTGGCGCTGATCTGTTCGATGCCGGTCGCACCGGCGCAAGCGCAGTCCGGCTATCCCACCAAATCGATTCGTGTTGTCGTACCCTTCCCGGCGGGCGGCACGACTGACATGCTCGCGCGGCTCATCACCCAGAAAATGGGTGAGTCGATGAAGCAATCCTTCGTGGTTGAGAATGTCGGCGGTGCCGGCGGATCGATCGGCGCCGAACAGATCGCGAAGGCGGCGCCCGATGGCTATTCGCTGCTGTTTCATAATCTGACATTCTCGACAACCACGTCATCGCTGCAATATGCCGGCCGCTCGCGCCACGATATCGAGAAGGACTTCGTCCCAATCTCGATCGGCGCTTTTGTTCCCATGCTTCTGCTTGCCAATCCCTCGGTACCGGCCAAGGACCTGAAGGAGTTCGTCGCCGTTGCGAAATCCGCAAAGGACCCGATGTTCTACGGCTCCACCGGTCCGGGCAGCGTGATGAATTATTCCGGCGAGTTGCTGAAGCGCGATGCGCAGATCAAGCTTGATCATATTCCCTTCAAGGGCGCGGCGCCGCTGGTAACGGAACTCTTGTCCGGCCGCATCCAGTTCGGCGGCGATCAGCTCTCGACATCGCTGCAACACGCGAAATCAGGCTCGCTGCGCCCGCTGGCCGTGCAAAGTCCGAAGCGCTCCGCGGCACTACCTGATGTCCCTACGGTTCGCGAGCAGGGTTTCGCTTTCCTCGAAATCCAGGGATGGAACGGCTTCTTCGCCCCGGCCGGCACGCCAGATGAGATCGTTCAACGGCTGCACAAAGAAATCGTCGCGGCCGTCAACAATCCGGACGTCCGCGCCAAGATGGAGATGGTGGGAGCCGAGCCTGGAGGTTCCTCGCAGGAGGAGATGCGCAACATGCTGAAGGAGCAGATTTCAAAGGTTAAACCGGTGATCGAGGACCTGAAGCTCGTCGTGCAGTAGACCTACGGCGGCGCCGGGGCGGGTCACCCCGGCGTCAGCCCCTTGGCCTTGATCACCGCCTGCGCCTCCGGCGTGCGCAGATAATCGAGCATCGCGCGCGCGACTTCCTTCTGCTTTCCGCCGGTCAGCACGCCCATCGAGAACTGCGTCACCTGGTCGAGTTCGGCCGGCAGCGGTCCAAGCAATTCGGAGCCTTCGACCGCGATCAGTTCGGAAATCTGCTGCACCGCGATATCGGCCTCACCCGAGACGACAAGCTTCGCGGCGGGCGAGGCATTCTTCGCCTTCTTCTTCACCTCGTCGAGAATGCCGAGCTTGTTCATCGCAAACTCGAAATTGTTGCCGCTCAGGCCGCCGGCGGAATACGAAATCGCCTTGGCATCGAGCAAGGCCTTGCGCACGGCCTCCGGCGTGGAAATGTCCGGTCTCGGATTGCCGGCCTTGATCGAGAGGCCGACCTGCGCCCGCGCGATGTCGACGCGGTCGCCGGTCACCTTTCCGTCCTTGATGAGGGCGTCAATATTGCTCGCATTGGCGATAAGGAGGTCGGCAATTTCGCCGGCCTCCACCTTCTTCACGAGCTGGCCGGAGGGCGCGACGACGAGGTTCACCTTATGGCCAGTCGCTTTCTCGAAACGCGGCGCCAGTTCCAGCAGCGAGGTGCGCAGCGCCTGGGTGCAGAACAAGGTCATTTCCGCGGCGGACGCGGCTCCTGCCGGCAACATCGCAATTCCTCCAACCAGACTGCCAAGGACCATAACTGAGAGGAAACCGAAGCGCCGGCGCATGAGCATTCTCCCTCGTATTTTCTTTGCAGCCTAAACCTGCTATCCGGCGACAACAATCGATCCGGGCGGATATTCCGCCTTGCCATAATTGGATTGCCGCCCAGGCATCGGAGACCTTCGTGGCTGACACCTCCTTCGACATTATCATCATCGGTTCTGGTCCCGGCGGCTATGTCACCGCAATCCGCGCGGCGCAGCTCGGATTCAAGGTCGCGGTCGTGGAGAAGCAGTTCCTTGGCGGCATCTGCAATAACTGGGGCTGCATTCCGACCAAGGCGCTGCTGCGCTCGGCCGAAATCTACCATTACATGCAGCATGCGAAGGATTACGGGCTGTCGGCCGAGAAGGTGAGCTTCGATCCGAAGGCGGTGATCCAGCGCTCGCGCAATGTGGTGAACCGGCTGAATACCGGCGTCGGCTTCCTGTTCAAGAAGAACAAGATCACGGTGATCTGGGGCGAGGCCGCGATCGACGCGCCCGGCAAGATCACGGTGAAGGCGCACGACTCGCGGCTGGCGGTGAACGTCCCGAAGGATGCGCTCGGGCCGGGCAGCTATCAGGCCAAGCATATCATTGTCGCCACCGGGGCGCGGCCGCGCGCATTGCCGGGGCTGGAGCCCGACGGCAAGCTGGTCTGGACCTATTTCGAGGCGCTTGCGGCGTCGCCGTTTCCGAAATCGCTGCTGGTGATCGGCTCCGGCGCGATCGGCATCGAATTCGCGTCGTTCTATCGCACCATGGGCGTTGACGTGACCGTGGTGGAAGTGCTGCCGCAGATCCTGCCGGCCGAGGACGCGGAGATCGCCGGCGTTGCCCGCAAGCAATTCGAGAAGCAGGGCATCAAGATCCTGACCGGGGCGAAGGTCACCAAGCTCGACAAGAAGTCCGACAGCGTCACCGCGACCATCGACGACGGCAAGGGCGGCACGAAGACGCTCACCGTTGACCGGGTGATTTCCGCCGTCGGCGTGGTCGGCAATATCGAGAACATCGGACTGGAAAAAGTCGGCGTGAAGACCGAGCGCGGCACCATCGTGGTCGACGGCATGTGTCGCACCAATGTGCCGGGCATCTATGCCATCGGTGACGTGGCCGGCGCGCCGATGCTGGCGCACAAGGCCGAGCATGAGGGCGTGATCTGCGTCGAGGCGATCAAGGGCCTGCATCCGCATGCGATGGACAAGTCGCTCATTCCCGGCTGCACCTATTGCCATCCGCAGGTCGCGTCGGTCGGCCTCACCGAACAGGCTGCGAAGGACAAGAAGATCGATATCCGGGTCGGCCGCTTTCCGTTCATGGGCAACGGCAAGGCGGTCGCGCTCGGCGAGGATCAGGGTCTGGTCAAGGTGATCTTCAACAAGAAGACCGGCCAGCTGCTCGGCGCGCATCTGGTCGGACCGGAGGTGACCGAGCTGATCCAGGGCTTCGTGATTGCGATGAATCTCGAGACAACCGAGGAAGAGCTGTTCCACACCATCTTCCCGCATCCGACCTTGTCGGAAGCGATGAAGGAAGCGGTGCTCGATGCCTATGGGCGCGTGCTGAATATGTAGCCGCGCCCGGTCATGCGGGCGCCATAGGCGCGAGCCCGCAAGTCAGTGGCGCAAGTCAGTGGCCGTGCGACTCCGGTTTTGCATTCGCGACCGGGTCGCGATGCGAAATCTCGATCACCCGCGCGCGTTTCGCGAGCTGTTCGACCAGCGCATTGGCAACGTCGCGGTTCGGGCCGTCGAGATTGGCGTCCCATTCGTCGAGCAGGTAGATCGGCGCCTCGGTGTACGCGACGATCTCCTGCAGCGATTTGATCTGCCGCTCGCCGGATGAAAAGCCCGGCTTGCGCTTGCGCCGCTTCGGTGTCCCTTCCTCCTCGTCTTCGCCGGGCTCCGGCTCCTTGCTGGCAAACTGGAAGGCGAGGCGATCGGTTGTCGGCCAGTAATAGGCCCGGTTCCTGATCTCGGCCTTGAGCGCGGCAAGCAGCGTGGACTTGCCGGAGCCGTTGCCGCCGCGGACGTTGACGCGTCCGGTCGGTGTGCCGAGAAGGAGCCGCAGCGCCTCGTCGATCGATGACACCGCCTGGATGTCGCCGCCTTCGCGCAGCACCAGTCGCTCGAACTTGATCCGCCGGTTGAAATGCGGGTCGGGATCGGGCCGCATGTTGTCGGCTATGCCGCCGACGCGGGTCCAGGCCGCCAGCACATCGTTGAAGTCGATCGCGAGCTGATGGACCTCGTTGGTCATGTCGATCTGCCGCGGCAGGGTCGCGGCCATCGCGATCAGCAGCGCGACATTGCCGGCATCGCGGAAGGCGATATAGGCGAGCGTCGTGAACACGATGGTGAGGCCGAAAATAGCGCCGGCGGCGCTTAACCCTTCACGCGCCACGATCACCCGGATCGCCGCCTTCAGGCAGCCGCGGGCACGCTCCTTGAAGCCGGCGAACCAGAGACGCAGGTTGTAGCGGTTGCCGGAAAAGACATTGTCCCAGAGCGTGTAGCCATGCGCGGTGACGCGGTTATTCCAGCGCTGGCTGTCCAGATAGATTTCGGTGATGCGCTTGCGCACCAGAAATTGCAGCGCGATCAGCGTCGTGAACACGGTGGCATAGGCGAGGGGCAGAAGCCCGTCGATCTCCATGCCCAACACGATCGAATTGAAGATCAGCGCGAGCAGAATCTTGAGCTGGCCTTCGACCTCGTACATCAGCCGGTAGATGGTGTGGAAGGTCTCGCCGGTGAGGAACGGCTCGACCTGCTCGCGCGCATGGCGGTCGCCCAAGAGCGTCGGGTAGTGCCGGTTGTCGCGCGCGAATCGATTGATGTAGAGGCCGAAGGCCCGCATGCCGGCGCGCTCGGCATAGATCCAGCTCACGGCGCCCGCGGCATAGGACGCGCACTGGACGACCAGAATCCAGATCAGGTCGTTCACCAGGCCGTCGCCGCCATTGGCCACGTCGCGCCCGGCCTTGATCACCAGCCAGGTTGTGGCGGCCGACAGCAGCGCTTCGAATACGAGCAATATGAAGGTGACGTAGAGCGGCCAGCACAGGAAGAAGCGGACAAACTCGAGCCGGGTGAAGGGCTCGCGGATCGCGGTTTCGCGCGTCATGGAAGGGGTTCCGGCGGAAATAACAGGGGATGCTAGCTGCCTTGCGGTGAACGGTTGCAGAACGTAAGTAGAGCCGAAGGCTGATATCTGATGCCGCTCCCCCTGATTTGAGGCCCCCGGTGACGGTCGTTATCGACACCATCACGCAGCCGCGTCCGCGGCACCCGGAAAAGGCCAACCGGCCTGACAATCCGGTCGTCCGCAAGCCGGACTGGATACGCGTCAAGGCGCCGGTCTCGAAGGGCTATGCCATGACCCAGGCGATCGTCCGGGAAAACAAGCTGGTCACGGTCTGCGAGGAGGCCGGCTGCCCGAATATCGGCGAGTGCTGGGAGAAAAAGCACGCCACCTTCATGATCATGGGCGACACCTGCACCCGGGCCTGCGCCTTCTGCAACGTCAAGACCGGGCTGCCGGGCGCGCTCGACCGAGACGAACCCGGCCATGTCGGGCAGGCGGTCGCCAAGCTCGGCCTGTCGCATGTGGTGATCACCTCGGTTGACCGCGACGATCTCGCCGACGGCGGGGCGGAGCATTTCGCGCAAACCATTGCGGCGATCCGCAACGCCTGCCCGTCGACCACCATCGAAATCCTCACTCCGGACTTCCTGCGCAAGCACGGCGCGCTGGAACAGGTGGTGGCGGCGAAGCCCGACGTCTTCAACCACAATCTCGAAACCGTGCCGTCGCGCTATCTCACGGTGCGGCCCGGCGCGCGCTATTTCCACTCGATCAGGCTGTTGCAGCGCGTGAAGGAATGCGACCCGACGATCTTCACCAAGTCGGGAATCATGGTTGGGCTCGGCGAGGAGCGCAACGAGGTGCTGCAATTGATGGACGACCTGCGCAGCGCCGACGTCGATTTCCTCACCATCGGGCAATATCTGCAGCCGTCGCGCAAGCATCATCCGGTCGTGCGCTTCGTCCCGCCGGACGAATTCAAGTCCTACGAGACCATCGCCTATGCGAAGGGCTTTCTGATGGTGTCCGCATCTCCGCTGACGCGCTCGTCGCATCATGCGGGCGAGGATTTCGCGCGCCTGAAGGCTGCGCGCGACGCAAGAGCCTGAGCCGCCCATGCCGGAATTCTCGACCACGCGGCGCGTGCGCCACAACGCGTCCGACATGTTCGATCTGGTCGCCGATGTCGAACGCTATCCGGAATTCCTGCCGCTCTGCAGCGGCATGAAGCTGCGCAGCCGCAAGGAGCAGGCGGAGGGCGTGGTCGTGATCGTCGCCGACATGACGGTTGCCTACAAGCTGATCCGCGAGACCTTCCGCAGCCGCGCCACGCTTGATCGCGCGAATTTGCGGATCCTTGTCGAATATCTCGAAGGCCCGTTCAGCCGGATGGAGAACCGCTGGGAGTTTCACCCCGTCCAGGAAAAACTCAGCGATGTGAAATTCTTCATCAGTTATGAGTTCAGGAGCCGGATGCTCGGCATGCTGATGGGCGCGATGTTCGAAACTGCCTTCCGGCGCTTCGCGGTGGCATTCGAACAGCGGGCCGACGCGATCTACGGACGAAAAAGCGCCTGACAAGCGTCGCTGTGATCAACCCTGTGGCGGTCGCGAGTCTTCGCCTTCCGCCAGATCGTGCAGCATCCGGAAAGCCTGCAGAACCGAGCGCTTTCGAACCTCCGCACGACCGACATCGCCGAAGCGGCGCTCGACATGGATCAGCCGTCCGGAGCGCGTAGCAGCGCCGAAATGCACCAGGCCAACCGGCTTCTCCGCGGTGCCGCCATCGGGACCCGCGACCCCGGTCACCGACACGGCGAGATCAACCGGCGCATGCGCGATCACGCCACGCGCCATCTGTTCGGCGGTCTCGCGCGAGACCGCACCGTGCAACCGCAAGGTTTCGGCCGACACGCCGAGCATGTCCTGCTTGGCCTGATTGGAATAGGTGATGAAGCCGCGATCGAGCATGCTCGAGACGCCGGGAATTTCAGTCAGCGTACCGGCCACGAGACCCGCCGTACAGGACTCCGCGGTGGCGACGGTCAGGTTCTTGCGCTTGCAGATGTCGAGCAGGCGCTTCGCCGCCTCGACGATGTCCTGGTCCAGCATGGCCGGTCAACTCGCGGGAAGGCGGATCGTTGCGGTGGCATAGGCAACCATGCCTTCGCGGCGTCCGATAAAGCCCATGCCTTCATTGGTGGTGGCTTTCACGCCGACCCGATCGGGCGTGATCCCGGCGATCTCGGCAATGCGCCTGCGCATGGCATCGCGATGCGGTCCGATCCTGGGCGCTTCGCTGACCACATTGATATCGAGATGCGCGATGATGCCGCCGCGCTTCGCGACCCGCTCGGCGGCAAACTTCAGGAACCGGTCCGAGGTCGCGCCCTTCCACTGCGGATCGCTCGGCGGAAAATGATCGCCGATATCGCCCTCGGCGAGCGCACCGAGAATGGCGTCGACGGCCGCGTGCAGCACCACGTCGGCGTCCGAATGACCGGACAGCCCGTGGTCATGCGCGATGCGCACGCCGCCAAGCGTGACGTGATCGCCGGGCCCGAACTCATGAACGTCAAATCCCATGCCGGCGCGGACATCGGACAACCGGTCGTGGAGCATGGTTTCGGCCCGCATGAAATCCTCCGGCGTTGTCAGCTTGAAGTTGCCGCTTTCGCCCTCGAAGGTGAAGACAGGATGACCGCCCCATTCCATCAGCGCGGCATCGTCGGTGAATTCGTCGCGGCCTGCCTGTGCGGCCTTGCGATGGACCGCGAGGAGAGGGCCGAAGGCAAAAGCCTGCGGCGTCTGCACGACGCGCATGGTGTCGCGGTCGGCCGTTCCGGCAATCCGGCCATCGGCGTCCACGGTCTTGACCGTGTCGGCAATGCGCAGCGCCGGAATGGCGGCTCCGGTGGTTCGGGCGGCCTCAATGGCGCGCGCGACTAAGGCGGGCGATGCGAAAGGCCGGGCGGCGTCGTGGATCAGCACCTGGGTTGGCCGCTCCGGTTCCAGCGCCGCAAGGCCGGCGAGGACCGACGCCTGCCGGGTCTCGCCGCCCGGCACGGGCGGGGGGAGGTCGAACCCTTGGGCTGCTTCGTCGTAAAGCTCGCGGTCGTCCGGATGAATGACAACCTGTACACGTGACACGCCCGGCGTCCCATGGAACAAGCCGATGCTCCGGCGCAGCGCTGAGGTGCCGCCAATCGGCCGGTACTGTTTGGGAATCCCTTCGCCGCTGCGTCGGCCGCGGCCGGCCGCGACCAGAATAACGGCAGTGTTCGAGCCCGTCATGCTACCAAAATACCATTGCTCATAGGGTCAAAACTCATGCACACAAAGTAACCCTTTTTGCACTGCAGCACTTGTGTCCGTCTCCAGATTGGCTAAACTCTATGCATCGATCAATCCGCCTACAATTTGTGCAGACCCTGCAAGCATGAACGCCACACAGATCACGATCGGAAGTTTGCCGGTCCCGAACCCGGTCGTGCTGGCTCCGATGTCCGGCGTGACCGATGCCCCGTTCCGCCGGTTGGCGGAGAGTCTCGGCGCCGGCCTAGTCGTATCCGAGATGGTTGCGACGTCAAAGCTTGCCGATGGCCGCCGCGACGCAGTGCTACGCGCCGACGGCAGCGGTGTCGCCATCAACGCAATTCAACTCGCCGGTTGCGAAGCCCATTGGATGGCGGAAGGGGCGCGCATCGCGGAAGCGGCCGGCGCCGACATCATCGATATCAATATGGGCTGCCCGGCCAAGCATGTGACCAACGGCCAGTCGGGCTCGGCGCTAATGCGCGATCTCGATCACGCCATGACGCTGATCGACGCGACCGTCGGCGCCGTCTCGGTTCCGGTGACGCTCAAGATGCGGCTTGGCTGGGATCGCGATTGCATGAATGCGCCCGAACTGGCGCGCCGGGCCGAGGCATCCGGGGTCAAGCTGGTCACCGTGCATGGCCGCACCCGCAATCAATTCTATAAAGGCAACGCCGACTGGTCCGCAGTCCGCGCCGTGAAGCAGGCAGTCTCGATCCCCGTGGTGGTGAATGGCGATGTCACCACATGCGACCAAGCGCGCATCGCGCTGGCGGAATCCGGCGCCGACCTGGTGATGATCGGCCGGGCAGCCCTTGGACGGCCGTGGCTTCCCGGTCAGGTCGCGCGGCATCTCGAGGGCGGGGCGACCGAAGGCGATCCGTCGCTGCCGGAGCAATTCAGAATTGCGAGCACGCTGTACCAGGAGCTCGTCAGCCATCACGGCATCGAGATCGGGCGGCGACATGCGCGCAAGCATCTCGCAGCCGCGATCGACGTAGCCGGCGACTATGCCGGTGCCCCCGCCGAGGTCGTGAAGTCGCTGCGCGGGCCGGTTCTCACCGCCGACACGCCGGGGGAGACCCTGCGCCTGCTGGCAGAGGCTTATTCGGCGCTCGAGGCGGTTGCCACAGACGCTTCCAACACACCGGGATTGAGGGCCGCGGCATGAGTTTTCGCCCCGCCAGTTTTCTCGCAGGCAGTCCGGACGCGGTCGTAAACGCGCTGCCGTTGCCGGTCGTCGTCGTCGCTGCGGACGGCAAGATCGTCGACGCCAATGTCGCGGCCGAGAATTTCTTCGAAGTTTCGGTCCCGCTGCTCAAGCGTCACCTGCTGCGCGAACTGATCCCGTTCGGCAGTCCGCTGCTGGCGTTGGTCGATCAGGTGCGTGAACACGGCGGCGCGGTCAACGAATACCGGGTCGATCTTTCGACCCCGCGCAATCCCGGCGAACACATCGTCGACCTGTATGTCGCGCCGTTGCCCGAACGTCAGGGCCACGTGGTGGTGATGCTGCAGGAGCGCACCATCGCCGACAAGATGGACCGCCAGCTGACGCATCGCGGCGCGGCGCGCTCGGTCAGCGCACTCGCATCGATGCTTGCGCACGAGATCAAGAACCCGCTCTCGGGCATTCGCGGCGCCGCGCAATTGCTCGAACAATCCGCCGGCGACGAAGACCGCACGCTGACCCGGCTGATCTGCGACGAGGCCGACCGCATCGTGAAGCTGGTCGATCGCATGGAGGTGTTCGCCGACGAGCGCCCGATCGAGCGCGCGCCGGTCAACATCCATGCCGTGCTCGAACACGTGAAGCGGCTCGCGCAGTCCGGCTTCGCGCGCCACATCCGCTTCGTCGAAGAATACGATCCCTCGCTGCCGCCGGTTCTCGCCAACCGCGATCAGCTGGTGCAGGTTTTCCTGAATCTCGTGAAGAATGCCGCCGAGGCGATCGGCGAGGGCGCGATCGACGGCGAGATCCACATGACCACGGCGTTCCGTCCGGGCGTTCGGCTGACGCTGCCGGGCAGCCGGTCGCGGGTGTCGCTGCCGATGGAATTCTGCATCAAGGACAACGGTCCGGGCGTGCCTGCGGACCTGCTGCATCACATGTTCGACCCCTTCGTGACCACCAAGCAATCGGGATCTGGCCTCGGACTTGCATTGGTTGCGAAAATCATTGGCGATCATGGCGGCATCATCGAATGCGAATCTCAATCCCGGCATACGACCTTCCGGGTCCTGATGCCGATGTATGCCGGAAATGGCTCCGATCCGGTTCTGGCCGAAGAGCCGGAACCAGCGGAGGCGCAAGCCCAATGAGCAGCCGAGGCTGAATGCAAATGCCTGCGGGAAACATACTCGTCGCTGACGACGACGCCGCGATTCGAACCGTACTCAACCAGGCCTTGTCCCGGGCGGGTTATGAAGTCCGGTCCACCAGCAACGCGGCAACACTCTGGCGCTGGGTCAGCCAGGGCGAGGGCGATCTGGTGATCACCGATGTGGTGATGCCGGATGAGAATGCGTTCGAGCTGATCCCTCGCATCAAGAAATTGCGGCCTGAACTGCCGATCATCGTGATGAGCGCGCAGAACACCTTCATGACCGCGATCCGGGCCTCGGAACGTGGCGCTTACGAATATCTCCCCAAGCCGTTCGATCTGAAGGAACTGATCGGCATCGTCGGCCGGGCGCTGTCGGAGCCGAAGGACAAGCCGCGCAACACGAAGCCGGACGAGATCGATTCCTCGATCCCGCTGGTCGGGCGTTCTCCTGCGATGCAGGAAATCTACCGCCTGCTGGCGCGGCTGATGCAGACCGACCTGACGGTCATGATCACGGGCGAGTCCGGGACCGGCAAGGAACTGGTGGCGCGTGCGCTGCATGATTACGGGAAGCGGCGCGGCGGTCCGTTCGTCGCCATCAACATGGCCGCGATCCCGCGCGACCTGATCGAGTCCGAATTGTTCGGCCACGAGAAGGGTGCGTTCACCGGCGCCAATACGCGTTCGTCCGGCCGTTTCGAGCAGGCGGAGGGCGGCACGTTATTCCTCGATGAGATCGGCGACATGCCGATGGAAGCGCAGACGCGGCTGCTGCGCGTACTGCAGCAAGGCGAATACACCACGGTCGGCGGCCGCACGCCTATCAAGACCGACGTGCGCATCGTCGCCGCCACCAACAAGGATTTGCGGATTCTGATCCAGCAGGGCCTGTTCCGCGAAGATCTGTTCTTCCGCCTGAACGTGGTGCCGCTGAGGCTGCCGCCGCTGCGCGAGCGTCCGGAGGACGTCCCCGATCTGCTGCGTCATTTCTTTGCGATCGCCGAGCGCGAGGGTTTGCCGGGCAAGCAGATCGACCAGGCTGCCCAGGAGCGTCTGAAGAAATATTCGTGGCCCGGCAATGTGCGCGAGCTGGAAAATCTCGCGCGCCGGCTTGCCGCGCTCTACCCCCACGACGTCATCACATTGGCGGTGATCGAATCCGAGCTAACACAGCCGGCCGTCACCCAGGATGTGGAAACCGGCGCACCGGATAATCTGTCGGCTGCGGTGGAGCGCAACCTCGCCCGCTATTTCTCCGGTTTCCAGGACGGCTTGCCGCCCCCGGGCCTGTACCATCGGGTGCTGCGCGAAGTGGAATACCCGCTGCTGACTGCGGCTTTGACCGCCACCCGGGGCAACCAGATCCGGGCGGCCGATCTGCTCGGGGTCAATCGCAATACCCTGCGGAAGAAGATCAGGGACCTGGATATCCAGGTTATCCGCACGACAAGCTGACCGCGTCGCCGCGGAATTGTCGCAATCTCGCAACAATGTTGTATAAATACACCATTGCGGCCTGACTTCGGCTGTTCAATCAAGCACGATCGCAGGGGGCGATGGCTAGCGCGGACCAATCGTTGCCGCTCGAGAAATCGACCGCCCAAACTCCGCCGCGCCGCCTGCCATGGCGTGCCATCGGATTCGTGGCCGTGGGCGCGGCCCTGTTGTCGGCGCTGGCGACCTTTCTGGTCCTGTCGGGACTGACGCCGCTGCCGCCGACGCACAACGTCGTCGTCAGCCTCCTCGGGATCAACGGACTGGCGGCGCTGCTGCTGGTCGCCATCATCACCCGCGAAATCATGCAGATCGTCCAGGCGCGCCGCCACGGCCGCGCCGGATCGAGACTGCATGTGCGGATCGTGGGGCTGTTCGCGATCATCGCCGCGGTCCCCACCATTCTGGTTGCGATTGTCGCCACCGTTACCCTCGATCGCGGCCTCGACCGCTTTTTCTCGGCTCGCACCAAGGCGATCATCGAGAATTCGCTGTCGGTCGCGGAAGCCTATCTTGGCGAACACGCGCAGATGATCCGCGGCGACATTCTTGCCATGGCGCAGGACGTGGCGCGCGCCAAACCGCTGTTCGATTCCGAGCGCGACCGGTTTCAGCAATTTTTCACCGCCCAGGCGACCATCCGCGGGCTTCAGGTCGCCGTCATGCTCAACTCCGAGCTGGAAGTCGTGGAGCGCACCACGCTGCGCACGACCCAGGATTTTGCGATCCCGAATAAGGACGTCCTCAAGTCGTTGAACGAGACCCAGCCGCAGATCGCGGTCATTCCGGGCGCGAATTACGTCGCCGGTATCATCAAGCTGCGCAACTTCGATGCGACGTATCTTTATGTGGTGCGCTCGCTCGATCCGCGGGTGGTCGCGCATTTGCGCGATACACGGGCAAGCGTGTCCGACTATGCGCTGATGGAATCGCGCAGGGCCGGTGTCACCGTGGCCTTTGGGCTGATGTATACGGTGATCGCGCTGATCGTGCTCTTGTCGGCGGTGCTGATCGGCCTGAATTTCGCCAACCGCCTGGTCGCACCCATTCGCCGCCTGATCGGCGCAGCCAATGTGGTTGCGACCGGCAATCTGCACGTGCAGGTGCCGGTGAACCGGTCGGAGGGCGATCTCGGACAATTGGGCGAGACCTTCAACCGGATGACGCACGATCTGCGGACGCAGCGCGATGACCTGATGAGCGCCCGTGACCTGATCGACAGCCGGCGCCGCTTCAGCGAAGCGGTGCTCGCCGGCGCCAGCGCAGGCATCATCGGTGTCGACCATGACGGCAAGATCAGCATCCTGAACCGGTCAGCCGAGCAGTTGATCGGCTCGCCCAGCACGGACGTGATGGGCAAGCCGCTGCTCGATGTCGTCCCCGAGCTTGCCGAGCTTGTCGGGCAGGCGATCGAGGGCGGCCAGCGGCTGGCGCAGGGGCAGGTGACGTTGAGCCGCAAGGCGCGCGAGCGCAATCTGTCGGTCCGGGTTGCCACAGAACAATCCGCCGATGCCGAGCACGGCTATGTGGTCACGCTCGACGACATCACCGACCTCGTGGCGGCGCAACGCACCTCCGCATGGGCCGATGTCGCCAGACGCATCGCGCACGAGATCAAGAACCCGCTGACTCCGATCCAGCTGTCGGCCGAACGGCTGCGCCGCAAATACGGCAAGGTGATCGTCGAGGACCGCGCGATCTTCGAGCAATGTACCGACACGATCGTTCGCCAGGTCGACGATATCCGCCGGATGGTCGATGAATTCTCCCGCTTCGCGCGCATGCCAAAACCGGTGATGGAGCAGGAAGATGTCGCCGATACCGTACGCCAGGCGGTCTTTCTGATGCGGGTCGGGCATCCGGATGTCGATATCGACCTGTCGATTTCCGAAGATCCGATGCTGGCACGGTTCGACCGGCGCCTGGTATCGCAGGCGCTCACCAATATCATCAAGAATGGCACCGAGGCCATTTCCGCGCTGCCCGACGGCTCCGAGAAGGGCCGGATCGAGGTCTCGGCCACGCAAAGCGATGGTCAGGTCTTCATTGACGTGATCGACAACGGCATCGGTCTGCCGAAGGAGAACCGCTCGCGCCTGCTCGAACCCTATGTCACCACTCGCGAGAAGGGCACCGGCCTGGGCCTTGCGATTGTCGGCAAGATTCTGGAAGAGCATGGCGGCGGCATCGAATTGCATGACGCATCGGAAAAAGAAGCGGGACGCAGAGGCGCGTGGATAAGGCTGCGCTTTGCCGTCAATCCGCCGCAACCCAGCAGCACGAGTTCTAACACCGACGATAAATCCCGGCTTGCGAGCAGCGTAACATCATGACGGCAGAAATTCTCATCGTCGACGACGAACCCGACATCTGCGAACTGGTCGCGGGCATTCTCCAGGACGAAGGCTATTCGACGCGCACCGCACGCGACGCCGACGATGCGCTTTCGGCGATCAAGCTGCGCCGGCCCAATCTGCTGTTTCTCGATATCTGGCTGCAGGGATCGAAACTCGACGGCCTGCAAATTCTCGATGCCGCGAAGGAGCAATATCCCGACCTGCCGGTCGTGATGATTTCCGGCCACGGCAACATCGAGACCGCGGTCGCCGCCATCAGGCGCGGCGCCTATGACTTCATCGAGAAGCCGTTCAAGGCCGATCGCCTGGTGCTGGTGGCGGATCGGGCGCTGGAGAATTCGCGCCTCAAGCGTGAGGTGAAAGAACTCAAGGCGATCTCGCCGGTGCCCGCCGCGCTGATCGGCAAATCGCCTGCCATGAACCAGTTACGGCAGACGATCGAAAAGGTCGCGCCGACCAACAGCCGCATCATGATCATCGGCACCTCGGGCTCCGGCAAGGAATTGTGCGCGCGTTCGGTTCACAATCTGTCGGCCCGCGCGAGCGGACCGTTCGTTGTCATCAACGCCGCCGCGATCACGCCGGAATTGATGGAGGTCGAGCTGTTCGGCGTCGAGCAGTCCAATGGCGGCCAGGCCCGCAAGGCCGGCGCGCTGGAGGAGGCGCATGGCGGCACGTTGTTCATCGACGAGATCGCCGACATGCCGCGCGAAACCCAGAACAAGATCCTGCGCGTGCTGGTCGACCAGACGTTCCATCGCGTCGGCGGCAATACCAAGGTCGCCGTGGACGTGCGGATCATTTCCTCGACCGCCCGCAACCTGGAGGGCGAGATCGCGGCCGGACATTTCCGCGAGGATCTCTACCATCGGCTGTCGGTGGTGCCGATCCGGGTGCCGCCGCTTGCCGAGCGGCGCGAGGATATCCCGATGCTGGTCGAATATTTCATGGACCAGATTTCGGCCGCCACCGGCCTGCCGAAGCGCACGATCGGCGACGACGCGATGGCGGTGCTGCAATCGCATGACTGGCCGGGCAATGTCCGCCAGCTTCGCAACAATGTCGAACGGCTGATGATCCTCGCCGGCGGCGATCCCAATGCTGTCATCTCGTCGAGCATGCTGCCGCAAGATGTGGGCTCGATGGTGCCCTCGATGCCGAACGGCAATGGCGGCGAACAGCTCATGAGCCTGCCGCTGCGGGAGGCCCGCGAGATGTTCGAGCGCGAATATCTCGTGGCGCAGATCAGCCGGTTCGGCGGAAACATTTCTCGCACCGCCGAGTTCGTCGGCATGGAGCGATCCGCCCTGCATCGCAAGCTCAAAGCGCTGGGAATCGGCTGAGACGACAGAGCGAGATTGCCGTGCCGCGCATCGCCTATGTGAACGGTCGCTACCTGCCGCACCGCGACGCCGCGGTTCATGTCGAGGATCGCGGCTACCAGTTCGCCGACGGCGTCTACGAAGTCTGCGAGGTGAGGGGAGGCCGGCTGATCGACCAGCGCCGGCACATGGAGCGGCTCCAGCGCTCGCTCGCCGAATTGCGGATCGCGATGCCGATGTCGCTTCGTGCGCTGGACGTCGTGTTGCACGAGGTGGTCCGTCGCAACGGCGTGCGAAACGGCATCGTCTATCTGCAGATCACGAGGGGCGTTGCGAAGCGCGACCACGCATTTCCCGCCGACGATACGCGTCCGGCCATCGTGGTCACGGCCAGCCGAATCGATCCGGCCAAGACCGAGCGGCTGGCCGCGGACGGGATCGCCGTGGTGACTGTGCCGGACAACCGATGGGACCGGGTCGACATCAAGTCGATCGCGCTTCTGCCAAATGTGCTGGCGAAGCAGGCCGCGCGCGAGCAGGGCGCTCGCGAGGCCTGGTTCGTCGCCGGGGACGGGACGGTCACCGAGGGGTCGTCGTCGAACGCCTGGATCGTGACCGCCGGCAACGAGGTCGTGACCCGCGCCGCCGACCGGGCGATCCTCAAGGGCATCACCCGGACCGTGCTGCTCGACGTCCTCAAGGCTCACGATCTCACTCTGGTGGAGCGCCCATTTACCGTTGCCGAGGCGGTGGGCGCCCGCGAAGCGTTCATCACCTCGGCCAGCCAGATCGTGATGCCGGTTGTCCGGATCGACGGACAGCCGATCGGAAACGGCGCACCCGGCCTGATCGCGAGCGCCTTGCGTGCGGATTTCCACCGCTATGCAGAGGAATCGTGACGATTTGTCCGTTTGGTGGGGCCGTATGCGCCCATGTTGGGCTTGCGCGGGCTCCGGCCGTGCCATCTAATACGTCGCCCCAAGTCCTCGTGGGTGACACGAACGAGGGACGATGAGACTTGGCAATAACGTCCTGCGGGTACGGGGTCCGCGGGCAAGAAAATGGAACGAACGGCCATGGCCGCCGAACGACAACAAAACCTCCAGGACACTTTCCTCAACCACGTCCGCAAGGCCAAGATTCCGCTCACGATCTTCCTCGTGAACGGCGTCAAGCTGCAGGGCGTCGTGACATGGTTCGACAATTTCTGCGTGCTGCTGCGGCGGGACGGGCACTCGCAGCTGGTCTACAAACATGCCATATCGACCATCATGCCGGGACACCCGATCCAACTGTTCGAGGGTGCCGAGGAAGGCGCCGGCGAGAAGGGCTAGAGTGGCCAATCTGAGCTCCTAGCGCCGAACCGGGATTCGCGTTGCAGCCACGCCGTCGCGAGCAGAATGCGGGCCAGTTGAGCACGGACGATCCGGGCAAGACCACCGGCCGTGCGCTGGTCATCGGACCCTATCTGCGCCAGCAGAAATCGACGGCGGGCAGCGCCATGCGGTCGCCGCAGGCGCGCATGGAGGAGGCCGCCGGGCTCGCGCTCGCGATCGATCTCGACGTGATCGACACCGGGATCGTCGCGCTGAGCGAGATCCGGCCCGCGACCTTTATCGGCAAGGGCAAGGTCGAGGAGATTGCCGGCCTCGTCAAAGCGCATGACATCGGGCTTGTGGTGATGGACTGCGCGCTGTCGCCGGTGCAGCAGCGCAATCTGGAAAAGGCCTGGTCCGCGAAGGTGCTGGACCGCACCGGGCTGATCCTCGAGATCTTCGGCAAGCGCGCCCAGACCAAGGAGGGCGTGCTGCAGGTCGAGCTTGCGCATCTGACCTATCAGAAGAGCCGGCTGGTCCGCTCGTGGACCCATCTGGAGCGGCAGCGCGGCGGCTTCGGCTTTCTCGGCGGCCCGGGCGAGACCCAGATCGAAGCCGACAGGCGCGTCATCGAGGAACGCATCGCGCGGATCGAGGCCGAACTGGAAAAGGTCAAGAAGCGGCGCAAGCTGCATCGCGCCAGCCGGGCGAGGGTGCCTTACCCGATCGCGGCCCTGGTCGGTTACACCAATGCCGGCAAGTCGACCCTGTTCAACCGCATGACGCGGGCGAAGGTGCTCGAGGCCGACATGCTGTTCGCGACCCTCGACCCGACGCTGCGGGCGATCGACCTTCCGCACGGCACGCGCGTCATCCTGTCCGATACCGTGGGCTTCATTTCCGAATTGCCGACGATGCTGGTCGCGGCGTTCCGCGCCACGCTGGAGGAGGTGACCGAGGCCGACGTCATCCTGCATGTCCGGGATATTTCGCACGAGGATACCGAGGCGCAGCTCGAGGACGTGCAGGAGGTGCTGAAAGCGCTCGGGATCGATGAAGCGCGACGCGGCCGCGTGATCGAAGTCTGGAACAAGATCGATGCACTGGACGCCGAGTCGCGGGCGCGGGTCGACAACATGGCCGCGCGCGTAGCGCCTGATCAGCAGCCGATCCTGGTATCGGCGCTGACGGGCGAGGGCATCGATACGTTGCTGGCCGCCATCGAAGCACGCCTCGCAGAGACCCGGATCGTGCTCGACCTGGTGCTGGACGGCGCAGACGGCGCAGGCTTGTCCTGGCTCCACCGCAACACCGAAGTGATCGCCCGAACATCGCTGGAAGACGGCAAGGTGGCCTTGAGCGTGCGCGCCGATCCGGTCAAGGCCGGTCAGGTCCGGACGCGCTTTGCCGGTGCTATACCGGTCTCCTGAGCGGCAACACCGCCTTCGGCCGGCTCCCTCTGGTTCGCTTTTCTTTCGTCCACCTTGGCCTGATCCCAAAGCGCATCCATCTCCGCCAGGGTGGCATCCTGCGGCGTCCTGCCAAGACGCGACAGCGCCGCCTCGATGAAGGCGAAGCGTCGTTCGAATTTCGCATTGGTGCCGCGCAAGGCTGCATCCGGATCGACGTCGAGATGCCGGGCGAGGTTGACCAGCGCGAAGAACAAATCGCCGATCTCGTCCGCGGCGGCGTCCTTGTGCATGCCGGACAGCGCCGCCTCAAGTTCATCCGCTTCCTCGCGGATCTTCGCCAGAACCGACTTCGGATCGTTCCAGTCGAAGCCGACCTTCGAGGCCTTCTGCTGAAGCTTGAGCGCGCGCGTCAACGCCGGCATGCCGACGGGAATGCCGGCGAGGGCGCCCGCTTCGTCGTCACGGCCTCGCCGTTGCCGGCGCTCGGCTTTCTCTTCGGCCTTAATCCTGTCCCACAGACCTTTGACTTCGTCGGGCGTCAGCTCGGCCGTATCGCCGAACACATGCGGATGCCGCCGGATCAGCTTTTCGGTGATCGCCAGCACCACATCATCGAAGGCAAAGCTGCCTTGCTCTTCGGCCATCCGCGCGTGGAAGACCACCTGCAGCAGCAGGTCGCCGAGTTCGTCCTTCAGGTCGTCGAGATCGCCGCGCGCGATTGCATCCGCGACCTCGTAGGCTTCCTCGATGGTGTATGGCGCTATCGACCCAAAATCCTGCTTCAGGTCCCACGGGCAACCGGTGACCGGCGTGCGAAGCGCCGCCATGATATCGATCAGGCGCTGGAGGTCGCGGGAGGGCTTGATGGCGGAGGTCATGAAGACGATCTGCCGGTGCGGTGGCGTTCAACACAAGCCTTTATCGAGCGCCGTCCCCAGGAGCCAGGAACCGCAATCCCCGATTCGCATAAGACATATTATGGAATATTGTTAGATAGGCTGTTTAGGCCGTGGCCCAAGCACTTGGATCGCTATCTGCGCTGCCTCGTGACGGCAAACCCGTTTTAACACAATGGCTTGCGTCGATCTCCGAACAGGCCGCGGCAGCCATCTCAAGCGGAAATCTGCAGGCCGTCATAGCCCGGCTCGACATGCGGCGGCAGCGCCTCGCGCAGCGCGTCGTAATCCAGGTCGGTGTGCATGTTGGTCAGGATCGCCCGCTTCGGCTTCAGCCTGCCGATCCAGTCGAGCGCGTCCGACAGCGAGAAATGGCTCGGATGCGGCGTATGGCGCAGCGCGTCCACGATCCAGACATCGAGCCCGGTCAGCGCCTCCGCGCTCTCATCGGGCATCCCGACCAGGTCGGCCGTGTATGCGATGCCGCCGAACCGGAAGCCGAGGCATGGAATGTCGCCGTGGTCGAGCAGCACCGGCAGCGCGGTCACGGCGCCGCCATCGCCCTGGATCGAGACCGGCTCGCCGGGCCGGATCCGGTGCTCGGTCAGGATCGGCGGATACGCGCTGCCGGGCGGCGTCATGAAGCAATAGCCGAAGCGCGCGTGCAGCGACCGCGATGTCGGCTCGTCGAGATAGGCATCGATGCGGCGGCGATGCTTGATGAACAATCCACGCAGATCGTCGATGCCGTGGGTGTGGTCGGCATGCTCATGGGTGAACAGCACGCCGTCGAGCTTGGTGACGTTCGCATCCAGAAGCTGCTCGCGAAGGTCCGGCGACGTATCCACCAGCACGGAGGTCGTTCCGGCGGGGCCGGCCTGCTCGACCAGGATCGAACAGCGACGCCGCCGGTTTCTCGGATTGTCCGGATTGCACGCGCCCCAGCCCAGCGCCGGGCGCGGTACGCCGCCGGACGAGCCACAGCCGAGAATCGTGACGATCGTGCTCATGCGGCGGCTGAGATGTTACGCGGCACCTTGTTGAAAAGGCGGAAGAAGTTCTCGGTGGTCTGCTCGGCGATCTGCGCCGCCGAGACGCCGCGCGTTTCGGCCAGCGTCCTTGCGGTCTCGACCACATAGGCCGGCTCGTTGCGCTTGCCGCGATATTTGCCGGGCGCCAGGTACGGCGCGTCGGTCTCGACCAGAATGCGGTCCGCCGGCAGCGAGGCCGCGATGTCGCGCAGTGCCTGCGAGGCTTTGAAGGTCAGGATGCCGGTGAAGGAGATATGCAGGCCGAGCGCAATCGCGCGCCGTGCAAGCTCGGCGCCGCCGGTGAAGCAATGCAGAACGGCAGGGAAGGCCCCCTTCCCCATTTCCTCTTCCAGGATGCGCGCCATGTCCTCGTCGGCCTCGCGGGAATGGATCACCAGCGGCAGTCCGGTTGCGCGCGCGGCGGCGATATGGGCGCGGAAGCCTTGCTCCTGGGCCGGGCGTGGGGATTTGTCGTAGAAATAATCGAGCCCGGCTTCGCCAATGGCAACCACCTTGGGATGGGCGGATTTCGCGATCAGATCGGCGGCCGTAATGTCCAGTTCCTCATGGGCGTGATGCGGATGCGTACCGACCGAACAGAATACGTCGCCGTGGCGTTCGGTGATCGCAAGCAAATCCGGCAGCCGGCGCACCCGGGTCGAGATCGTCACCATGCGGCCGATGCCGGCCGCGCGCGCGCGGCTGACCACGCCGTCGAGATCGGCGGCAAGGTCGGGGAAATCGAGATGGCAATGGCTGTCGACCAGCATGGCGTTCAGGACCCTTTGGCGGCAGCGTGATTGGCGAGCGCCGCGATTGCGTTCATATCGCTATGCTCCGCCTGCAAATCCACAAGAAAAGGCGTTCGCCGCCCGGCGACCCGGATGGTCATCCCGGTGGCTTCGGGTCTGGCGACGTCGAGGATCGCCGCCAGCGGAACACTGAAATCGCGATTGGCGTAGAGCCCAAGCGTGGTGATGTCGGCCACGTCGCCGTTGCGGACAATCCGCACCACATAAACGTTGCCGTAGAAATGCAGCGCCACCAGCGGCAGCAAGCCGATCGCGATGACGATCGCAATCGCCGCCGGCCGGGTCCCGCCGGTCCACAATACGCTGGCCCAGTAAAACCAGCCCACCGACCAGACCACCGCGGTCACGATGCTGAACCGCGCCCGCTTGGCCCGCTTAAGATTTTCGTAGAGCACCGTCATCGCTGCCTGCCGCCGCACCTCAGGCCTTGGCGGCCTCGGTGTCGATATAGCGCGGGAACACCGCAACGGGAGCGGGCAGATTGACGCCGGAAGCGAGCCGGTGTCCGCCGCCTAGCCTCGTGAAATCCCGCTCATCCGCCGGCACCGCCAGCAGATCGAGCAGTTTGCCGGCCGATTCCGGTACGAAAGGCTGCGCCAGGATCGCAACCTGCCGGACCACTTCCGCCGTCACATACAGCACCGTGGATTGCCGTTCGGGATCGGTCTTCGCCAGCGCCCATGGCGCCTCGGCCGCGAAATAGCGATTGGCATCGGCCACCACGGTCCAGACCTGATTCAGCACCTGATGCAGCGCCTGCGTTTTCATCGCCTCGCGTGCACCCTCGAGCATGCCGTCGGCGGCCGCTAGCATGGCCTTGTCGCCGGCCGAGAATTCGCCCGGCTCCGGCATCACGCCACCGCGTTGCTTCGCAATCATCGACAACGAGCGCTGTGCGAGGTTGCCGAGGTCGTTCGCCAGTTCCGCATTGATGCGGGTGGCGATCGCCTCGTAGCTGTAATTACCGTCCTGGCCGAACGGCACTTCGCGCAGAAAGAAATAGCGAATCTGGTCGACGCCAAACGTGTCGGCCAGCGTGAACGGATCGACGACGTTACCCGTCGATTTCGACATCTTCTCGCCGCGGTTGAACAGGAAGCCGTGGCTGAAGATGCGGCGAGGAACGGCCACTCCGGCCGACATCAGGAAAGCCGGCCAATAGACCGCGTGGAAGCGCACGATGTCCTTGCCGATCACATGCAGATCGGCCGGCCAGTATTTGCGGAACATCTCGCTGTCGACATCGGGATAGCCGATCGCGGTGATGTAATTCGTCAGCGCATCGACCCACACATACATGATGTGCTTGTCGTTGCCGGGCACCCGCACGCCCCAGTCGAAGGTGGTGCGCGAGATCGACAGATCCTGCAGGCCGCCCTTCACGAAGCTCGCGACCTCGTTCAGGCGCTCCTTCGGCAGCACGAAGTCGGGATGCTCTGCGTAGAGGTCGAGCAGCTTGTCCTGATAGGCGGAGAGCCGGAAGAAGTAGCTCTCCTCCTCCACCCATTCGACCGGCGTGCCGGTCTCGATCGCAAGCCGGGTGCCCTGCTCGTTCAGCCGGGTTTCGTCTTCGGCGAAATAGCGCTCGTCGCGCACCGAATACCATCCCGCATATTTGGCGAGATAGATGTCGCCATTGGCCTCCATCTTCTCCCAGATCGCCTTGGACGAGGCATGGTGGCGATCCTGCGTGGTGCGGATGAAGTCGTCATTCGAGCAGTTCATCCGCTCGACCATCGCCTGGAAGCGCGGCACGTTGCGCTCGACCAGTTCCCGGGCGGTCAATCCTTCGCGCGCGGCGGTCTGCTGGATCTTCTGTCCGTGTTCGTCGGTGCCGGTGAGGAAATAGACGTCATAGCCGTCGAGGCGCATGAAGCGGGCGATGGCATCGGTCGCAATGGCTTCATAGGCGTGACCGATATGCGGTACGCCGTTCGGATACGAAATCGCGGTGGTGATGTAGTAGCTGCGGCGCGCGGGCGTCTCGGTCGCAGCGGGACGGAGATCGAGCTGGGGCGCCGGCGGAAGCTTGGGACGGGGCTTCGGCGCCGGCTTGATCACAGCCGGTGCCGGCACCGCCGCCGGAGCCAATGGCCGCTCATTTGTCTGTGCCGCAGGAGCTACGGGTTTCGCAGGCTTGGCAAGTCGCGTCTTTCGCGTTGGCGCGGGAGCCTTGCGGGCGGCAGCCTTCTTCGCAGGCTTCTTCCTGGCTGCGGCCGCTTTCTTGTTTTTCTTGGCGGCGACTTTGGTCGCCTGGACCGGTGCCCTGCTCTTTTTCGCCGATGGCTTTTTGCGGGCCGCCGATTTTTTACCGGCCAGCTTCTTCTTCCGGGCCGCCGTCGACGTCTTGCTGCTGGCTGCGACCTTGCTCTTGCGTTTGGCTTTGCTCGCGCGTTTGGCCTTGCTCGCGCGTTTGGTCTTGCGCGCGCCGGCCGCTGGCTTCGCCGACTTCTTCGCGGTCTTGCGTTGCTTGGACTTCGACTTTTTCGCCATGGATCACTCGGCCGTCAGCGGATGCGGTTTCGGAGGAGAATAACCGCGTTTATCGCGGTTCTGCGGAATTCGAGCCGAGAGCTATCAGCCGCGTGCGGCATCGGCAAGGCGGCCGAATGTTTTGAAGATCAGAGGCTTCCGATCGAGATTATAGGTATCGACCTCGCGCGCCGCGATATTCAGATCGCTCCAGACGAGCGCCACGCGGGCCGCCTTGTCCTTGTCGTGAGTGCAGTCCGCCAGGCGGGCCGAGAGCCAGTCGCTCACACTGTCCATGACGATTTCGAACACGCGTGCGTCCGCCATCGCGAGACCATCGGCGAGCGCGTGCAATTCGCGCATGTCAATCGCCGGCAATCGCGCCAGCAGGGTGGTCATCTGCTTGCGCAATTTGAACGCCGGGCCTTCCGACAGCGACAGCGCACGGCTCACGCTGCCTTCGGACGCCGCGACGATGGCCGGGTCCGGCTCCTCTCCTTTTGCCGCGGCCAGCGCCCGCGCGAGCTCATCAGGCGCCAATGCGCGCAACAGCAAACGATGGCAGCGCGACCGGATGGTGGGCAGCACCGAGCCGGGAGCGTGGCTCACCAGAAGGAACAACGTGCGCGCGGGCGGCTCTTCCAGACCCTTCAGCAGCGCATTGGCGCTTTCAGAATTGAGATCGTCGACGGCGTCCACGATCCCCACCCGCCATCCGCCGAGGCCCGCCGTCGCGCCAAGAAACGACGCCACCTTGCGGGCGTCGTCGACCCGGATGACCGTCCGCAGCTTGCCGGTGTCGGATAATGTGCGCTCCAGCACCAGCAGATCGGGATGCGATTGGGCTGCAACCATACCGGCGACCCGGTGATCCGACGCCACCGCGAGTGTTGCGGCGGCTTGAACCGCGGGTGCTGCCGGGTCGGGATGTGCGAGAACAAAGCGCGCCATGCGAAACGCCAGCGTCGCCTTGCCGATGCCAGGTGGCCCGCCGATCAGCCAGGCATGCGGGATGCGTCCCGAGCAATAGGCATCCAGCAGGGTGCGCTCGGCTGCGGCGTGCCCGAACAGGTCGCCGGTTTGCCGCGGATGCGGAATGCCGTCATCATCCGTGCCGGCCGATGCCCGGCTCACGAACCAATTTCCTCGATCGCGAGCGGCGCGGTGGCGGGATCGAGCCTGCGGTTCACGACCGACCAGACGCGCTCGGTCACCCGTTCGGGCGTCTCGCTGGCGTCGATGAGTACGCAGCGCTCCGGCTCGGCGATCGCTAATTGCCGGTAGGCCTCGCGAAGCCGCTCATGAAAGGCGATGTCCTCGCTTTCGAACCGATCGATGGCGCCGTCGCCACGCCGCGCATGGGCGCGCGCAAGACCGGTCTCCGCCGGTGCATCGAGAATGATGGTGAGATCGGGCTTGTTCGGCCCGACCGTGATTTTTTCCAGCCGCTTGATCAGGCGCGGATCGACATGGCCGAGCACGCCCTGATAGACGCGCGTCGAATCGGCAAAGCGGTCGCATATCACCCAGTGGCCGCGATCCAGCGCGGGCTTGATCGTATGCGCGATATGATCTTCGCGCGCGGCAGCAAACAGCATGGCCTCGGCTTCCGCGCCAAGCGGCTTGGCCGCACCGGACAGGATCACATGCCGGATGACTTCGGCGCCGGGGGAGCCGCCCGGTTCTCGCGTCTGCGTCACCGCAATCCCGAGCACCTTCAGCCGTTCCGCAAGCCTCTGCGCCTGTGTCGACTTTCCGGTCCCCTCGCCGCCTTCAAAGGTGATGAATTTACCGCGCATGCTGGTCGCCCCGGCCGATCGGACCGCCGATATCGGCTTCTGACTTTATAGCTTTTGAAGGCCGGCGCGGAACCAGCCGCCGAACAATTCCGTCAGTCCGTCCATCGCGCGCCGATGCAGCGGTCCACCCGCGACCGGTTCTGCCGCCTGCAACGGGATCTCCAGCGCAACATTGTCGCCGCGCCAGACCTTCAGCACACCAATCGGCTGACCCTGCGCGACCGGAACCCGCACCGGCCCGCGATAGACGACACGAGCGACGATGCGATCCGTGGTGTTCTTCGGGACCATCAGCCGGATCGGCGCCTTGCCCTGCGCTTCCAGCGGGACGTAGCGTTCCTCGCCACCGTAGACCCGAGCATCGCCAATGCGCTGTCCCTGCTCAAACAGCACGCGCGATTCGAACCCGTTGAAGCCGAAATTCAGCAGACGCCGCGCCTCGTCTGCGCGTTCGGTCGCCGATTTCAGGCCGTTCACCACCACGATCAACCGCAGATCGTTCTGTACCGCGGAACCGACCAGACCATAGCCGGCCTCCTTGGTGAAGCCGGTTTTCAGTCCGTCGGCGCCGATATTCATCGCGAGCAACGGATTGCGGTTCGACTGGCGGATCTTGTTCCAGGTGAAGTCCTTCTCGCCATACCATTTGTAGAAATCCGGGTAGGTATGGATGATGTGCCGCGCGAGCTTCGAGAGTTCGCGCGCAGTGACCCGCTGCTCCGGATCCGGCAGCCCGGTCGAATTGGTGAAGTTCGACTGCGTCATGCCGAGTTCGCGCGCGCGCCCGTTCATCAAACGCACGAAAGCCTCCTCGCTGCCGGCGATCCCTTCGGCCAATGCGATACAGGCATCGTTGCCGGACTGGATGATGGCGCCGTGAAGCAGATCGGAGACCGAGACCCGGCTATGGATCGGCGCGAACATGGTGGAGCCGCCGGATGGCGCGCCGCCGCGGCGCCACGCGTCCTCGCTGATGACGAATTCGTCCTCCAGCTTGATGTTGCCTTCCTTGATCTCGTTGAAGACCGTCTCGGCGGTCATCAATTTGGCAAGGCTCGCCGGAGCGACCAGCTGGTCGGCATTCTTCTCGAACAGCACGGTACCGGATTCCGCTTCGATCAGGATCGCGGTCGGCGCGGCGGTCTGGAAACCTTCATCCTTGGTCTTGCCACCGGCAATGGTCGCGGGCGCCGCAAACGATGCGCCGGCTGCCGCGACAAGAAACGACAAGGCAGCCAGAGCGCCGATGGCGCGTCGGGTCAACAGAATCATCGGATCGACAACACTACGTTGTGCGCGAAAACGCGCGCTTCGCCACCCCTGGTGAAGCCGGTCCTGCAGCGGTCTAATAAAGGCCGCGTCCGCTCATGAATCCGGCGCGCGCATCATAGCGCATGGAGCTGCCCGCGGAAACCGGGCGTGAGGCGGATCGCTCCGACCGCCCGACCGCGGTCGCGTCCGACAGGCGCGGCGACGTCGGCTCGCCGAGGTTGTAGGGGCGTCCGGCCGGAACCGGGACCGGCCCACCGACCGCGATTCCGCGCGGCGACTCAGGCAGCGCGATCGGGGCTCTGCCGGCCGAGGCCACAACAATCGGAGCCGGCGCCGGCTCGCCGTGCCGCAGGGTCGCGGCCAGCCGGCGATCGTCGGAGCCCTCGATCGCAGCGCGGCCGATATATTCGACCCGCACCTTGGCCACGCCATTGCCCTTGAAACCGAGAAGATCGGCGCTCTTGTGCGAGAGGTCGATGACCCGGTTGCCGTGGAACGGACCGCGATCATTCACCCGCACGATCAGCGAGCGCTTGTTGCTCAGATTGGTGACCCGGACATAAGACGGCATCGGCAAGGTCGGATGCGCGGCGGTGATCGATTCCATGTCGAACACTTCGCCATTGGCGGTGAGCCGCCCATGGAAATCGCGCCCATACCACGACGCCAGCCCCTCGGACCTGTAGCTGGTGTTTTCCTCGGGAACGAACGTGCGGCCGGCGACCACATAGGGCTTGCCGACGCGATAGACGCCGCCGCCCTTGGGGACGCGGTCGCCCAGCTCGACCACCCGCGGGCTCGACGCCACGCCGTATTTCGGGTCGACCTTGCGAGCAAATTTGTCGGACGAGGCGCAGCTGGCGAGCGCGAACGCGGCAGCTGTCACCGCCGCAACCCGGATCGCACGTTTCCCCCGAAACGACGGCATGCCGTCCCCAAATTGACCTGTCGGGGGCAAGGCCCCACCCCGGATTCACCATAGCGTGACCCGACCGCCACGCAAATGGGCGGACTAATCAATTGGTTAACGGGACGTTTGGCGCCCGGTATCATATGGCAGCGGCCAAGGATGATGTTACCTCCCCCTGCCCGTCGGGCGTTCGTGAAGATTGTTCGGCGCATCCGGGAATGATTCGGCGCCTTTCGCAATTGCGGTCGGGCAAGCCATAGGATGGTGGGGGCACGGGTCCCCCATCCGGAGTCCGCAAGCCTTCTCACTTTCATCTTCGCCTCATGGCGTCCATTCCCGCCGTTGCGCTTTTGCGTTCGGTCAGCTGTCAGCGATGTGCGCGATGCAGATTCGCCTGCAAGCAACGCACGCCGACGACGAGCCTGGTGCGCGCTTGTAAGTCGCGACCGATCCCGGCTTGCAACACCGGAACCCTCCTCGTTCCAATGAGAACGCTGACGCTCGGCTGAGGCGAACCCGGCCCTCAGAACAGCCGTGACGAGAATTTGTTCGATCGATGACGGTGACGTGGGCTCCGGTCGATTTCGCTCAGGATATGCACACATCTTCGCGCAAACGTAGCGTCTGAAAATCTCTTCACTTCATGAGGTGAAAAATCGCCGGCGGTTCGATCGAATGCCGAAGTCAAAAATGCGCATTGCGGGCGGCTGCAGATTGTCAGCGTTCTAATTTTCGAATCGCACTTCGCATATTTGGCAGCGCCTCCGTTGCACGTGCGATGACTGCACCAATCGTAAGACTTTGCACAAAAAATTTTCAGCCAGACTGGGATTAAACGTCCACTCACCTGTTCGCGTCGGAAAACCGTAAGAGAACTTGCCACCTCGTTTTAGTCGGCTAAAACGATAGTCGCGGTTTGCAACTTTCTCTCATCCTGGATTTTGCCGTGCCAGACTTCGATCTCTATTTCTTTCGCGCTGCTGAGCGCCTGGGTGTCTCGCCAAAAGTTGCTTTGCGTCTTATCCGCGCGCGCCGTATCGCCGCTGACTTTCCGCGTTGGCGTCGCAACCAGCGCGAAGTCGCAAAGATCAGAGCCATCTCCGCATTGAGCGGGCTGATCAAGCGGCAGCAGGGCTACTCTGTCTTCGAGCCTGGAACACTTCCAAATATCAGCCCGACACTTTTCGAAGGCGCCGTCGCTCAAGCAGCAATGCTGGCTGACGAGCGCGGCGATATGGTTGCGAAATCAAAGAAGCCATTCTTTGCGAATGTCATGACCGCTGACGATTTCGACCGGTGCGATAAAATCATAGAGCTCGCAAACCATCCGACCATGATGGAGATCGCGGCAGGCTATTTGGGAACCAGCTTCAAACTGCGTTCGGTCGGTGTGTATGTCAGTGAGAAGAACTACTCGCTGTATTCAAGCCAGCTGTTTCACTACGACATGAACGATCTCCACCAACTCAAATGCTTCATCAACGTGAATATGGTCACTGCCGAGAATGGCCCGCTCACCTTCGTGCCGGCGGATGTCTCGGAAGCAGCCGGGCTCTCCTGGGGCACGGGACAATTTACCGACGACGCCGTTTTCGCATCAGTGCCACGACCGGCCTTGATCGAGTTGGTTGGACCGCCGGGAACCGGTGCTTTTGTCGATACGTCAAGATGTCTCCATTTCGGGAGCCGGACGAAAACCGAACGCCGAGTGGTGATCATGATTCAGTACACGCCGGACCCGGACGTCTCGTTGAAGGCCAAAAGAAAGCAGGGCAAGAAAGGTGTGCCCGTCCTCATCGGAGAGGACTAGCCGACCGATGGAGGTGCGTGCCAGCGACGAAGTGCACGAAGCAGTCGATCCAAATAGGCCCCTGATTCACATTGGCCTGCACAAGACCGGAACGACCTGGCTGCAGAAAAACATTCTGGGCTCTATCCATTTCGGATTCGGCCATTGGAATAGGGAGCTCTTTGAGCGTCGGAAATATCAAGACGTCTGGAAGGACTACCCTCCAGATTTCGACGCAGAGAAGCTTCGCGAGTATTTCACGGACAGGCTGACAGCACCCGCAGGTGTGCAACCGGTCCTTTCCTCCGAGAAGTTTTCGGGCAATCCGCTTTTCGGAGGGTACGACCGCTACGACATTGCTCATCGCCTGGCGAAGATTTTTCCCGAGGCGCGTGTGCTCATCTGCATACGCGAGCAGCGGAGCATCATCCGGTCGTCCTACATTCAATTCATCAATGCCGGGGGGCTCATCGGACTCGACGAATACATCAGCAGCAAGGAAACGCGGGGTCCCAGCTTCAGGCTGGACCATTTCCGTTATGACGTCCTGTTGGAATTATATCGTAGCCTGTTCGGTGCGGAGAATGTTCTGGTCCTCGCCTACGAGGAGCTCAGGCGAGATCCGTTGAACTACGTCAACAGGCTGCTTGCGTTTTGCAAGCTCCGCCAGATCGAAACATTTCCCGTCGACTTGCTTGAGGTGGTCCACAAATCAGCGAGTCCGACGGCAGTTAGTATACGTCGCCGCCTCAACCTTTTCATGCGAAGGGACTACGTTAACGGCTTTACCCCCCTTGGGTCCAACGTAGGCCAACGTGTCGGCGAGCGAATTTGTAGAGCTTTCGACTGGGGGATCTTTGAGGCGAGCCACCGGAAGGTCTCGAGAACTTGGGACACAATCATCGAAGCTCGAACTGCCGATTTTTTTCGTGAGTCGAATACCAGAACTGCCGAACTAACCGGGATAGACCTTCGTTCTTTTGGTTACGCGATGTCCTCGAACGGTGATCGCTCGTCGTAAGTCTTCAGCCGACTGCACCTTACCAAGGGTCGGTGAATTTAATTCGCCTCACGTTTGCAGTACGCGGCGCGCAACCACGACCCCGACGCCAAAAGCGAGTTTGCTAGGCATATCCTCGGAAACGAAAACCGGTTCCAAACCGTAGCGGGGCAGATCGGCAATTTGGGCTGCAAAGAATTTTCTCGAAGCAATCAGATGCCTTCGCATGGGGCTCGTGTTCCAGTCCGCAAAGGGCTCGAACATGGCGACATGTCCCGAGCATACGGCAGCGATCTGCCCAAACACCTCGTCCCGGATGGCCTCCATCTGTTCCAGTGCTAGCATGCTATAGACCAAATCGAAGCTGTTCTTTTCGAATGGAAGTTGCGCGGCACTGCCCTGAAAAAAGCTGACCGCGCGATGCGCTTGATCGTTTACGATCGGCAGGGGCGAAAATGCCGCCAATTGATCAGGCAGCTTTGGAGAAGCCCGAAAGGTCTGCGCGATCTCATTCCCGGCCGAGGTGAGCTCGATGCCTGTAAACTTAACATCCGGAAATTGTGCGGCAAGGATCAGTAGGTTGAGCCCCATCCCACTGCCGACTTCGAGAACGCGCGCTGGTCTCAGGGTCTCGATTATGCGCATCAACACAAACAAATGGACGCGCTTGATGCCATTGCTATAGCCGAAATAGCGCCTGTCCCCCCACACGATGGGATCGAGGTCGCCGGCCTGTTTTGTGAAACGGGCGAGCGCCGCTTCCGACGTCCATTTCTTCTCGTACACGTCGCGGACCCGATCCACGTCGCCGGAGCGAAACAACTTGCGCCACCATTGCGCTTTCTTGTTCACCTTATTGCTGAGCTGCTCCGACCTTTTGTCCCATTCCACATCGCTATGAGGAACCGCTCGCTGGATGGCGGAGGCAAAAATGTCCTGGATCTGCTCAGGCCTGATTTCAATGTTCAGTTTCTGCTCCACGCCTTAGCTCTCCATGAGACCAAATCGCAGTCTTGCCCATCCCCGCAACCGGCCCGTCTGCCGCCGAAAATGGTAGAAGATCGGTACAAATCAGGGTATCGAGCGCACTTGCTGGGCCAGATAGCCTATCGATTGCAACGCTGGAAGGGTGGCCGAGTGGTTTAAGGCAGCGGTCTTGAAAACCGCCGTGGG
>NZ_JCABZI010000005.1:0-224953 GCF_059499825.1 Pseudorhodoplanes sp.
TTGTGGGTTGTTCCAGACCCCCACCACCCCACCCCCCCCCCGGGGGGGGGGGGGGGGGGGGGGGGGGGGGCCCCCCGCGGCGAACACAAATCTCGAAGAAGCCCCTCACCCGGACCGCTCCGCGGTCCGACCTCTCCCCGTAAACGGGGAGAAGTGAAGACTAAAACTACTCCGCCGCCACCTTCATCGCAGCTTCGCGGCGCGCCTTGCGTTTCTGCGCATAAGCCATCGCGGCCTCGCGCACCCAGGCGCCGTTTTCGGTCGCATCCTGCCGCTGCTTCATGCGCTGACGGTTGCAGGGACCATCGCCCTGGATAACGCGCTTGAATTCGGACCAGTCCGGTTCACCATAGTCCCAGTGCCTGGTCGTCTCGTTGAACTTCAGATCCGGGTCCGGGAAAGTCAGCCCGAGGTAATGGCCCTGCGGCACGGTGGCATCGACGAATTTCTGTCGCAGTTCATCATTGGTGAAGCGCTTGATCTTCCAGCGCATCGATTTGTCGGTGTGCTGTGAGTCCTTGTCGCTCGGACCGAACATCATCAGCACCGGCCACCACCAGCGGTTCAGCGCCTCCTGTGCCATCGCCTTCTGCTCGGGCGTCCCGTCGCGACACAGCGTCACCATGATCTCGTAGCCCTGACGCTGATGGAAGCTCTCTTCCTTGCAGATACGGATCATCGCCCGCGCGTAGGGACCATACGAACAGCGGCACAGCGGGATCTGGTTCATGATCGCGGCGCCATCGACCAGCCAGCCGATGATGCCGATATCCGCCCAGGTCAGCGTCGGATAATTGAAGATCGAGGAATATTTCTGCTTGCCGGCAAGAAGCTGCGCGACCAGTTCCTCACGTGAAACGCCGAGCGTCTCGGCGGCGGCATAGAGATAAGCGCCGTGGCCGCCCTCGTCCTGCACCTTGGCAAGCAGCGCAGCCTTGCGCTTCAGTGACGGCGCGCGCGTGATCCAGTTGCCCTCGGGATGCATGCCGACGATTTCGGAATGCGCATGCTGCGCGATCTGCCGGACCAGCGTCTTGCGATAGCCCTCCGGCATCCAGTCGTTCGGCTCGATCTTTTCCTCGGCATCGACCCGCGCCTGAAAGCGTGCCTCGCGGACCGGATCCTCCGCCGCATGCGCTTCCCGAGTATTGAGCGATTGCGTGTACATGAGCGTCTCTCCGCTTCGCCTGTCGCCGGGTTACGCCCGATCCATTGTTTTGAGAAGCCTTATAATATTACGACAATTTAAAACGTCAATGATTTTTGTAATATTCGAAGCTGCGGCCGCTTCAGTCCGCAAATCGCCGGTGAAACGAAGGTTCCGGCGGTGGCAGGGCGCCTTCTTCCATCTTCCCAAGCCGATCCAGGATTCGCTCGGACGGCTCTGCGACTCGGGCATAGATGCGCCCGGCCAGCGAGCGCGCGGCGTTGCCCTGCCAGTCTGGAGGCAGCAGGTCGGCCGGTAATCCGGGATCGCGCAGCACCGCGCGCCTGAAGGCGTGGATCATCAGCGTACGGGCGACCAGCGCATCCTCCTCCGCCGGCGGCTTGACGGCCAGCGCTTCGGCCAGAGGCGAGAACAGGGCGACGAAATCACGATAGGCCTGCGAAACGTCGTCAAGTCTGAACGCTGCGGCGGCGAGTGCCTGCCGGTCGTGCCGGCGCGGAAGCATCACGAATATGCCGTCACGGGAGATGAGGTCGTCCGGCAACGCATCGAAGCCGACATGGATGACCGGCGACAGCGCAGCAAAGCCTGCGTCAGTCAGAGCGGCGCGCAGCGCTGCCGGATCGTCCGCTTTCGGGCCGATCACGACCGTTTGCATCTCGCCCCCCCTCTCCGGCACTCCCGCATAGATGCGCTGCGTCGCCTGCAGGAATTCGGCTTCGCCGCTTCGCGTCAGGCGGTAATAGCTCGCGCGCCCGCGCTTGGTGCTGGCGAGCCAGCCGTCCGACGAGAGCCGCGAGACCGCGGTACGAACATGGCCTGCGTCAATGCCGAACAGCGCCATCAACTCGATCAGCGAGCCGATCCAGAGTGAGCCGCCACGCGGCACGATCGCATCACCATAAAGCGTGACGATTAGCGACCAGATGCGCGCAGGCTTTCGCGCATGGAATTGCTTGAGCAGGGCCGCGATGGGGGGTGACAGCGACATACTAACTGCGTTTATCACCTCTCCCCGCTTTCGGGGAGCGGTCAGTGCCCCAGTCCGCCCTTCTCCTCGATGAAACGGGCGATCTCGTCCACACCCTTGCCTTCCCGCATATTGGCAAACACGTACGGCCGGGCGCCGCGCATTTTCTTGGCGTCGCGGTCCATCACTTCGAGCGAGGCGCCGACATAGGGCGCCAGATCGATCTTGTTGATGACCAGCAGGTCCGAGCGCGTGATCCCGGGCCCGCCCTTGGACGGGATCTTGTCGCCGGCCGCGACATCGATGACATAGATCGTGATGTCGGCGAGTTCGGGCGAGAAGGTCGCAGCCAGATTGTCGCCGCCGGATTCGATCAGCACCAGGTCGAGATCGGGAAAGCGCTTGCGCATGTCGGCGACGGCGGCGAGGTTGATCGAGGCATCCTCGCGGATCGCGGTATGCGGGCAACCGCCGGTTTCGACGCCGGCGATGCGTTCAGGCGCAAGCGCGCCCGACCGAACCAGATATTCGGCGTCCCACTTGGTGTAGATGTCGTTGGTGATCGCCGCGATGTCGAACCGGTCACGCAGACGCTTGCACAGCAGGTCCATCAGCGCGGTCTTGCCGGAACCGACCGGTCCGCCGATGCCGACACGCAGGGGTCCATTGGGATTTTTGCTCATCACTTGTCCAGCACTTTCCATGTCCAGCGAAAGTTCGATTCCTTGAAGCTGTCCGCTCGTTTCGGATTGGCCTTCTTCACATCGCCGAGCGGACGCTTCGCCGTATCGAAATACATGCGATCCGCCTGGATGACGATCTTGCGGTCTCCGATATCGCACTCATAAGGCGCAGCGCGTGTCCCGGACAATTCGGTCCATTGATTGCCGTGCCTGAAACCCGTGCAAACAAGCCCGTCGGCTTTCAAGTCGTTCTTCTTCAGTTCATCCTGAAGTTCGGCTGTGAGCTTGAGGTCGGATTTGACCGCATCGAGAACCTCGTCGAGACCCAGACTGCCGCCACCCTGCGCGCCAGCCAGTGTCACTCCGAACAGCAGAGCGGCCGCCACAGAAAGCGGACTCGTCGTCGAGGATACGGCGTGCGTCATGATCGAAACAGCCTCGTATACTGGGTCTCGTGCCGCATCGACCCGATGTCGGCGCGCAAGGCGGCACCACCGATGTCGTCCAGCGACGAAGAAAGAGCACGCGTCGCGGTCGCGGCGATGACTTTTTCAAGCGCCGCCAGCACGCGTTGTCCGTCGGTCTGCCCGAGCGGAATCAGCCGCACGCCCGCCGATATCCAGTTGGCGGCGATGGCGTGCAGGAATGCCAGCAGCGCCGCGTCGGCCGCGATGCCATGACCGGCGCAGGCGGTGCCGACCGCCACCGGATAGGCCACGGGCCCGTCCCATGCCGCCTCCAGCGTATCGATCGCCTCGCATGGCCAGGCCGCCCGCACCGCCAGCATGAACGCACGCCCTTGCGCCGTAGTCTCGAGATGCCGCTCCTTCGACGGCGAAAACGCCGCCGCGAGTTCAGCGACATCCCTCAATCTGACTGCGTCGTTCTCGCAAACCGCACGATCGGTCTGCACGAACAGCACTGCGTCGCAGAATCCGGCGCCGTCGCTCATCATCAGCGACAGCCAGTCGGTCAGCGTCGCGGCGTCGTGAACGTCGCCTGCTTCCACCGCCCATTCGATACCGCTGGAATAGGAGAACGCACCGACCGGGAAAGACGGCGAGAGCCACGCCATTAGACGGTACAGCGCGGCAGTATTTTTCGTCCCGGCCGCGATCTCTGTTCGCACGGTTTTTTGCTTATCGCTCATGATCGTGGCCGTGGTGATGATGCCCATGACCATCGTGGGCGTGATCGTGCCCATGGCTATGCGGCACCGTCGCCTGCGGATCGAATGGCGCCTCGATCAATGTCACCGTCGCGCCGAGACCGCGCAGCATCTCCTCCAGCACGTGATCGCGCCGGATGCGGATGCGGTCGCCTGCGATCTGCACGTCGGTATGCCGGTTGCCGAGATGCCAGGCCAGCCGCACGAACTCGCGCGGCGAGGATGCGGCGATCTCGGCGAGCGGTTCCGGCATGCCGGACACCAGCACCATAGAACCGTCATCGAGCACGAGGCCGTCGCCGTCATGCAGCGTCACCGGCTTGTCGAAGTCGAGCAGCAGCCGCCTGCCCTTCTCGCCGGTCAGCGCGATACGGCGACGCTGCCGGTCGTCGGCGTCGAGCGTGACGCGATCGATCGCCGTGGTGGCATCCCATTGACCTGCGGGCGCGATGGTGGAAACGCGATTCATGTCCAACCCGTCGTCCCGGCCGAGCGAAGCGATAGCCGGGACCCATAACCACCGGCGGTGGCAATGGGTCCCCGCCTTCGCGGGGACGACACGAATGTACTCAAAACAGGAAATACCGCTGCGCCATCGGCACCACGTCGACCGGCTCGCACGTCAGCAATTCCCCGTCGGCGCGCACCTCATATGTCTCCGCATCGATATCCAGCTTGGGCGTCGCGCCGTTGTGGATCATGCTTTTTTTCGAAATGCCGCCGCGGGTGTTCTTCACGGCTACAAGCTCCTTCTGGATGCCGAGCTTCTTGCCAAGCCCGGCCCGCACCGCAGCCTTCGACGAGAACACCACCGAGGACGCCGTCAGCGCCCGCCCGAAGGCGCCGAACATCGGTCGGTAATGCACCGGCTGCGGCGTTGGAATCGACGCATTCGGATCGCCCATCAGAGCCGCGACGATGGTGCCGCCCTTGATCACCATGTCGGGCTTCACGCCGAAAAACGCCGGCGACCACAGCACCAGATCGGCCATCTTGCCTTTTTCCACCGAACCGATGATGTGCGAGACGCCATGTGCGATCGCCGGATTGATGGTGTATTTCGCGATATAGCGTTTGGCACGCACATTGTCGTTGTCGCCCGTCTCCTCCTTCATGCGCCCGCGCTGCTTCTTCATCTTGTCGGCGGTCTGCCAGGTACGGATGACGACCTCGCCGATCCGCCCCATGGCCTGGGAATCCGATGACATCATCGAAAGCGCGCCGATATCGTGCAGGATGTCTTCGGCCGCGATCGTTTCCTTGCGAATGCGGCTTTCGGCGAAGGACAAGTCCTCGGCGAGAGACGGATCGAGATGGTGGCACACCATCAGCATGTCGAGATGTTCGTCGATGGTGTTCCTGGTGAACGGCCGGGTCGGGTTGGTCGACGATGGCAGGACGTTTTTCAGCCCGGCAACCTTCATGATGTCCGGCGCATGCCCGCCGCCGGCGCCCTCGGTGTGAAACGCGTGGATGGTGCGGCCCTTGAAGGCCTTGATGGTGTCTTCGACGAAGCCGCTTTCGTTCAGCGTGTCGGAATGGATCATCACCTGGATATCGTGATCGTCGGCGACGTTCAGGCAGTTGTCGATCGCGGCAGGAGTCGTGCCCCAGTCCTCGTGCAGCTTGAGCGCGCAGGCGCCGCCCTTCACCATCTCTTCCAAGGCCGCGGGCAGCGAGGCGTTGCCCTTGCCGGCAAAGCCGAGATTGATCGGAAACGCATCGGCAGCCTGGATCATGCGGGCGATATGCCAGGGGCCGGGCGTGCAGGTGGTAGCCAGCGTGCCATGCGCTGGCCCGGTGCCGCCGCCGAGCAGCGATGTCACGCCCGACATCAGCGCGTCGTCGACCTGCTGCGGGCAGATGAAATGGATATGCGTGTCGAAGCCGCCGGCGGTGAGGATCTTGCCCTCGCCCGCAATCACCTCGGTGCCGGGGCCAATGATGATGGTCACGCCCGGCTGCACGTCCGGGTTGCCGGCCTTGCCGATGGCGTGGATCTTGCCGTCCTTCAGCGCGACATCGGCTTTGACGATGCCCCAATGGTCGAGGATCAGCGCATTGGTGATGACGGTATCGACGGCGCCCTGCTTGTTGGTGAGCTGCGACTGGCCCATGCCGTCACGGACCACCTTGCCGCCGCCGAATTTCACCTCCTCGCCGTAGACTGTGAAGTCCTTCTCCACCTCGATGATGATGTCGGTATCGGCAAGCCGCACCCGGTCGCCCGTCGTGGGGCCGAACATGTTGGCGTAGACGTAGCGCGAGATCTTTATCGACATGGTGGCTCCCGATAACGGCTTAGACCGACCTGGTATCGTGCGTGAGGTTGTTGCTGCGACGCTGCGCGAAACTGGCGAAGATTGGAGACAGACAGGTACGCGCGATCAGATAACCCTCGTCGCGACGGCGGCGCACTGTTGCGCGCGAAAAATCCCGCAGCCCGAACTGGCCGTCGGTGTCATGCTGCTCGCCTGGCGCTTCACCCGGCCCATGCACGCCCTGCACGTCGATATCGACGATACGGATCGATTTGCACCGCCGCGCGCGGTCGATGCGCAATTGCAGGTCAGCCCCGATCGCGTCAGGCGGCACCAGTGCCGCCAGTTGTTCGATGGTCTCGATGAAATCGTTGATGCGCTCGGCCGAACGGCGGTCCTGCCTCATGTGGTTACCGAAACTCAGCTCGTGCATCCGGTCTTCGACATCGGCAAGCGTCCGCGGCTTGCGAGCCCGGAGCGGATATAGATTGAGCACCACCAGCAAGCGCTCGACGCCCTCCTCGCTCGAAAACGCATCGATCGCGTCACCGAGCGGCGCATTGTCGACCAGCCCGCCATCCCAATAGGATTCGTGCCCGATCTCGGTCCACGGAAACTGCGGCGGCAGACTGCCGCTGGCCAGCACATGGTTCGGCGTGATCTGGCACGGATCGTCCGAACCGAGCCGTCGATTGCAGAACCGTTTCAACTCGCCGCTTTCGACATTCACCGCCGTGATCACGAAGGTGGTTTCGCTGCGATTGATCGCCGCGAAGTCGACATGGCGCTTCAGCGTGTTGAGCAGCGGACGCGTGCTGTAATAGGCGGTCCAGGTCCCGAACCCGACCAGGTCGAAGCGCGGAAGGTAAAATCCCGGCAGTCCAAACAGCGAGAGATCGCGTTGCGCCTGCTTCGGCCAGAATTCCGGTGCATGCAGGGTCAGATCGTCCCACAAGCCATTCAGGCGCCGGCGCGCATCCTTGCGATCGTGTGCGCCGACGACGCAGGCCGCGTTGATCGCCCCGATTGACACGCCGCTGACCGCACGCAAGGTCGGGCAATATCCGGCTGCTTCCGCCTCGTCCATCAACTCCAGCAGGGCCGACATGCTACCGCATTCATACGCGCCCAGCGCGCCGCCGCCCTGCAGCACGACACCGATTTCAACGCGCTTTGCGGGCACACGATGCATGCATTGCTCGCTAGAGCTTGCCCATGACGTCGCCGCGGAAACCATAGACCACGCGCTTGCCGGCGAAGGCGACGAGTTGCACCTCACGGGTCTGTCCGGGCTCGAATCGAACGGCCGTGCCCGCCGCGATGTCGAGCCGCATGCCGCGCGCCTTCTTGCGATCGAACTTCAACGCGGGATTGGTTTCGAAGAAATGATAATGCGAGCCGACCTGGATCGGCCGGTCACCCGTATTCGACACCGACAGAGTCACGCTCTTGCGGCCGGCATTCAGTTCGATCTCGCCGTGCTTGACCAGGATTTCCCCGGGGGCCCACTCGTCCATGGCGCTATCCCTTCCTAAACCGGCGATACGCAATGACGCCGGCGCCAACCAGCAACGCAGCCGTCATGAGCGCGAGCGCATCCGGCAGCATGCTGGAATGATGCGGATGCTCGTGCGGCACGAGCGACATGTGTGCGAAGGCCGCTCCAGCGCTAAGGACGACGCTTGCTACGATCAACGATATCTTCATGGTTCGTCCTTCAGCGAATGGGTTCATGCACAGTGACGAGTTTCGTACCGTCGGGGAAGGTGGCTTCGACCTGGATGTCGTGGATCATGTCGGCGATGCCGTCCATCACCTGCGCGCGGGTCAGCACATGGCCTCCGTCGCGCATCAAGTCGGCGACACTCTTGCCGTCACGGGCGCCCTCAACGATGAAGTCGGTGATCAGGGCCACTGCTTCGGGATGATTGAGCTTCACGCCCCGCTCCAGCCTGCGGCGCGCCACCATCGCCGCCATGGCGACCAGTAGTTTGTCCTTTTCGCGCGGTGTTAGCAGCATCGCCTGTCCTCAATTCGTCCATAGCCGTGGCCGCTGCGCGGCTGACCGGCATTGAGCACCGAAATCAGCTTCAGCCGCAAGACCATCCACGGCAGGATCGCCATGATCCACTGCCGAGACGACGCCCATTCGCTGCGACACGCCCGGCTATCCATCCTAGCGGATCGGACGCCACACTCAAACGATGGACGCGCCAGGCCTTTCAAGACAGGGACGCCTTCATCATGGGCAGGCATACTCTATCAACGCCAGTATCGCTGCCACGACTCGCAGCTCGGTGGGGTAGCGCGACACAGGTCGCCGGGCGATTCCCCAATGCGCCGAGGATTGTGGCAGACTTCGACGGAACGGCCGCAAGCGCCGCGCGAGGAGCCTGACATGACCTGGTGGCGAGACCGGTGCAAATCCTCCACCCCCCTCTGGTTTACCGATGTCTGCCTGCGCGGAATTTCGCAGGTCATGCTTCAGAACAATCCGCTGACCGGTGCGCTGTTTCTCGCGGCGATCGTCTGGGCCTCCGTTGCGGCGGACGCCTATCGTCTGGCTATTGCCGCGATCCTGGCCGTCATTATCGCAACCCTGACCGCACAATGGCTCCGGGTCGATTCGGACGAGCTGGAATCCGGCCTCCACGGCTACAACGCGACCCTTGTCGGCCTGGCGCTGGCGACATTCCTCGCACCCGGGCCCTTGCTGTGGCTCTACGTTGTTTTCGGCGCAATCGTCTCGGTCATCGCCACGCTGGCGACCTTCAATGTGCTCAAGCCCTGGGGCTTGCCGGCCCTGACTTTTCCCTTCGTCCTCGTCGCCTGGCTAATGCTGCTGGCGAGCTACGGCTTTGCCGGCCTCAGCGGATCGTCGCTTCCGTCGGGTGCGGTGGTCGGTGCCTATCAATCATACCACGTCGATCCGATCGATATTCTCGGCTTCATCCAGGGCGTCGTGAAAAGCATCTCCCAGGTGTTTCTGAAGGCCGACGGCGTTGCCGCCTTGCTCCTGGTTGCAGGACTCTTCGTAAGTTCGCCTGCTGCCGCCGCATTCGCGGTGGGCGGAGCGATCATCGCGGTCGCAACAGCCCATATTATGGGCGCAGAAAGCCAGTTGATTACCGGAGGGCTCTTAGGCTTCAGCCCGGTTCTCACCGCAATCACGCTCGGCACTGTTTTTTACCGCCCGAGCCCTCGCGTCGCGGCTTACGCGGCATTAGGAGCGGCATTTACCGTGGTTGCTCAGGCCGCCATGAATATGGCGCTGACACCACTGGCCATTCCGGCGCTGACCGCCCCGTTCGTGCTGGTATCATGGATGTTTCTTCTGCCCCGCCAGTGCCTCGAGACACCCGGCGAGGCCAAGTCCAGCGACAGCGCATGATGGCGACGTGGCCGTATCATTCGTCGCGTAGCGGCGACTTCGCGTCACGTTTGGTCTGAATGGCGAGAATGACCGCTGCCAGCACGGCCGCCACGATGCCGGCCGCAAAACCGTTATTGTAAAGGTTCAGCCCGCCATGCACCGATCCGACGCTGCGCGCGGCGGACGAATGCAGCACACCGGCCACGACGCCCCAGTGCCATCCGAAGCGCCCGGCGATCGGCGCGAGTGTCGTCCCGAACAAGGCAGCGAGCAGTCCCGAGGGATCCGTCGCGCTCCAGGGCTTCGCGAGCGAGCCGAGAAACACGCCCGCCATGATCGGAATGATGTTTCTGGGGTGCTTGCCGTAAGCCGCGAAGCCGACGATCGTGAAAATCGCGCCGATGACCGGCCCGTTCAGGTCGCCGCCGACCAACAGGACATAGACCAGCCCGATCGAACCGGTCAGGCTCATGTTGACCAGCACCGCGCCGAAGCCGGCCACAGACACGAAATCCGAGGGGGCCTGACCGGACATGCGCATGATCTGAAGCATGCGCGCCCCGCCGTTGCGATCGATAACGTATCCGATCACCGCCATCGACACGAATAGCGCGAGCAGGAAGCCGCCCAGAAGATGGTTGTACCCGGATGTCCAGATCATGACCGGGTCCGGCACGAATCCGAACGACTTGTAGAGCGCCACGACCAATATGCCGACGATGCCGGCGGTAAAGCCCATATTGTACAGGCTGAATCCCATATGGGCCTTGAACAGCTGAGCCGCGGCAGGCGGCAGGACAAAGCCGATGACCGTCGCGGTGACCGCGCCGAGCGGAAGGCCGATCTCGAACGGCAGCGCAGTGCTCAGAGCGATTTCCGAAAAAATCGGCGCGAGCGCCGTTCCGAAGAAAGCGGTATTGATGTGCGTGGCGAAGGTCTCGCCCATGAACCGGCAATACAGGAATACGCCCAGCACAATGAACCAGATGTTGAGAAGGTTCTTGCCGAACAAGCCGAAGCCGAGGACCAGAAACAGGCTGGCGACGGCGGCGCCGGATATTTTCGCGGCGCATCGATAGTAGAAAAAGCACGCCGCGAGGGTGAGGAGGCCGGCATTGACGCAAGCGGCGCCCTTGCCTCCGACACCGAAATAATCCGTGAGCAACGCGTCGCGCGTCGTGACGATTTCCAGAAGTCCCCGCATGACGGCTTCGGGGCCGTCAACGATCAGCCCGAAGGCGACGAATGCGCTCGCATAGGCCGCGATCAGCCCGAGGATTGCCTTGTCGGACAGGTGGGACGGCTCGGGCAGGGTTTCGGACTCGGCGGTGGCCATCTACTCAGCGCGTTTGTTGCTTGACCTAGTTCGTCCATAGCCTCGGCAGCGTGCCGCAGAGATGATTGAGCACCGAAACGAGATCGCGCCGCAAGTCCGCGGCATTGGTCCCGCACAGCCGGATCACCGCGATGCCGTTCCAGGCCGACACCCCGGCCTCGCTCGTGCAATTCGTGAGGCACTCCCTCGCCTTTTCGGCCAGCGTTTCGTCGCCCGGCGCGATGACTACGGTGGCCAGGGCGCTCGCGCCTCCGCCTGCCGCCGGGCGCGCCAGAAGTCTGGCAATGTCGTCCTGCAAGCGCAAAGTGTCCGCAAATACCAGCCGCCCGTCCTGCCGGATGCGCCAGCGGTCGACGACCTCGCCCCGGTGCACGGTTTCGTCCATCGCCGAGCGGCCAAACAAGGTGGATTCCGCCATGACCAGCGATCCGCCGGCGGCGACATCGACCTCGATGGAGCGGTGCAGCCGCGCGCCGTCGAACAGGATGGTTTCCTGCGGTAGCCAGCGCAAGGCCGCGCCGGCGGCGACAGACAAACGCACATTGATCCGGGATGCGGCATCGATCGCGCGATAGACCTTTTCGGCCGCGGCGCTGATCACCGCGAGCCTGGCGCCAGGTCCGGCGTCGATCGCAATCGAAAAGTCGTCACCGCCCGCGATACCGCCGGCGGTGTTGATGATCACGGCCTCGCTTTCCGGTCCGCTGACATCCGGAAGACGGACCCGGAACGATCCCGCCTCCACCACGCGCTGCCGCCCCGTGCGACCTCCGCGAGCCACGACCGAGAGATCGATCAGACCATGCGCTCTGTTGCGGGCAAAGATCGCCCTCTCGCTGTCCATGGCTTGAGTCTACAGCGCCCGGGCCCGCTTCGCTATCGCGCCGCAAGCGACGCCGGATCGGGTCGGTGCCGCATTCAGGCCAACCGGCTTAAAGCGCCAGCGCCCGTTTCAACGCGACCTCGTCCAGATCGTCCTTGCCGGACGAATAGACGACGGAGCCGCGATCCATGGCCACGAAGCGATCGCCCAACTCGCGCGCGAAATCGTAATATTGCTCGACCAGCACGATCGCCATGCCGCCCAGCCCGCGCAGATAGGAAATCGCGCGACCGATATCCTTGATGATCGACGGCTGGATGCCCTCGGTCGGCTCGTCGAGCAGCAGAAGCTTCGGCCGCATCACCATTGCGCGGCCAATAGCGAGCTGTTGCTGCTGACCTCCGGAGAGATCGCCGCCACGCCGGCCCAGCATGTTTCGCAGCACCGGGAACAGCGAGAAGACCTCATCGGGTATGAGCCGCTCGTCGCGCCGAAGGGGAGCAAACCCGGTCTTGAGGTTTTCCTCGACCGTCAGCAGCGGGAAGATCTCGCGGCCCTGCGGCACGAACGCAATACCGGACCGGGCGCGCTGGAACGGCTTGAGCCCGTTGATCGAATGGCCGTCCCAATCGATGCTGCCCTTGCTCACCGGCTGCTGGCCGACGATGGCACGCAGGAGACTGGTCTTGCCGACACCATTACGGCCGAGCACGCAGGTCACCTCGCCCGGCTTGGCGATGAGCGAGACGCCGCGCAGGGCCTGCGCCGCACCGTAATGCAGATCGATGGATTTCACGTCCAGCATCGTCGTTACGCCTTGCTGCGCATGATCTGATCCGAAAACCGGTCCCCATTTTTCGGGATCATGCGCTATCGCCCCAAATAGACTTCGACCACGCGCTCGTTGGTCGAGACCTGATCGATCGAACCTTCCGCCAGCACCGAGCCCTCGTGAAGGCACGTCACCTTCACGCCGAGCTCGCGCACGAAATGCATGTCGTGCTCGACCACGATGACGCTCTTCTCCTGATTGATTTCCCGCAGCAACGCCGCGGTCTGCATGGTCTCGGCGTCGGTCATGCCGGCGACCGGTTCATCGACCAGCATCAATTTCGGTTCCTGCGCGAGCAGCATGCCGATTTCGAGCCATTGCTTCTGGCCATGCGACAACGATCCCGCAAGACGCCAGCGCGCGTGTTTCAAACGGATGGTGTCGAGGATCTTGTCGATCCGGCTGGTATCGTCCGAATTGGCGCTCCAGCGCAGACCCGCCAGCGCGCTTTTGTCCATACTGAGCGCCAGCAGGATATTGTCCTCGATGGTGTGCATGTCGAACACCGTCGGCTTCTGGAATTTGCGGCCGATGCCGCGGCGCGCGATTTCGGTCTCGTCGAGCTTGGTCAGGTCGGCCTCGCCCTCGAATACGGCAATGCCGTCGTCCGGCCGGGTCTTGCCGGTGATCACGTCCATCATCGTGGTCTTGCCGGCGCCATTCGGGCCGATGATCGCCCGCATTTCGCCAGGCTCGATTACAAGCGACAGCTTGTTGAGCGCCCTGAAGCCATCGAAGGAAACGGAAATGTCGTCGAGATAGAGCAGCGCCGTGGTGGTCCGCAGGTCCATTCGCACTACTCCGCCGGCTTGGGCGCAGGATCCGCGCCGGGCTCGCCGTCCCTCGCCGCGGCCCGTCGCTCCTGGCGCTCGCCCCACCAATGCGACACGGTGCCGACGATGCCCCGCGGCAGAAACAGCGTGACGACGACGAACAGCGCGCCCAGCAGGAACAGCCAGTACGGCGCGAGGAACCCGCTGGTGAACGTTGTCTTCGCGTAGTTCACAAGGATTGCACCCAGCACCGCGCCGGTCAGCGTGCCGCGACCGCCGACCGCGACCCACAGAACCGCCTCGATCGAATTAGCCGGCGCGAATTCACCCGGATTGATAATGCCGACCTGCGGCACATACAGCGCACCGGCAAGCCCGGCCATGCAGGCGGAGGTGGTCCAGACGAACAGCTTGTAGTTCTCGACCCGGTAACCGAGAAAGCGCGTGCGCGACTCGGCGTCGCGGATCGCGACCAGCACCTTGCCGAGTTTCGAGGTCACGATCTTTCGGCAGATGATGAAGCAGATGCCGAGCGCCGCGCAGGATATCGCAAACAATGCGGCCCGCGTCGACTGCGCCTGCACATTGAAACCCAGGATGTCCTTGAAGTCGGTGAGGCCGTTATTGCCGCCAAATCCGAAGTCGTTGCGGAAGAAGGCGAGCATCAGCGCAAATGTGAGCGCCTGGGTGATGATCGAGAGATAGACGCCCGTGACGCGCGAGCGGAACGCGAACCATCCGAACAGGAAGGCGAGCGCGCCTGGCGCGAGAAACACCATCAGCAATGCATAGGGAAAGGACTGAAAGCCATACCAGAAGAACGGCAATTCCTTCCAGTTGAGGAACACCATGAAGTCGGGAAGCAGCGGATTGGCATAGACGCCACGGTCGCCGATCTGCCGCATCAGATACATCCCCATCGCATAGCCACCGAGCGCGAAGAACGCGCCGTGACCAAGAGAAAGGATGCCGCAATAGCCCCAGATCAGGTCGATCGACAGCGCCAGCAGCGCGTAACAGATATATTTGCCGAACAGCGCCACCGCGTAGGTCGGCACGTGGAAGGGACTGGTTTCAGGCAGCAGCAGGTTCGACAGCGGCACAAGAATGCCGACGGCGGAAAGGATCGTCAGGAATACGATCGCCTGCTTGTCGAGCGCGCGGATGATGGGACCGCCGTTCATGCATACGCTCCGGCGCTTCCGAACATTGCCATCATGCCTCCACCGCCCGGCCCTTCAGCGCGAACAAACCGCGCGGCCGCTTCTGGATGAAAAGAATGATGCCGACCAGGATCGCGATCTTGGCAACCACTGCGCCCGCATAGGGCTCCAGGAATTTGTTGGCGATGCCGAGCGAGAAGGCGCCGACCAGCGTGCCCCACAGATTGCCGACGCCGCCGAACACCACCACCATGAAGGAGTCGATGATGTAGCTCTGACCGAGATTGGGCGAGACGTTGTCGATCTGCGACAGAGCAACGCCGGCAAGCCCTGCAATCCCCGATCCAAGACCGAAAGTGAGCATGTCGACATTGGCGGTCTTGATGCCCACCGCGGCCGCCATGCGCCGGTTCTGCGTCACCGCGCGCATTTCCAGGCCAATGCGGGTGAAGCGCAAAATGCCGAGCAAACCGAAGAACACCGCCAGCGTGAAGATCACGATCCACATCCGGTTGTAGGTGATGGTGATCTGGCCCAGTTCGAATGCCCCGCTCATCCAGGACGGGTTGCCGACCTCGCGGTTGGTCGGGCCGAAGATCGTGCGCGTTGCCTGCTGCAGGATCAGCGAGATGCCCCAGGTCGCAAGCAATGTGTCCAGCGGACGTCCGTAGAGCCACTGGATCACGGTACGCTCGATCAGGATGCCGATCGCGCCCGCCAGCAGGAAGGCCAGCGGGATGGCGAATGCGAGCGAATAGTCGAACAAGGCCGGGTTATAGGCGCGGATCACTTCCTGCACCACGAAGGTGACATAGGCACCGATCATCACCATCTCGCCATGCGCCATGTTGATCACGCCCATCACGCCAAAGGTGATGGCAAGCCCGATGGCCGCGAGCAGCAGCACCGAGCCGAGCGAAAGACCGTACCAGGCGTTCTGTAGCACCTCCCACAACGCGAGCCGGTTCTTGATGCTGTCCGCGCCGTCCTGCGCAGCACGCGCGACCGCGGGGGGGACATCGGCGGGCAGCGACGACAGAAGAGCCAACGATTCCTGATCGCCGCGATCCCGAAGCACCGCTATCGCCGCAATCCTGTCGGGCTCGGATGCATCCGCCTTGTAAAGAATGATGGCCGCACGGGCCTCCGTGAGAACGCGCTTGATCCGCGTGTCGGTTTCTTTCGCGATAGCGGTGTCGAGAGCCGGAAGGGAATTGACGTCACGCGATCGGACCACCGACTGGGCTGCCGACAGTCGAATGCGCGGGTCCGGCGACATCAGGGTCAGCGTTCCGATCGCCGCTTCGATCGCGCGGCGGAGCCTGTTGTTGATCCTGACCGGCTTGAGTTCGCCGGGCGGCGACGCCACTGCGTCTCCGGTCGCCGCAGCGACAACACGACTGCCGTCGCGGATGAATATCGTCTTGCTGTCGGGATCGAAAACGAGCCGGCCGCCCTGAAGCGCCTCGATAATCGCCTGCGCGCGCGGCGAACCGCTTGCCGTGACCGCCGCGACGCCCTCTTCCGTCTGATTGAAGGAGTCCGCGGCAAATTTCACCAGTGCATCATTGAGCGCCTGGCTGAATGCAGGCGGCGCAGCCAATACGAAAAAAAGCGCCAGGACAGACGCGACCAGACGGCCGCAGAATGGTGTCATTGCAATTAATTCCCGGCACGAAGAAGTTGTTGGTATTCGGCCGGAGGCGGCGTTTCACACGCCGCCTCCGCTGCCATCAGAGGCTGGACGTCAGGTTCCGGACGTCACGAACCCTGGCCGCCGCACTTCTTGGTGACCTTGTTGTAGTTGCCGCATTTCAGCGTCACCCAGTCGGCTTCGAGATCCTTGGAGCCCGGCAATTCATCGGACCAGGCATCGCCCTCAACAAGACCGGGGGTCTTCCACACCACGTCGAACTGCCCGTCCGCGCGCACTTCGCCGATGAAGACCGGCTTGGTGATGTGATGGTTGGGAAGCATCTTGGACATGCCGCCGGTCAGGTTCGGAGCTTCGATGCCGGGCAGCGCGTCGATCACCTTGTCCGGATCGGTTGTACCGGCCTTTTCAACCGCCTTCACCCACATGGCGAAGCCGATGACATGCGCTTCCATGGGATCGTTGGTGACGCGCTTCGGGTTCTTCGTGAAGGCCTTCCACTTCGCGATGAATTCCTTGTTCGCGGGCGTGTCGATCGACTCGAAGTAGTTCCAGGCGGCGAGATGGCCGACCAGCGGCTTGGTGTCGATGCCGGCGAGTTCTTCTTCACCGACCGAGAATGCCACGACCGGAATATCCTTCGCCTTCACGCCGCGATTGCCGAGTTCCTTGTAGAACGGCACGTTGGCGTCGCCGTTGATGGTCGAAACCACGGCGGTCTTCTTGCCGGCGGAGCCGAACTTCACGATGTCGGCGACGCGGGTCTGCCAATCGCTGTGGCCGAACGGCGTGTAGTTGATCGAGATGTCTTCATCCTTGACGCCCTTGGACTTCAGATAGGCCTCGAGGATCTTGTTGGTGGTGCGCGGATAAACGTAGTCGGTGCCTTCCAGCACCCAGCGCTGCACGCCTTCTTCCTTCATCAGGTAGTCGACGGCAGGGATTGCCTGCTGGTTGGGAGCCGCACCGGTGTAGAACACGTTGCGCTCGCTCTCCTCGCCCTCGTACTGCACCGGATAGAACAGGATCGAGTTCAGTTCCTTGAAGACCGGTAGCACGGACTTGCGCGACACCGAGGTCCAGCAGCCGAACACGGCCGCAACCTTGTCCTTGGTGATCAGTTCGCGAGCCTTTTCGGCGAACAGGGGCCAGTTCGAAGCCGGGTCGACGACCACCGCCTCGAGCTTCTTGCCGAGCAAACCGCCCTTCTTGTTCTGCTCCTCGATCAGCATCAGCATGACATCTTTCAGCGTGGTCTCGCTGATCGCCATCGTGCCCGAGAGCGAATGAAGGATGCCGACCTTGATGGTGTCCTGCGCCTTGGCGGGCAATGCGGCTGCCAGTGACAGCGCGAGGCCCGTGGCCCCGGCCAAAAGCCAGCGGCGGGCTATCGGTCGCGGAGCGACCGCACGTAGAGAATGAATCATGTTGTTTCCTCTGCTTCACGCGCACGCCAGATGACCCGGCATCCCGCGCCGCAGCAGAGGTCGCAAAGGCCGTGCCAATTTCCGGAACTGGTCCAAGACCTTGAGTCAGCAAGGAAACTTCCGCCACTTCACGCCCTCAAATTAGGCAGCAGGGGCGGAGTGATCATCAAACATTCTGGTTGCCTAATATTTCATCAAAATCAGCCAACCTCTCCGCTGCCAGTGCAGTGCCCGTCAAATGAGCAGGCACGGAACCGCGAATTTCGGCGCAACAGTTTTCGACCAGCATGCAGGTCACCGGTGTTATGAACACAGGCTCCGGCGCAAAGAGGTCCCATGCTGAAGCGGAACGCGCGTGTTCTGACACTGTCCCTGTTGCTGGCCATCGCCGGTCCACTGCCGGCGTTGGCGCAGGCGCCGGCAGATGCCGCCGCCCTGCTCCGGCAGGCGATCGAACTCTACAATTCCGGCAATGCGGCCGAAGCACTGCCACTGGCGCAGAAGGCGCTGCCGCTGCTCGAAGAGCAGAACGGCCCGGATCACCTCGATGTCGCGGCGGCGCACAATTATCTCGGCGTGCTCCAACAGCAACTCGGACGCCCAAAGGAGGCCGAGACCTCCTATCTGCGAGCGATGACGATCCGGCAACGGGCGCTGGGAGCGGAGCATGCGCAGGTCGCCATGTCGGCCGAGAACCTGGCGGCGCTGTACCGCGCAAGCGGCCGCAACGAGGAGGCCGAACTCCTCTACAAGCGCGCGCTTTCGATCAACGAGAAGGTTTACGGCCCGGATCATCCCGCGCTCGCGGCGACCGCAAGCAATCTTGGCTCGATCTACCGGGAGACGGGACGCCAGCGCGACGCCGAGCCGCTCTACCTCCGCGCGCTCGCGATCCAAGAAAAGGCATTCGGCCCTAGCCATCCTCATGTCGCAGCCTCCCTGGTCACGCTGGGAGAGCTTTATCGGACGACGGGACGGCTCGCCGAAGCCGAGCCGATGTTCAAGCGCGCCATCGCGATCGACGAGAAGTCGCGCGGGACCGAATACCCCGATATTGCCAACGCGCTGCAAGAGCTTGCGATGCTCTACTGGATGCAGGGGCGCATCGATGAGGTCGAGCCGGTATTCAAACGCACGCTGGTCATCCGCGAAAAGGCCTATGGGCCGGACCATCCGGCGGTGGCGCAGACGCTCAACACCATGGCCGGGTTCTATCGCGATCAGGGGCGCCACGCCGATTCCGAGCCGTTCTTCCGGCGCGTTCTCGCCATGTACGAGAAAGCGCTCGGCCCCGAGCATCCCGGCGTGGCGACGGCGCTGAACAATCTCGCGGTACTGTATCAGGAGATGGGCCGGCCCGCGGACGCCGAGCCGCTCGCCACGCGCGCGCTGGCGCTGCGTGAAAAGGCTTTCGGGTCGAACAACCCGCAACTGGTCAACACGATGCATAATCTTGCGGAGCTGTACCGGACGCTCGGCCGCTATGCGGAGGCCGAAGCGCTCAACAAGCGCGCCGAGGCGATCAAGCAGAAGGCGAAGTAATTCGGTACAGCGGAGGCTTGTATCTGCGCCTTGGATGTTGCAAATCCGGCGCGCATTTGAATGCCGGAGAGTGAACCAATGGCCCAGAAAACCGGACTCGTCGTCACTGCCCATCCGGGCGATTTCGTCTGGCGTGCGGGCGGCGCGATCGCGCACCACGCCAAGCTGGGCTATCGCATGAAGATCGTCTGCATGAGCTTCGGCGAGCGCGGCGAGAGCCAGTTCGCGTGGAAGGAAGCCGGCGCCACGCTGGAATCGGTCAAGGCCGGCCGCAAGGACGAGGCCGAGCGCGCCGCCGCCCTGTTGGGCGCCGAGATCGAGTTTTTCGACGCCGGCGATTATCCGCTGCGTCTGACGGACGCGCATTTCGACCGGATGGTCGACATCTACCGGGAGACCAACCCGGCTTTCGTGCTCACCCATGCGCTGGCGGACCCGTACAATTTCGACCATCCCAATGCTGCCCATTTCGCGCAGGAGACCCGGGTGGTCGCGCAGGCGATGGGCCACAAGCCCGGCGCCAAGTATCAGTATTCCGCGCCGCCGGTTTATCTGTTCGAGCCGCATCAGCCCGAGCAATGCGACTTCAAGCCGGATCTCATCCTCAAGATCGATGACGTCTGGGAGACCAAGTACAAGGCCTTCCAGATCCTCGCGGCGCAGAAGCACCTCTGGCATTATTACGAGCGCGTGGCGCTCAATCGCGGCATCCAGGGCTCCCGTAACACCGGCATTCCGATGACCTATGGCGAGGCCTACCAGACGCTGTTCCCGCGCGTCGTCACCGACACGCTCGGCTGAACGCAGGAGGTATCGGCATGAAACCCGTCGTCGTCCGCAACATTCAGCGCGCCGATGCCGCCGCCTGCAAGATTCTCGCAGGCCTCGGCGTATCGACATCGCATGAAGCGCTGGGCCGCTCCGGCCTGATGAAGCCTTACATACGGCCGATCTGGCCGGGCGCGTCGATCTGCGGTCCCGCCGTGACCATCATGGCGCAGCCCGGCGACAACTGGATGATCCATGTCGCAATCGAGCAATGCAAGCCAGGCGACGTGCTGGTGGTCGGCTGCACCGCCGACAATACCGACGGCATGTTCGGCGATTTGCTTGCAACGTCCGCCAAGGCGCGGGGCGTTCAGGGGCTCATCATCGACGCCGGCTGCCGCGACGTCGCGGTGCTGAAAGAGATGGGCTTTCCGGTCTGGTCTAAGGCGATCTCCGCCAAGGGCACCGTTAAGGCGACGCTCGGGGCGGTCAATATTTCCGTGGTCTGCGCCGGCGTCAACGTGATCCCCGGCGATGCCATCGTCGCCGATGACGACGGTGTCGTTGTGATCCCGCGCAAGCTTGCGCCCGAGGTCGCGGAAAAAGCGCAGAAGCGCGAGGCAGACGAAGTCGCCAAGCGCGACAAACTCGCATCCGGCATCCTTGGCCTCGACATGTACAACATGCGCGAGCCGCTGGCGAAGGCGGGCCTCGTCTATGTCGACAATCCGGAAGACGCCTGAGCGATGCTGTCGCTCTATTATGCGCCGAACACCTGCGCACTGGCGTCGCACATCGCGCTTGAAGAGGCTGGCGCGGATTACGAGCCGGTTTTCGTGGATTTCGCCGGCGGTGAGCAGCGCAAGCCGGACTATCTCGCCATCAACCCGAAGGGCCGGGTCCCTGCCCTTGTCACCGAAAGGGGCATCCTGACCGAAACGCCCGCGATCCTGGCTTTCATTGCGCAGTCCTTTCCAGCCGCGCGCCTGGCCCCGATCGATGACGCGTTCGCTTTTGCCGAGGTGCAGGCGTTCAACAGCTATATGTGCGCGACAGTCCATGTCGCGCATGCGCACAGGCTGCGCGGCTCACGATGGGCCGACGACGAAGCGGCGATCGAGGCGATGAAGAAGAAAGTGCCGCAATCGGTCGGCGACTGCTTCGAACTCATCGAACATGAGATGTTCGCCGGACCCTGGGTGATGGGCGGCGACTACACCATTTGCGACCCGTATCTGTTCACAATCGCCCGATGGCTGGAGGGCGACGGCGTCGATATCGCGCGTTTTCCGAAAGTGCAGGATCACTTTCGCCGCATGGAAGCGCGGCCGGCGGTGCAACGCGCGCTGTCACGGCAACAACCGGCTGCCGCCGCCTGACGCCGCTGCGCCGTCACCAGATCCGGCCGGTCGATCCGACCAGCACCGTGATCACGCCGAGCACAAGATTGATCGCGACCAGCTTGCGGATCATCGCGAGCTGCTTGCCGGCATTCGGCCAGTCGGCCGCCTGAACGAATTTTTGCAGGCGTCGCCACGGCGCAAAATACAGATGCAGATAGAGCAGCATCATCAGGATGCCGGTGCCCTGCATGATGTGGATGTAAAGCGGCGCGCGGAAGCCGCCATAAGCCATGAACATCATCGCATAGCCGCTGATGAGCAGGGCGACGATCGAGACCGCCACCCAGGGCAGGAACCGGGCGAAGACATCGCGCCAGAGCGTCAGGCGCGCCGGCCCCTCCAGCGCACCTGCGGCCGGGCGCAGCATCGTATAGGCAAAAGCCATCCCGCCGACCCAGAATAACGCGGCCAGAATATGCGCGGCCAGAAACAGGATCATCATGCCGGGTCGACTCCATTGCAATCTTCCTCAAGGGACTATGTGATGCTGCCTGGAATGTCTACAAACAGACGACCATGACCCGCGGCCCCTCCCAGAACCCAATCGACCCGATTGCCGAAGGCGATCTGCGCCTCGACGCGCCGGCCTTCCATCGCAATTGCGCGCCGATCTGGGCGGAACTCGCGGGCTATCTGAAGGACAGGCAGGGAAACGTTCTGGAGGTCGGGAGCGGCTCAGGCCAGCATGTGATCGAGTTCGCGAAAGTGTCGCCTCACCTGCTCTGGTGGCCGACCGACTATGACGAGCGCAATCTCAGGAGTATCGACGCCTGGCGACAGCATGCGCAGGCGCAGAATGTCGAAGCGGCCCGCCGGCTCGATCTCGGCGCCCTGGACTGGGGGCTGAGCGAGGCCGATTCCGGAACCCTCAGCGATTTGACGGCAATATTCTGCGCCAATGTGCTTCACATCTCGTCCTGGCGCACCACGCGCGGGCTGATGTGGGGCGCCTCGCAGCGCCTGCATCCCGGCGGGCTCTTGTTCATCTACGGTCCGTTCAAGCAGGACGGGCAACACACCGCACCCGGCAACGAGGCGTTCGATGCGTCATTGCGCGCCCGCAATCCGGAATGGGGCGTGCGCGACATCGCCGACATTCAGGCGGTCGCGCACGAACATGGCTTGCTGCTGGCGGAAATCGAGCCGATGCCGGCGAACAACATGCTGCTGGTGTTCGAACGACGCGAACGATAAGCGCCGCTAGACGGCGATGACACCGTCGCGGTTGACGAAAACGCGGCTCTCATCGATTCCGGGCAACATGGCTGCGACATCCTTGCGCAGCTTGCTGTCTGCCTGATCGTCAGCCGACCAGACCGTGACATAAATGTCGTTGTCCCAGACCGAGACGTCGAAATCCGCAATCATACCAGCCGAAGCCATGATCGCGAGCGCACCCACTGCCGACTTGAGATAATTCACCGCCGCACCCTCCTCGCAACCGATATCGATCATCGCAAACGCCACCGCATCGTTTGCGCCACGCATGAGTAGCCGCGTTGCGCGTCGCCACAATGTCGAGACCGTGTCAGAAGCACGACTCCGCTCACGCCTGCGTGAGTCGAAGCGCAGTGAAAGGTGCATTGTCAGAGAAGTGTCATGCAGCCTTCACCGATACGACACGAGTTCGGACAAATTACTGCAGCGCAACAGGAGAACCATCCATGCGCGCAGCAACACTTTCAGCGCTTCTGACCGTTACGCTTGTCAATGCGGCATTCGCCCAGTCGCAACCGGCGGTCCTCGCAGGCCATGTCGTGATACCGGCAGCGACCTTCATTCCGGCTCCGGCCGATGCCCCCGACGATCTGAAGGTGTCCGGCAAATTCACAACGGGAAAGCGCGTCGAGGCGATCGGCACCGTGGAAGGCCGCTCGCGCGGCCGGCCAACCGGCGTGAAGCTTCCATTCGACGGACAGCCGGTGCAGGGAAGCTCCGGAATAAAGCGCATGCCCGATGGGACCTTCTGGGTGCTGACCGACAACGGCTTTGGCAGCAAGGCAAATTCGCCCGACGCCATGCTGTTTCTCAATCAGTATCGTATGAACTGGGACAAGGGCACAGCCGACCGTCTCGCTACAATTTTCCTGCATGATCCAGACAAGAAGCTGCCGTTCCGGATCGTGCACGAGGGCACCGCGAAGCGCTATCTCACCGGCGCGGATCTCGACCTCGAAAGCTTTCAGCCGATTGGCGACAAATTCTGGATCGCGGAGGAATTCGGCCCCTACCTGATCCGCACGGACAGGAACGGGAAGGTCGAAGCCGTGTTCGAGACCATGATCGACGGCAAGGCGGCACGCTCGCCGGACCATTATGCCGTGATGTCGCCGGCCGTGCCCGGTGGCGCCACCGCATTCACTATCCGCCGGTCCAAGGGCTATGAGGGCATGGCGGCCTCGCCGGACGGCCGTTTCCTCTACGCCATGCTCGAAGGCCCGGCCTGGGACGCCGAGAAGAAAGATTGGGAAAAGACCGCCGACGGCAGGGAATACCTGCGCGTGCTCGAGTTCGACGTCGCCGGAGAGAAGTGGACCGGCCGGCATTGGAAATACGTGCTGGAGGAGAACGGCCTTGCGATCGGAGACTTCAACATGATCAGCCCGACACAGGCGCTGGTCATCGAACGCGACGATCACGAGGGCACCGCCGACAAGGCCTGTCCCGCAGGTGCCAAGGCGGAAAACTGCTTCGACCAGATCGCCAAGTTCAAGCGCATCTACAAGATCGAGATGACCGACGCGAATGCGAACGCCCCTGTGCGCAAGATCGCACATATCGACCTGATGAAGATCGCCGATCCGGACAAGAAGGCGCGCAAGCCTCTCAATGATGGCGTGCTGACCTTCCCGTTCTTCACCATCGAGAATGTCGACATCGTCGATGGCGACCACATCGTGGTGGGCAACGACAACAACCTGCCCTTCTCATCGAGCCGCGATCCCAACAAAGCCGATGACAACGAGTTCGTGCTGCTTAAGGTCACGGACTTCCTCAAGGCGAAGTAATCGGCGCCGTTCCCGGTCCGGCGTGCAAACGCCGGACCCGGAACCGGCTCGCATACCAGCTCTGATTCCGGGATCGCCTGCTTCGCAGGCACCCGGAATCATGCGAATTTTTCTAGGATCGACGCGCGGCGCCGCGCGTGATACGTCGCTGCCATCCAACACATCAAGGCGACGCGACGGTCCATGATCAAAGAGCCCATCCTCGATATTGCCCACCTTGCCCACCTCGAATTGCTCACGCCGAAATTCGAGGAGAGCCGCGATTTCTTCATCAACGTGATGGGGATGACCCAAAGCGCTGAGAAGGGCGACAGCGTCTATTTGCGCGCATGGGACGATTACGAGCTCTATTCCCTGAAACTGACGGCATCGAAGACCTCGGGGCTGAAGCACGTCGCCTATCGCTGCCGTTCGCCGCAGGCACTGGAGCGCCGCGCCGCCGCCCTCAAGGGCTCAGGCTTCGACATTGGCTGGACCGACGGCGATGTCGGCCACGGCAAAACCTTCGTCTGCAAGGACCCCGATGACCATGTCGTTGAGTTGTATTACGAGACCGAATGGTACCAGGCACCGCCGGACAAGAAGCCAGCGCTGAAGAACCAGGCACAGCGCTTCCCCGCCCGCGGCTGCAACGTTCGGCGGCTCGACCACTGGAACGGGCTGGCTGTCGACATCAAGGCGAACCGGATTTTCTATGAAGACTATCTCGGCTTCCGCCTGACCGAGACCATCATTCTTAATGACGGCTCGGAAGCCGCTATCTGGATGACCGCGACCAACAAGTCATACGACTTTGCCTATACGCGCGATCACACCGGCACCAAGGGCCGCTTCCATCACATCACCTACGCGATCGACACCCGCGAGGAGATTTTGCGCGCCGCCGACATCTTCCTGGAAAACGGCGTGCATATCGAGACCGGACCGCACAAGCATGCAATCCAGCAGACGTTCTTCCTCTACGTCTACGAACCCGGCGGAAACCGCGTCGAAGTGGCGAATGCCGGCGCACGTCTGATCCTCGCGCCCGACTGGAAGCCGATCGTGTGGACCGAAAATGAACGCAAGAAAGGCCAGGCCTGGGGGCTGAAGACCATCGAGTCGTTCCACACCCACGGCACGCCGCCGGTAGAAGCGAAAGGGCATTAGGCTGTGGGTAGAAGGGCCGTCGCGCACACCGGCCGTCGTTTGTAATACGCCTGTTACGAATGGCTCGTACCGCATCCGGCATTATCGGATGGAGGTACTCATGTTGACCGGAATCGCACGGCTTGTTTTGCGCCTCAGGAATATTTGCAAGCCGGCGCTCTCCACCGCAATAGCGTTTGGCGCGCTCTCGCTTGCGATCGCGATCCCGTCACCGTCGGGATCGGCCCTTGCCGCCGACGCCAGCGGCAAGGTGACGATCTACGTGGTTCGTCACGGCGAGACCGACTGGAACCAGCAGGGTCGTATTCAGGGCAGCACCGACAATTCCCTGAACGCGAAGGGCCTCGAACAGGCGGCCGCCGTTGCATCGCAACTCGGCAACATATCGATCGATCATATCTATTCGAGCGGGCTCACGCGCGCGATCCAGACGGCGGACGCCTTCAAGGGCAAGGCGCCGATCACGCCGCAACCGATGTTGAACGAGCGTTCCTTCGGAATCTACGAAGGAAAGGTCGAAAAGGAAGTCGCCAAGGACTGGAGCCCACGGCTCGCGAACCTCAACGACGACATGGAAGGCGGAGAAAGCCTGGCATCGCTCGCCAAGCGCGTCAGCATCGCAACGCGCGAAATCGTCAAAAACCATCACAACGGAACCGTCATGATTGTCGCGCATGGCGGCGTGAATCCACTCGTGATCGGCGAGTTGATCGGCCTCGCGCCCGAGAAGGCGATCAAGGAGATTCGCCAGAGCAACGACGAGGTCTACAAGCTCGAAATCTTCGACAAGGGCGCGTTCAATATCTGGAAGCTGATTCCGACCTCGAAGCTCGACCAGCTCTGAGACCCTGCACGCACCAGTCCGCAAGTTGCGATCGCATACTTGCGGACTTATATGCCAGTTCTACAAGCACCGCCGTCAGGTTTGGGGCGCGTCTGCCCTCAGCCCAACCCGCATGTTGCTTGCGACGAACTGGTATGTATCGAATGCGCATTCCCGTGACCGCCCTACCCTCCGGTGAGCCGATTCCCGTCTTCGGGCTCGGCACCTGGATGATGGGCGAAGTTGACAAGAAGCGCGCCGACGAAGTCGCCGCGCTCAAACTGGGCCTTGATCTCGGCGCGACCCTGATCGACACCGCCGAGATGTATGGAGACGGCGAGGCCGAGGACATCGTCGGCGAGGCCATTGCCGGGCGCCGCGACGGCCTGTTCCTTGTCAGCAAGGTGCTGCCGGAGAATGCCTCGCGCAAGGATACGGTGGCGGCCTGCGAAGGCAGCCTGAAGCGGTTGCGCACCGACCGCATCGACCTCTATCTGCTGCATTGGCGCGGCTCGACACCGCTCCAGCACACGCTGGAGGCCTTCATCCAGTTGCAGCGCGAGGGCAAGATCCGCCACTGGGGTGTCAGCAACTTCGATACCGACGACATGGAGGAACTGCTGGCACTGCCCGGCGGCGACACCTGCGCCACCAACCAGGTGCTCTACAATCTGAAGCGCCGCCGCATCGAATACGACCTCGTGCCGTTTTGCCGTGAGCGCAACATCCCGATCATGGCCTATTCGCCGATCGAGCAGGGCCGCCTCCTCGGTGTGGCGGCGCTGAAGGAAGTCGCCTCACGGCACGAAGCGACGACCGCGCAGGTGGCACTGGCGTGGCTTCTGGGGAAGCCGGCCACGATCGTGATCCCGAAGGCAACGAACGCAGTACATTTGCGGGAGAATTTTGCCGCACTCGATCTCAAGCTCACCGACGACGACGTTGCGGTTCTGGATCGTGCCTTCCCGCCACCCGAGAAAAAATACGCGCTGGAGATGTTGTAGGGACGCGGTGGCTATGCGCAATACTCGAGTTGCGTGTAACGAGGTCTGATCGACGGGGCAAAAATGACCGATCTCTCGAAACTCACACTCGGCCTCAAAGGTCGGGCGCAGATCCTCGTCGGAGAGGAGCAGACCGCGCCGCGCGTCGGCTCCGGCCGCGTGCGCGTTCTAGCCACGCCGGTCATGATCAACATGATGGAAGCCGCCGCTCTCGATGCCATCGAGAACCTGCTGCCACCCGGCCATCAGAGCCTCGGTACCCATCTGGATGTCGGTCACTATGCTGCAACGCCGGTGGGCATGACGCTGCGCGCCACCGCCGAGGTGACGAAGATTGACGGCCGCAACGTAACGTTCCGGGTCGAGGCTTTCGACGACAGGGAGCGCGTCGGCGACGGCACGCATACGCGCGTCGTCGTCAATGTCGAGCGCTTCGATGCCCGCATCCAGAAGAAGCTCAAGGCCGAGCCGTGAGCGCCCGGATCGCGTTTATCGGCTTCGGCGAGGCCGGCCAGGCGATGGCGGCCGGCCTGCGCGATGACGGGATTTCGAAGATTGCCGCTTGGGACATCCTGTTTCCGAAATCCTCCGGCGCGAAGCTGATCGAGGCCGCGGACGCATCCGGCGTGCGCGTGGCAACGTCGGCGGCTGACGCCGTGCGTGACGCCGACATCGTGATCGCGGCGGTCACCGCAGCATCGAGCCACGAGGCCGCGCAATCCGTGGTCGGTCACCTCGCGGGCAAGCCGCTCTATCTCGACGTCAACTCGGTCTCGCCCGGACGCAAGCAGGCCACGGCAAAGCTGCTCGACGAACGCGCGCGCTATGTCGACGTGGCAATCGTCTCGGCGATCCACCCTGCGCGCCACAAGTCGCCAATGATGCTGGCAGGTCCCGATGCCGCTGAGGCTGAGCCCGTGCTTGCCGCACTCGGCATGAAGACACAGATCGTCGGCGACGATATCGGTGCAGCCGCCGCGATCAAAATGATCCGCAGCGTGATGATCAAAGGCATAGAGGCACTGACGCTGGAATGCTTTCTTGCGGCTTCGCGCGCGGGCGTGGCCGATCAGGTCGCCGCGTCGCTGCACAACAATTACCCCGGCGTCGATTGGGGGAAGATGCCCGAATATAACATCGAGCGCATGGTCAGCCACGGCATCCGGCGGGCTGCGGAAATGCGCGAGGTCGCCAATACGTTGCGTGAGCTGGGTGTCGATCCGATGATGACGACCGGAACGATCGAGCGCCAGCAACAGCTTGGCGAGATCGGCCGGCGGCGGGAGGTCAAGGAGGCTGTCGCCAAAGGGCGCGACGCCATGCTCGCCGCGATCGACGGTGCTTCGCGCGAGAAGCGATAGCACCGTCGCCGGAATGTCGATTCCCTAACGTGGCGGAATCTGCAGGAATTCCGTGACCTGCTCTTTGGTCAAGGGCTTATCGAGGAACTTCAGTTTCACTGCGTCCGCGATGGCGCCATCCAGGTCGGCCATCTGATCGGACTGCATCGCAGATTTGGGATGGAACTGCTCGAGGGATTCCTTCAGCAAAGCCTCGTCGTCCATCCTGATCTTCTTTGCATACATCGAGAGCGCCTTCGGGTCGTCATACATCCAGTCCGCGCTCTCGCGATACGCCTTCACGAACCGCATGATGGCGTCCTTCTTGTTCTTGAGCGCATCGGCGTTGACGATGATCGCACGCACGGTTTGCCCCCGCAGCGACGGCACATCGCTGCCTCGTGCGATGATACGGATCTTGCCGTCCTTGAGCTCGCGCACGCCGAACGGCGGCGCCGCCCAGCCGATGTCGACCTGCCCGCTCATCACCGAGGTCAGCGTTCCCGGCTGACCACCCGTCGCGGTCGGCTTTGCCTTCGCGCCAAGTTCCTGACCGAACGCGACGACGATGTTGTTGGAGGACGAGCCGTTGGTTGAATAGGCAATCGTGTGCTTGTCGGTCGTGTCCTTCAGGCTCTTGATCGGCGAATCCGCCTTGACGTACCAGTAGAGATCGCCGGTGCCGGTGAAGGCCGGGAGCAGGATTCGGACCGGTGCGCCTTTCGAGAAAGCGCGCATCGCGCCCGCAACGCCGACGCCCGCGCCGAGATCGGCCGAGCCCGAGATCACCGCCTGAATGGTTTCGCCCGCCCCTTGGGTGCCGACCGCCTCAAGTTGAAGATTGTGCTTCTTGAAAATGCCGGCGTCCTGGCCAAGCGTCGGCGGCTGATTTTCCCAATTGTTGATCTGGCCGATGGCGATCTTGAGCTGGTCCTGCGCAAATGCGGGGCTGGCAATAGCCGCCAAAACCACCGCACCAAATGCGGCTCCCCTGAATTTCATCGCTTTCTCCCTTTTGCTTTCGTCTTGGTTTTCTTCGATGTGGTGCGAACGCTAGCACGCTTGGCGCCTGCGCCAACCGGCTTTTTGCCAACGCGCGACAACCCGCCGCCGGCCTTCTCCAGCCGCACCGACCAGTATTCCCAGGTCCTGAAAGTTGCGGTCGGCATGGCGTTGATCTGCGATGACTTGTCGACCTCGCCCGGGCGCAGCGGCACCACCTTGCCTAACATCTGCGCAGCGAACTGATACTCGGCGTTCCTGCAGGAATAGATCGCACGAAACACAAGTTCCTGAATCGTGCCACCGACCACCGTCGCCCCGTGTCCCTTCATCAGAACCAGCGGTGCCTCTCCCAGTGCGCGCGCGAGCGAGGCGCCCTCCTCCGGTTCCACCAGCAACAGGTTGGTGTCACCGAACTCGTCGTACTGGTCCCACATCGGCACCTTGTGCCCCACAATCGCCCCGAGATGCATGACCGGCTGAAGCTCCACGCCGGAGATGCAGAACGGCATGACCGCGGGCGCATGATGATGCACGACCGCCATCACGTCAGGCCGCGCCTTGTAGATCTCGCCATGGATCACGCGCTCGGCATAGAGACGCTGGTCGGTCCTTTTCACCGGGTTGGAATCGAGATCGTATTCCAGGATGTCTCCGGGCTCGACCAATTCGGGCGCGCGCGAGCGGGAGAGGAAGTAGCGGTTCGGGTTGGTCGGATGCCGCATACTGACATGGCCGAAGGCATCGAGGACACCCTCGTTGGCTAGAATGCGGTTGCCGAGCGCAGTGTCGGTCTTGATCTGGTCGAGGCTTGGACTCACGGCGGCGTTTCCTCTGTTTTCGAGGACGGGACCATGCACGCCAGAGCCGGAAACGGCAATTGCCGGAAGCGTAACGCTGGCATGAGCCGGCGGTTTGACACCCTGCCCACCCCTTCCTAAACATGCCGCCAAGCCAGCCTGCGCGTTGTAATCCAGGCCCCCACTGTTTAGGAAATCTGCTGTGCCGGACGTCGTCGAATTCCGCCGCGAGGGTGCGATCGCGGTCATCACCGTCAATCATCCGCCCGTCAACGCACTCAACAACGCCATGCGCAAGGGGCTGGTCGAGGCTCTGGCGCGCGCGCGTGACGATGCCGACATCCAAGCCGTTGTGATTGCTGCCGCGGGCCGCACATTCATCGCGGGCGCGGACATTACCGAATTCAATCAGCCGCCGGTGAGCCCCACCACCATTGACGTCATCGAAGCCCTCGACGCCATGCCGAAACCGGTGGTTGCGGCGCTGCACGGCACTCCGCTGGGCGGTGGGCTGGAAGTCGCGCTCGGCTGCCATTTCCGAATTGCTCTGGCCGGAACAAAGCTTGGTCTGCCCGAAATCAAGCTCGGGCTGATGCCGGGCGCCGGTGGCACCCAGCGGCTGCCGCGCCTGATCGGCATGGACAAGGCGATGGCAATGATCCTGTCCGGCGACCCGATCGGCGCCGACGATGCCAAGTCCTATGGTCTGGTCGACCAGATCGTCTCCGATGATCTGGTGCCTTCTGCGATTTCATATGCGCAATGGGTGGCCACCGAAAAGCATCCGCTCACGCGTGCGCGCGACCGTGACGACAAGCTCGCGGACCTCCGCGCCAATCCGGCCAAGTTCGACGAACTCGCGGCCCCCTATGCGAAACGCGCGCGCGGGCTGCATGCGCCGGCGAAAGCGCTGGAGGCCTTGCGCTGGACTCTGGACGTACCGGTGGCCGAAGCACTGATCCGCGAACGCGATGCTTTCATCGAACTGAAAGAGGGCGCGCAGTCGAAGGCGCAGCGTCACATCTTCTTTGCCGAGCGCGAGGCGGCGAGGGTTTCCGACCTGCCGAAGGACGTGAAGCCGCTTGATGTGAAGCGCGCCGCGGTAATCGGCGCCGGCACCATGGGCGGTGGCATCGCCATGTGCTTCGCCAATGCCGGCATCCCGGTCACCATCGTCGAAACCAGCGCCGATGCGCTGAAGCGCGGCCTCGATCTGGTCGCCAAGAATTATGCCGCTTCCGCCAAGCGCGGTGGCATGAGCGCGGAGGATGTCGAAACCCGCACCGGCCTGATGCACGGCACCACCGATTTCGGCGAGATCGCCGACGCCGACATGGTGATCGAGGCTGTGTTCGAGGACATCGGCGTGAAGCGCGAGGTGCTCGGCAAACTCGATGCCAACGGCAAGCCCGGCGCCGTACTCGCCACCAACACGTCCTACCTCGATGTCAACGAGATCGCGCATTTCACCGAACGGCCGCAATCGGTTCTCGGCATGCACTTCTTCAGCCCGGCGAATGTGATGCGCCTTCTGGAGATCGTGCGCGGCGCCGATACCGATCCGCAAACGCTTGCGACCGCGATCAGCATTGCGCGCAAGATCGGCAAGGTGCCCGTCGTCGTTGGTGTCTGCCACGGCTTCGTCGGCAACCGCATCCTGCGCGTCCGCTCGACCGAAGCGGAACGGCTGCTCCTCGAAGGCGCGCTACCACAGGATGTTGATGGCGCCCTCACCGCTTTCGGCTTCCCGCTCGGCCCGTTCGGGGTCAGCGATCTTGCCGGCCTCGATATCTCCTGGCGGATGCGCAAGGCTCAAGGCGCGCGTGCGGAGATCGCCGACCAGCTTTGCGAAATGGGCCGCTTCGGCCAGAAAACCGGCAAGGGCTTCTATCTGTACGAGGCAGGCAACCGCACGCCCAAGCCCGATCCGGAGGTCGAGGCGCTGATCGTTGCAACCTCGCAGCGCCTCGGCATCGCGCGAAAGCAGATGAGTCGCGACGAGATCACCGAACGCCTGCTGTTCCCGATGATCAACGAAGGTGCGCGCATTCTCGACGAAGGTATCGCGCAGCGCCCGGGCGATATCGACGTGATCTGGGTCTATGGCTACGGTTTCCCAGCCTGGCGCGGCGGCCTGATGTATTATGCCGACACGATAGGCCTGCCCTATATCCGCGACCGGCTGATGGAGTTCGCCAAACAGACCGGCGACACAAGGCACGAACCGGCCTCGTTGCTGAAACGGCTCGCCGACGACGGCAAGGGCTTCGGTTCACTGAGCGGGAAAAACTGACCATGCTCCCACAGCCGTCACCGCGTGCGCAGGAGATCGCGAAGCGGCTGACGGCCTTCATGGACGAGCATGTCTATCCGGCGGAGACCGTGTTCGAGCGGCAGCTTGCCGAGGCCAAGGACCGCTGGCGCGAATTGCCCGTCACCGCCGAGCTGAAGGCCAAAGCGAAAGCCGCGGGCCTGTGGAATCTCTGGCTGCCGAAAAAGCATTACGCCGAGGGTCTGAGCAATCTCGACTACGCGCCGCTCTGCGAAATCATGGGGCGCTCGCCGCTCGGCCCGGAAAGCTTCAACTGCTCGGCGCCCGACACCGGCAACATGGAGACGCTGATCCTTTACGGCAGCGAGGCGCAGAAGCAGAGCTGGCTGCCGCCCTTGATGGACGGCGAGATCCGCTCCTGCTTCGCGATGACCGAGCCGGACGTCGCGTCATCCGACGCCACCAATATTCGCACCGAGATCCGGCGCGACGGCGATAGCTACATCATCAACGGCCGCAAATGGTGGACCACCGGCGCCCCCGACTCTCGCGCCAAAATCCTGATCGTCATGGGCCGCACCGATCCGGACGCGCCGGCGCACAAGCAGCAGTCGATGGTGCTGGTGCCGATGGACACGCCCGGCGTGAAAGTGATCCGGCCGCTCTCGGTGTTCGGCTATGACGACGCGCCGCACGGACACGCCGAGGTGACGTTCGAGAATGTGCGGGTGCCGGTCACGAACATCCTGCTCGGAGAAGGCCGCGGCTTCGAGATCGCGCAGGGCCGGCTCGGGCCCGGCCGCATCCATCACTGCATGCGCACCATCGGGCTCGCGGAGCGCGCGCTCGAAACGTTGTGCCGGCGTGCGCTGACCCGCACCGCCTTCGGCAAGCCGCTCGCGGACCAGGGCGTCACCCGCCACTGGATCGCGGAATCGCGCATGGAGATCGACCAGGCGCGATTGCTGACGCTACACGCCGCGCAGATGATCGACGAGGTCGGCACCAAGGCGGCACGCGCGGAAATCGCCATGATCAAGGTGGTGGCGCCGAACATGGCGCAGAAAGTGGTGGACCGTGCGATCCAGATCTGCGGCGCCGGCGGCCTGTCGCAGGATTTCCACCTCGCCTACGCTTATGCGCGCGCCCGCTCGATCCGCATTCTGGACGGACCGGACGAGGTGCATCGCGAGACCATCGCCAAACTGGAACTGCGCAAGCACGCCGCGGGCGGTGGGAATGCGGGGTAGCTTGGCTCCCAACTCTCTCCGCTCAGTCCCGCACAAGCGGGAATCCAGTATTGGGTGGAACGGCGTCAGCCGCTCCGGGTCGCCGCTTTCGCGGGGACGAACGGAGTTTGTGGTTACAGCCCCGATCCGTCTATCCTGCACCTTGTGATGGATGCCCCCAGCCCCTCGAAAGCCAGTCCGCCCCGCCGACCGTCCGGCGAGCGCGATCCCGAGCGGACCCGCGCCACGATCCTGGCCGCGGCGATGGAAGAATTCACCGCCCATGGTCTGAATGGGGCCCGCGTTGACGAGATCGCGAAGCGATCCGGCGTCAACAAGCGGATGATCTACTATTATTTCGGCGACAAGAGCGGCGTCTATCTCGCGGTTCTGGAAGAGATCTATGCGGATATCCGCAATGCCGAGATCAGGTTGCATCTGGCCGATCGCGACCCGGTCGATGCAATGCGCGAACTGGTCGCCTTCACCTGGAATTATTTCATCGAGCATCCTGAGTTTCTCAGCCTGCTCGGCACCGAAAATCTGCACCGCGCCCGGCATCTCAAGACGTCGAAAAAAATCCGCGAACTGCACTCGCCGCTGGTCGGGATCATCACGATCCTGCTCGAGCGGGGCGTGAAGGCGAAGGTGTTTCGCGAAGGCGTCGACCCGGTGCAACTCTATATCGACATCGCCTCGCTTGGATTTTTTTACATGTCGAACCGGTTCACGCTGTCCACGATCTTTGGCCGCGACCTGGGGCGACCGGAGGCGCTGGCCGAGCGCGGTAGCCACATCGAGGAAGTGGTGCTGGGCTATCTGCGGCCCTAGTAGAGCGGTCCTGATATTCGCAACCCCCGGCCGCGAACGCGCAACGCGAAAGTCATAGGCCGGGTGCGCTTCACGACCGGAAGACGCGGCCGATTTCCTCTTGACGCTCGATACCCGGGCGTGGTGCATTTGTAACCAGACAGTTACTTAGCGAAGAGCCGATGCTGGCGACATTTTTGCCCGCGCCGGGATCGCTTAGGCTGGACGACCCAAACCGGCGAAAAGCCGGATCCATAACGTTCTCGGGAGGAACGACAGATGCTGCGAACATCCACCATCCTTGCGTCCACGATGCTGGCTCTGACCGCCAGCGCATCGGCTCAGAACTATCCCTGGAAGCCGGAACGCCCGATCACCATCATCGTGCCCTGGGCAGCGGGCGGCTCGACCGACCAGGTGACCCGCGTCGCTGCGGTCGAGATCGAAAAGGCGCTCGGCCAGAAGGTCGTGATCGTCAATCAGGGCGGCGCCTCCGGATCGATTGGCACCAAGAGCGCGATGGACGCCGCCAAGGATGGCTATACCTGGACCGCGGGCGCAGCCAAGGACATCGGCACCTATGCCGTCAGCGGCCTGCTCGACACCAAGTTCTCCGACTGGCGGCCCTATCTGAGCGTGGTCAACGTGTCGGTTCTGGGCGTCAATCCGGACACTCCGTACAAGACAGCAAAAGACCTGGTCGATGCGATGAAAGCCAAGCCGAACGGGGTTTCGGTGGCCACCGCCGGTATTAATTCGTCGGGCCATGCCGCGATCGAGGCTTTCACGCGCGCACTCGGCCTCACTTACAAGCACGTCAGCTATGACGGCGGCAATCCGGCTGTAAACGCAACGGTCTCAGGCGAGACGGAGGTCACCACCCAGCTTGCGGTCGAGCAAGCCGCGATGCTCCGCGCCAAGCGGCTGCGTCCGCTTGCCGTGCTGTCCGACAAGCCGCTTGAACTTGAGGGCTTCGGCACCATCCCGCCGGTGACCGCTTCGGTCGCGGGGTTCAAGCCGGATGCGAACTATTTCGGCATCTTCATCCACAAGGATGTGCCGGCCAATGTGCGCGAGACCGTAGATATGGTTTGGAAGAACGTGGTCGCGAATTCCGACACTTTGAAGAAATACGCCGCGTCCAACGGCGCGCAATTCGCTCCAGTCTACGGCGACGAGGCAGTCAAGGCCGCGATGCCCGCGATCCAGTCGACCGCGTGGCAATTGCATGCGGCCGGTAAAGCTAAGGTTTCGCCCGACACGGTCGGCATCGCGAAGCCGTAAGCACGAAGCATCCGGGGCGCGCAAGCAAGCATGCGGCCCCGGATTGCACTGCGATGGTTGGACTGAGCGCAAGCGGATTCCGGGTCTGCGGGCGCGCCCCGGGATAACGAGGCAAGTGTGGAAGATCAAAAGCCATCCCCCTTCGCCGACCTGATTTCCGGTGGCATCTGGCTCGCACTCGCGATCGGGATCGTGATCCTCAGCCTGAAGATGGATCGGTTGACCCATCTTCAGGCCAGCATCTACACCGCGCCCGGCCTCGTACCCGGACTGCTCGGACTTGCGCTCGCAATCATGGGAGTGCTCTTGATCCTGAGATCGGTGCGCGCAGGCGCTATCGCGCAGGCGCAATTCCCTGCGTTCAGCGCCCGCGATCACTGGCGGCTACTTACCGCGCTCGCACTGTGTCTCACCTTCGCACTTGGTCTGCTGGGCAGCGGACTGCCATTCTGGCTCGCCGCAGCGATCTTTGTCGCCGTCTTTATCTTCATCTTCCAGTTTTCAGAGCGCAATGCGTCCGGCACGCTCGTCAGGGGCGCAGTTTTCGCCGCCGTGTTCGGGCTGATTTGCGGCGGCGTCGTCCATTACACGTTCCAGGATTTGTTCCTGGTTCGACTGCCCTGAGCCGACCATGTTCGATGGGCTGCTGCTTTTCGGAAACTCGATCGCAAATTTCGCGACACCGACGACCATTCTCTATGCGCTCGGGGCCTGCCTGGTTGGACTGATCATCGGCGCCTTGCCCGGCCTGACCGCCACCATGGGCGTCGCACTGATGACGACGCTCACCATCGCACTGCCGTCGAACGTCGCACTGCTGATCCTGATCTGCACCTATGTCGGCGCGATTTATGGCGGCAGCCGCAGCGCTATCCTTCTTAACATTCCAGGCACGCCCGCCTCCGCCGCGTCCTGTCTCGACGGTTACGCATTGGCGCGGCAAGGTCTTGCCGGCCGCGCCATGGGGATCGCCACCACGGGCTCCGTGCTTGGCACCTGGATCGGGATGATCGCGCTGGCCTTGTTCACGCCAGTGCTCGGCGAAGCGGCGCTGAAGTTCGGCGCGTACGAATTTTTCTGGCTCGCGGTGTTCGGCGTGGTGATCTCAGGGAACCTCACCGGCAACGACCCGCTGAAGGGATGGATTGCAGGATTTTTTGGCCTGTTCATCGCCTCGATCGGCCAAGAAGGCATGTACGCCTATAACCGCTTCACCTTCGGCATCCACGATCTCTCCGGCGGCATCGCGCTGATCCCGGCGTTGGTCGGCGCCTTCGGTTTCGCGGAAGTTCTCACCGTCATCAAGGACCGACCGCCAAAAGTCATCATCAACGCCTTCGACAGCGTGATCCCGCGCATTCAGGACGTGACCAAATACTGGCGCACCATCATCCGCTCGGGCCTGATTGGTACCGGAATCGGCATTGTGCCGGGCGTCGGCGAAGACGTAGCGGCATGGAGTTCGTATGCCGCCGCGCGGCGCGCCAGCAAGGAGAAGGAAAAGTTCGGCAAGGGATCGGTTGAGGGCTTGATGGCGGCTGAGACAGGCGACAATGCCTGCGTGCCGGGCGCCGTCATTCCCGTGCTGACGCTCGCGGTACCTGGATCGGCGCCGGCCGCCGTGCTGCTTGCGGCGATGCTGATCCACGGGGTGCAGCCCGGCCCCCTTATCATGGTGAATAACCCGCAATTCGTCTACGACGTGGTCACGATGATGCTGTTTGCCAGCATCGGCATCCTGATCTACGGCCTCACCCTCACCAACCTGCTGGTGAGAATTCTGCAGGTGCCGCAGACGCTGGTGATGCCTGTCGTATTCGTGCTGTGCGTGGTCGGCTCGTTTGCAATCGCCTCGCGCTTCTTCGACATTTACGTGATGCTCGCCTTCGGCATCATCGGATTTTTTCTGCGGCAGCTCAACTATCCGATGGCGCCGCTGGTGCTCGGCATCGTGCTCGGCGATCTGCTCGACAAGAATCTGCGGCGCGGGCTGACGTTATCAGACGGCGACCTGTCGCCATTCTTCACCCGCCCGATCAGCTTCGTGATGTTCTGCCTCGTGGCCGGCACCATCCTGATGAACATTCCGGCCGTCACCAGATCGGTCGGCCGTTTGTGGGCAGCGCTCACCGCGCCCTTGCGCCGCAAGTCGCGTGACGCGTAAAAGCGCGTATGAAAATTTCCCTGTGCAATGAAGTGCTAGCCGACCACGACTTTGCGCGCCAATGCGAGTTGGCGAAGCAGATGGGCTATGACGGGCTGGAGGTCGCGCCGATCACCCTCTCGCCTGAGCCGCATCTACTGACAGCGCAGCGTCGCAAGGAGCTTCGCACGATTGCGGAGGACCACGGGGTGCCTGTGACCGGGCTGCATTATCTCATGCGGGCGCCAGAGGGCATGTCGATCACGGCGATCGACGCCGCCGTCCGCGCCCGCACGGTGGATGTCACGCGCCGGCTAATTGCACTCTGCCACGACCTCGGCGGCAGCATGATAGTGCACGGCTCGCCGGCACAGCGCCGCCTCGAACCGGGGCACGAGGCGGCCAGCTACCGCTACGGTGTCGAATTCTGGGCCGCGATTGCAAAGGATGCGGAAACCGCGGGGGTCACCTATTGCGTCGAGCCGCTGCATCAGCCGGACGCCAATTTCGTCAATACAGTGGAAGAGGCCGCCGGGATTGTACGGCAGATCGGTAGCCCCGCGGTCCGCACCATGATCGATTGCTCAGCCGCGTCGATCTGGGAAAAGCAATCGGTACCCGACCTGATCCGGCAATGGATGCCGTCAGGTCTGATCGCCCATATCCATTTCAACGATACGAACCGGCGCGGTCCCGGCGACGGAGCGCTCACCTTCGGACCCATCATTACGGCACTGCGTGAGACCGGCTATTCCGGGAATGCCAGCATCGAGCCGTTCATCTATATCCCCGATGGCGCTACCTGCGCCGCCCGCAATATCGGCTACATCCGCGGCGTCATGGATGGATTGAGCTAGAGGAAAGATTTTCCGCAACCTCGGCGCCGGACGACAGCCAACTTTTTCGCCACCGCACTTCGAAGAAACATTCTGCCCCGCATGAGAGCCTTGCAGGGGGCGATTGCCGCGGCGGCTTCCCTCACGACCGGTCAAGCGCCATCTCGTCTCTCCGAAAGCAGCGCGGACGCGCTCACCTGGTTCATGCTCGGAGCAGAGATTGCGATGCTGACCGCTTCCCCCGGCCTGTCTGTTACCCATCCCGCCGCTTCGGCGCGCCCGGCGCCGCAAGGCCGGTATCGCGAGACGATGGCACGGATCGAACTGTTCCGATCGCTCGACGCCGAGGCGATTGCCGATCTGGACCGGCAATCCACGTGGCGGAAATATTCCCGCAATGACTGGATCATCGAACGTCACGATACCGGCGGCGACGTCTTCTTTGTCATCAGTGGCACGGTCCGGGTCAAGATTCCGGAATCCCAGGGTCGCGAGGTGCTGTTTCAGGATCTGGATGCCGGAAGCTACTTTGGCGAAATGGACGCCATCGACGGCAAGCCCCGTGCGATCGGCGTGATGGCTGTGACCGATGCGGTGATCGCGCGGATGCCGCGAGAGGTTTTCCGACGGACGATCTGCCGTCACTCGGACGCCGCGAATCAGGTTCTGGTGCGGCTGACCGGAATTATCCGCACGCTTACCGACCGCGTCCGCGAATTCACCACACTGGACGTCAAGCACCGCATCTATGCCGAATTGCTTCGGCTGTCGCAGCAGAAGAACGGCGAGAAGGATGTCGCCGTCATCTCGCCGCCGCCGGTTCAGTCGGCCATCGCCGCACGCATCAGTACGAGGCGCGAGACGGTGGCGCGCGAAATGAAAGCGCTGGAGCGTGCGGGCCTGGTCGAACGCAAGCGCGGCGCTCTTGTCCTGACCGACACCAAGACATTGCAATGCATGCTCAAGCGCGACGCCGGCTGCGACAATGCCGATCTCAGCGGCGATCTGGTCTGAGCGACAAGGCCGGCGCCGCGGCCGGCCTTGTCATCGATTGATGTCGCACGGAATTCTGCGCCACACCTAATTGTGGACATCACGGCGCAGCATCAGCCGCACATTGGGGTCGGGATCCTGACCCTGGTACTTGCCCCATTCGTAAACCGCCGTTGATTTCGGTGCGAGTTGCGTGACCGGAGCGCGCGGTGGGACCTGCGCGCGGGCCGCAGCTGCGGACTTTTTCACCTGGTGGCGGCCGGTCTGCGCATCCGCGGATGAGGCCGCAAGCGGGCCGGCAATAAGGGCCAACGCGAGGGCCGAAGTGATCAAGCGTTTCATGTTGCTACTCCGAATTCCATTGGCATGTTGCCAAGTGAACCCGGAGATGGTGGCTGCCGTTGCACCTGCCTGTGCGAAATCGCACACCTCGTCGCGAAGCGCCGCGACCGCGAACGGCGAGCGCTATCGGTTTTCCCGCAGCGCGCTGCGCTGGATCTTGCCGGTGATGGTTTTTGGCAGCGCCGCAACAAACTCGATGGCGCGCGGGTATTTGTACGGCGCGATCTGCGCCTTCACGAGATCCTGCAATTCCCGCTTCATGAGCTCGCCGCTCACGGCACCGTCGCGCAGGACCACATAAGCGGCGACGATCTGTCCGCGCTCCTCGTTCGGCAGTCCCACCACCGCGCATTCCGCGACCGAGGCATGCTGCAACAACACGCCCTCTACCTCGGCGCCGGAAATGTTGTAGCCCGCGCTAACGATCATGTCGTCGGTGCGGGCGTGATACCAGAACACGCCGTCGTCATCGGTCTCGAAGGCATCGCCGGTCAGATTCCAGCCAGCCTGCACATATTTCTGTTGTCGCTCGGGATCGTCGAGATAGCGGCATCCGGTCGGACCGCGCACCGCCAGCCGCCCCACCTGCCGTGCCGGCAGCGGATTCATCTCCTCGTCGACCACCATCGCGCGATAGCCAGGCGCCGCTTCGCCGACTGCGCCCGGAATACGCTGCGTGTCCTGATTGATCATGAAGCCGTGCAGCATCTCGGTCGAACCGATCGAATTCATCAGCCGGACGCCGGTCGCGCGGTACCAGCCCTCGAACACCGCCAGCGGCATATGCTCGCCGGAGGAGATGCAGTTCTTCAGCGATGACACGTCGTAGCCGGCCGCGAGCGGGGTCATGGCGCGATACAAGGTAGGCACCGTAAACAGTTGCGACACGCCCTCGCGCTCGATGGCCGACAACATGGCTTCCGGCGCCGGCTGTTCGAGCATCACTGCCGAGCCGCCGAAGCGGAGCGGAAACACCAGCATCGCACCGAGCCCGAAGGTGAAGGCGAATGGCGCGGAGCCGAGAAACACATCGTCGGGCGTGGGCTTCAGGATATGACGCGGCAGGCAATCGGCGATCGCGAGCACGTCGCGGTGGAAATGCACGGTGGCCTTGGACAGCCCGGTGGTGCCGGAGGTGAAGGCAATCAGCGACACATCGTCATGGGACGGAATGACGTTGTCGAAGTCGCCGCTCTTTCGCGCCATCCGGGCTTCGAGGCCATCGGCGGCATCGGTATGAAACGCGACCGACTTCAGGCCGGGCGCAGAGGCCGCTGCCTTGTCGAGCTCATCGGTCAGCCGCGCGTCGCAAAGCGCGAACTGCACCTTTGCCTTCTCGAGCATGTAGGACAATTCGGCGGCGCGCAGCAGCGGCATGGTGGCGACCGCGATGCCGCCCGCTTTGAGCACACCCAGCCAGGCCGCGGCCTTCATCGCATTGTTGGCCGACCGCAGCAGCACGCGATTGCCGGGAACCAGGCCGAGATCGTCGCGCAGCACCGCCGCAATCCGGTTCGCCTTGTCGAGCAGTTCCGCGTAGGTCCAGGTCACGGCCGGGGTACGGATCGCCGGGCGCGGGCCGAACCCTGCCGCCACCTGCCGGTCGATCAGTTCGGCCGCCGCATTGAAGCGCTGCGGATAGCCGAGTTCATCCAGTCCCTCGAATTCGGGCCAAAGATCGAACGGGGGCAAATGGTCGCGCGCGAAGCTGTCGGGGAAGGCGCTGGGATCGAGCATGGAGGAGAATGGCGGGTGAGAGCTTTTGAAACCTATCCGCGCGGGACAGGCGGTGACAACCGTCGTCGGGGGTCCGATTGACGGCCCTGCCGCAGACGCATACATCCATCTGGATATAATTCAAAATGCGAGCGAACCGATGTGGCGTCCCCCGCAGCGCATCCAGTTCGAGCCGACATTCGGCCGGATCCCGACAAGCGCCGAAGCGCAGGCCTCCCGGCTGTTTTCGCCGGTGGCGGTCGGCCCCATTGCGCTTGAGCAGCGCACCTGGGTGCCGGCCATGGTGCCATGGCGGGCGACCGAAGACGGGTTCGTCACCGATGCCGTGGTCGAGTGGTATGCCCGCTTCGCCAAAGGGCGTCCCGGCGCGATCGTGGTTGAGGCCACCGGCATTCGGGACATCCCGAGCGGGCCCTTGATGCGGATCGGCGACGATCGGTTCATCCCCGGCCTGACACGGCTGGTCGAGGCGGTGCGCGAGGCGAGCGAGGGCCAGTCGCGGGTTTTCATCCAGCTCATCGACTTCCTGTCGATCCGTCGCAGGCCCGACGCGAAGAAATATTTCGAACGTTTTCTCGCAATTACCGATGCGCATCGGGCCGCCCTGCCCGGCCTGAGCGATGTCGAACTCCGCGCCGCGCTGGCCGGGATGAAGCGGGACGAACTGGCCAAGATCCTGACCGAGCGCGAGCTGGAATCGCTGGAGTTTGGCTATCGCGAGCGGGTCACGGACATGGATCTGCCGCATGTCCGCGAACTTCCGGACGTGCTGCCGAAACTTTTCGCCGATGCCGCCTTGCGCGCGCAGACGGCCGGCTTCGACGGCGTCGAGCTGCATTACGCCCATGCCTATACGATGGCGTCGTTCCTCTCGCGCAAGAACACCCGCGATGACGGCTATGGCGGCTCGCTGGAGAACCGCGCAAAGCTGCCGCTCGCGGTTTTCAGGGAGGTCCGCGCGCGGACCAAGCCCGACTTCGCGGTCGGCTGCCGCTATCTCGCCGACGAATGCATCGACGGCGGCAGCGGCGTCGAGGATGCGGTGTATTTCGGGCTGGAATTCGCCAAAGCCGGGATGGATTTCATCTCGACCTCGCGCGGCGGCAAGTTCGACGACGCCAAGCAGCCCGGTGTCGGCGGCGCGGCCTATCCCTATACGGGCCCGAGCGGCTATGAGTGCATGCCGCAATATATCTCCGACGAACGCGGGCCGTTCGGCCGCAATGTCGACGCCACCACGGCAATCCGCAAGGCCATCCATGGCGCGGGGCTGCAGACACCGGTGGTCTGCACCGGCGGCGTGCATAATTTCGAGTTTGCCGAGAAGATGCTCGAAGACGGCGTCTGCGACATCGTCGGCTCCGCACGCCAGTCGCTCGCCGATCCGGACTGGTTCCTGAAAACGAAACTCGGTCTCGGCGACCGCGTGCGCGTCTGCGAATTCACCAATTACTGCGAAGGCCTCGACCAGAAGCACAAGACCGTCACCTGCCAGCTCTGGGACAAGGAAGGGCTCGACGATCCGAAGGTCAGCAAGACCGCGGACAAGAAGCGCCGCCTGACCGCGCCGGACTGGTCGCCCGCGCAATGACGCAGCGCATCGAGATCAGCGAAGTCGGCATGCGCGACGGGCTGCAGATCGAGCGCAGCTTCGTCCCGACCGACACCAAGATTGCACTGATCGACGCCTTGTCGAAGACCGGATTGACGAAGATCGAGATCACCGGCTTTGTTCATCCGAAGGTGATCCCGCAACTAGCCGACGCCGAGGCTGTCGCCGCGGGCATCAGACGCGAGCCGGGCGTCCGCTACGCAGCGTTCATCCCCAATGCCCGCGGCGCCGAACGTGCCATCGCGGCCGGCATCGACGACCTGAAGGTCGGCGTCGCCGTAAGCGACAGCTTCAACCGGCTGAACGTGCGCATGACCACCGAACAAGGCATGGCGGCGATCGACGAGATCGCGGCGGCTGCAAAGGGCACGCAGAGCCGCGTGGTCGGCGCCATCGCCACTGCCTTTGGCTGCCCCTATGAGGGTCCGGTATCGCGCGAGCGCATGCACCGGATGATGGAGCAACTCCTCGGACACGGGGCGCCGATCGTCTATCTCGCCGACACCACCGGCGTCGCCAATCCCGACCGCATCCGGCGAACGGTCGAAGACCTGCAGAAGACCTTTCCGCAGGCCGTGATCGGGCTGCACCTGCACAATACCCGCGGTCTCGGCATCGCCAATGCGCTGGCCGGTCTCGATTGCGGCATCCGACATTTCGAGGGTTCGATCGGCGGGCTCGGCGGCTGTCCGTTTGCGCCGCGCGCGGTCGGCAATATCTGCACCGAGGATTTCGTGCATATGGCGCACGAAATGGGGCTCGAGACCGGGATCGACCTCGACGCGCTGGTCGAGGTTGCACGCAAGGCGCAGGAGGCGCTGGGACGCTCGCTTCCCGGCATGGTGATGAAATCGGGCAAGGCGTCCGAGCTGCACGCCATGGACGCGGCGCGGGTGAAGGTGGACTGAAAAAGCCCGCCGCCGTTATCCGGCCAGCGGCGCCTGCAATATCCGCCGCCGCTGCTTGATCAGATATTCGAGACGGCTGAGCGCGATCTGCAGACCGCCCGCATCGGTGTCGCCACCGGTCTCACGCGACAATTCGGTGCGCAGAATCTCGTCGATCTCGTCCTCGATCCGGTCGAGGTCTTCGGCCGTGGCCGCATCGCGGATGCGCCCTGTGATGTTATAGAGCCGCTCTGGCGGGCGTCCGCCTTCGGGCACCGGCATCATGAATTTCCAGAAGGCGGCGGCCAGCGAACTCAACATGCCGAGCAGCATCGACGCATAGAAGAACTGGTCGCCGTATTTGTCGAAGATCGTCTTCACGTCGCCGCTGAAATAGGCCTCGGCACCGGGATGGATCGGGATCGGCGCGTCTTTCTCGGTCGACGGCGCAGTGATCTGGGCGAGGATCGGATGTTCGCCGATCATGCTGCCGCGAGTCTCCATAATCGCCTGGGTGAGTTGCGTCGCGACATCAGTGCTCAGCTTCTCTTTCGCGATCAGATAGATCGGTACACGTAATGTGGTCAGATCATCATCCGGGATCGCCGGCGACCCGCGGATCGTTCCCTTCGGAATGTCGAAGCTCTCGTAGGCCCCGACCGCGGCCGCGATGGCGCCCGCGGAATCGATCGCGAGCAGCGTCGGACTCTTCTTGGAGTCGCGCGGGAAGAGATTGCGCAGCATGGTCAGGTAGCGGCCGGAGATCGGAGTGACAAGCAGGAGAGCCTGGATTTTCTTGTTGTGGATGGCAGCAGCAACTTCCGGAAGCGTGATGTCCTGAAACTTCACTTTCGATCGCGATAGATCGTATTCGCTGTCCAGCACGGAAGCGATCCGTTGATTGACCGGACCTCCAACGACACCGATGGTCTTGCCCTTCAGATGATCGATATCGGTGATCGATGTCCCAGGCAGACCGAGCAGCATCAGCACGCCGTGTGTGATCACCACCACGGTCCGCGCACCTTTCAGATCGGCGGCATCGCCGCGGACGATGGCGAGGTCGACGTCGCCCTTGGCAAACGCTTCGGCGGCGCCGAGCGGTGTTCCGGTATCGATGACTTTCAACCGGATGCTGGAATTGGCTGTCGAGGCAAGCCTTGAGGCCAGCGAGTTCATCAGCCGCGCACCCTCGCCGTCGAGCGAGCCGGCCGCAACAGTGAGCGTGACCGGGCGCGTCGAATAGCGATAGGCGTATAAGCCCAAGCCCGTGGTCAGAGCCACAAGACCGATAACGAGCGCAACCCTCATCCAGCGAGAAAGATGCATCGAAAGCTACCCGGCCGGGGGCCCCGGCTCCTGTCGCCCGCGCTCTTCCATCGGGTAAAGGCCGATGAGCCGCGAGATTAATACAGCGATATAAAACACACCCGTCAACTGTTCCAACTGGCTGAGCGAGCGCGCAAAAGGCGCGACCGGGGTAATGTCGCCAAACCCGGTCGAGGTCAGTGCGGCGATGCTGAGATGCATCATGTCGGCGAGCAGAGGGCCGCCCTGATCCTTGGCGCCGACACCGGCCGGGAAAGAGAAGGACCCAGGCGACAATATCTCGATCATGGCATAGCCCCCCGCCCATGCGAAGGCGAGCAGGATGTAGACGCTCAGCGCCGCATGGACCCGATCCGCATAGAGCGGACCGAATGACAGCACGTGGCTCAGAATGACCGAAGCCGTGAAGAAACAGAAGATGGCGAAGGCCGCCATCATCGCGGCCTCGACCATGCGGTCTTCCGTTACAAACCATGCCACCTGCAAACACAGGGTGGTAATCGCGAGCACCAGTCCGACTGCGCGCAGGACCCTTGAGCGGCTCGCCGCCATGGTCCCCGATACCAGGATGACGACAACGATCAGTCCACCGGCGACCCGCGCGACCGTTCCGCCGAGCGCCAACGGGTGCAATCCGACATAAAGCAGCAACGCGATCAGCAGCACGGAACCGGCCCCGCCGTAGCGGAAGACCTCGGAGCTGTCATCGCCTGTCGATTTGGTCATGGGGTGATGGCGAATCGCCGGTTTGATCGACGCATTCTGACACAGCTTGCGCCGCGTTTCTTGCCATTGTCAGCCACGATACCCGATCTTGCGGGAGATCGCGTCCGCCGTCTCATACACCATCGGGCGCAGCGCCCTCTCCCCGCCGATCGTGTCCGACAGTTTTTCCGGAACGATGACGGTGACGGCGGCGACCACCCGCGAATCGTGCCCGCGGATCGGATAGGCCAGGCTGACCAGCCCGGGATCGACCGTTGAACGGTGGAAGACGTAGCCGCGTTTCCGGTCCACCGCGATCTGGTTGTTGAAATCCTGAAGCGGCGGAACCGCCTGTGCGCCGCGCAATTCCTTGCGCAGACGGTCATGGAGATCGCGAAGACGCGCCTCGTCCTGGTGGGCCAGCATGACGCGGCCGCTGGAGGTGGTGTGCGCGGGCAACCGTGCGCCGAGTTGCAGATTGCTGACCAGTCCGACATTCGGCACCGCGCGGGCGAGATAGACCGCATGCCATCCATCGAGAATGGCGACATGGGCGGCGGAATTGGTGCGATCGCTCAAAGCGCGCAGGAAGGGCTGCGCGATTTCGGTGATCGGCTGGGCGTGCAGATATTCAAAGCCGAGGTCCAGGGTTTTCGAGGTCAGGCGGTAGCGCCGCGTCTCGGAATCCCGCGCGATGAAGCCGTCGGCCTCGAGCGTATAGACCAGCCGGTAGGTCGCCGACCGCGTCAGCCCGAGGCCGGCCGCGAGTTCGGCCAGTGTCTTGGCGGGCTTGCTGCGCGGAAACAGCTGCAACAGCGCAAGCCCGCGCGACAGCCCGGGCACGATATAGCGCGGGTCGATGGAGTCATCGTTGTCAGCTTTTGGCACGGCAAGCGGTCCGGTTCCGGGAGACATGTGTTTCCTATATCAAACCTCGCGTTGACATGACAAACCAGCTTTCCTAACCCGGCTCGTCTGTGCAGGAGAAGGAAACCGGGGCATGGGACTGACGACCGACATGGGGCGCTTCGTCGCCGGCCTGCGTTATGACGCGCTGCCTCCGCAAGCGCTGAACACGGTTCGTCTGGGCTTCACCGACTGCATCGCCTGCATGGTCACGGGCTGGAACGAACCGGTCACCCGGACCACCGCGCGCGGCCTCGGTATCGTCCATGACGGCGCCAACACGCCGATCTCGGCGCTGCAAGCGCCCGCACCGGAACGTGCCCTGATCTACGGCGTCGCCTCGCACGCCATCGATTACGACGACACCGGCCTCGCCGGACATCCGAGCGCCATCCTGGTCCCGACCATCCTGGCGGAAGCGGCCGAATCCGGCGCCGACGGCCGTGCGATGATGACGGCCTATGTCGCCGGTTACGAACTCTGGGCCGACATGGCGCGGCGCGATCCGGACCAGCATCACCGCAAGGGCTGGCACCCGACCGCGATGCTTGGGACCATTGCCGCTGCCGGCGCGGTGGCCTCGCTGCGCGGCCATGATGCCGCGATGGCCACACGGACCATCGGTATCGCGGCCTCGCTCGCGGGCGGGATCGTCGGCAATTTCGGCTCCATGACCAAGCCCTATCAGGTCGGCCGCGCCGCCCAGTCGGGTCTGCTCGCAGCACGTCTCGCAGAAGCCGGCCTGACCTCGACCGACACCGCGATCGAGGACGATCTCGGCCTGTTGCGCGCAATTTCGCCGAAGGGCCAGGTCGATACCCAGACCCCGGCCGCTTTCGGCAAGGACTGGGGCATCCTGCGCGCCGGCATCAACATCAAGCTCTATCCTGTCTGCTACGCGGTTCATCGCGCAATCGATGCGGTGATCGACATGCGCAAGGTCAATCCGGTCAAGGCCGAAGATGTCGAGGCGATCGATCTCGAAATCGGCGAGACCCAGGCCGAAATCCTGCGCGTGCATCGTCCGACCAACGGGCTCGATGCAAAAATTTCCGGTGAATTCGCCATGGCCTCCGCCATCGTCGCCGGCGCATGCGGCAATGCCGAACTCACCGATGCATTCGTGAACCGGCCCGATGTGCAGGACCTGATCCGCAAGGTGCGCGTCGTAACCACCTCCGAGCGCGATGATCACGAACCGGCGCATTCGCCGTTCGATCGGGTGACGCTGCATGTCCGCGGCGGCGGCAAGCTGACCACCGAGGCGGTGAAACGTCCGCGCGGGCATTTCCAGCGCGGGGTCGAGACCGAGGCGATGTGGACGAAGTTCGAGGATTGCGTGAAGCCTTCGCTCGGCGAGCGCGGCACCCGCACCCTGTTCGACACGATCCAGGGGCTCGATCGCATGCCCTCGATCGATGGGTTCGGTTTGTTCCCGGCCGGCAAAGCCAAAGCGAGCGCCGCATAACCATGGACGGTCTCAAGCATCTTCTGGTGGAGCGGCCCGAACCGGGTCTGATGGTGGTCCGCTTCAACCGCCCCGAGGTCCATAACGCGCTCAACACCGCGACCTCGGAAGATCTCTACAAGGTCTTCGGCAAGCTCGCCTTCTATCCCGGCGACGTACGCTGCGTGATCCTCACCGCGACCGGCGAGAAGGCCTTCAGCGCCGGCGGCGATCTGAAGGAACGCCAGGGCATGACCGATGAGCAATGGCGCGCGCAGCACGCCATCATCGAGGAAGCCGCCTATTCGGTGATCAACTGCTCGGTGCCGGTGATCGCCGCGATCAATGGCGTCGCCTTCGGCGGCGGCTGCGAACTCGCGCTGTGCTGCGACTTCATCTACGCCGCACGACATGCGCGCTTCGCCTTGCCGGAGGTGACCCGGGGCATCATGCCGGGCGCGGGCGCAACGCAGAATTTACCGCGCGCGGTCGGCGTGCGCCGCGCCAAGGAAATCATCATGAGCGGCCTGCCCTTCTCGGCCGAACAGGCGCACGAATGGGGCATGGTCAACGAGGTCTGCGACGCAGCCGACCTGATGCCGAAGGTGACGAGTCTCGCAAAGACCATTTGTGACAACGCGCCGATCTCGGTGCGGCAGATCAAGAAGGCGGTCAACGCCTCCATCAATATGGACCTGCAATCGGGACTGGCCTTCGAGATTCAATGCTACGAGCGCATGATCTCGACCGAAGACCGCCATGAGGGCGTGCGCGCCTTCAACGAGAAGCGAAAGCCGGATTTCAAGGGGCGCTGATGTTTGGCCGGTCAACACGGGTGTTGGACTGACCGCAACAGCGCATCTACACTGACCGCGACAAAGACGCCGAAGGGCGCATTCAGCGGATTCGTCCGCCGATCCAACTGGGAGGAGATCTGATGTCATTCTGCAGACGTACCGCCGTCCTGGCGCTGGCCGCGTCCGGTATCGCGATTGCGTCCGGCGCAGCGCTTGCGCAGGACAAATGGCCAAGCCGCCCGATCGCGCTGGTCGTGCCTTATCCGCCCGGCGCCTCCACCGATTTCATCGGCCGCCTGATCCGCGACCCGCTCGAGGAGCAATTGAAGGTTCCGGTGGTGGTCGAGAACAAGCCGGGCGCCGGCGGCACCATCGGCGCGGCGCAGGTCGCGAAGGCCGCACCCGATGGATACACGTTCATGGTCACGGTGAATGCGCCAGTCACCATGAACGCACACATGCAGAAGAATTTCCCGTTCGACCCGATGAAGTCGTTCACGCCGGTGATCAAGGTCGCCGACGTGGTGATGACGCTTGCGGTCAACGCCAAGCTGCCGGTCACGAACGTGCAGGAGCTGATCGATTACGCGAAGAAAAATCCGGATCAGAAAATGAGCTTCGGCAGCGCTGGCATCGGCTCCGCGCATCACATCGCCGGCGAACTGATCAAGCAGAAGACCGGCATCAACATGGTGCACGTGCCCTATCGCGGCGGCGGCCCGGCCATTGCCGACCTCGTGGCCGGCCATATCCCGATCAGCTTCGGCACCACGCCCGCGGTCCTGCCGCAGCACCAGGCCGGCACCATCCGCATCATCGGGCTGGTCGAGCAGAAGCGTTCGCCGGATTTGCCCGGTATCGCGACGGTGTCCGAGACCGTGGCCGGCGTCTATACGTTCAACTGGCTGGGCGTGTTTGCCCCGCTCGGCACGCCGAAGCCGATCGTCGACCGCGTCAACGAAATCATTTCGGAAGCGATCAAGAAGCCGGACATCATCGCCAAGATGAAGACGCAGGGCGCGACGCCGGCCGGCGGCACGCCGGAAGACCTGCAAAAGTCGATGCAGGAAGAATTCGATCACTGGACCAAGGTCATTCCGTCCATCGGCATCACGCCGCAATAACGGTGAGACCACACATCGCGGCGCCCGCTCGTAACGGGCGCCGCTTTTATTTGAGGCGACATCATGTCTGAGCAGGACTTGCAGGGCCGCGCCGCGGTCGTCACCGGATCGGGCCGCAATATCGGGCGCGCCATCGCGCATGCGCTGGCGAAGAAAGGCGCATCCGTGGTCGTCAATGGCTCCTCGAACAAGGACGCGGTCGACAATGTCGTCGCCGAGATCAAGGCGGCGGGCGGCAAGGCGATCGGGGTGATGGCCGATGTTGGCAAGGACGCCGAATGCGGCAAGCTCATTCAGTCTTGCGTCGAGGCGTTCGGCTCCGTCGACATCATGGTCAACAATGTCGGCATCAGGCGCTATCAGGCGTTTCTCGAGATCACGCCGGAAGACTGGAACAATGTGCTCGGCACCAATCTCAGTTCCGCCTTCTATCTGTCGCGTCACGCGATCCCGCATATGCGCAAGAACAAGTGGGGCCGCATCGTTCTCATTTCCGGCTTCGACGGGTTCTGGGCGCAGGTGACGCATCGCGCGCACAACATCACCTGCAAGGCGGGCATGCACGGGCTGGCGAAGGCGATGGCGCGCGAATTCGGGCCGGACGGCATCACCGCGAATTGCGTGGTGCCCGGCGCGATCGATACCGAGCGCGACTGGAGCCAGTATCCGCACCAGGCGAAAGAGAAGATCCAGTCGGAGATTCCGCTCGGGCGTTTCGGCGATGTCGCGGAGGTCGCGGCGGCGGTTGCGTTTCTGGCCTCTCCCGGCGGCGGCTTCGTCTCGGGCCAGGCGACGCACGTCAATGGCGGGCATTACATGATCTGAGGTTTGGTCGCCCCCGCGACTATTTCCTCGTCATTGCGCGCCAACGGGTCCGCGCTTCGCGCGGCCCGATGACAGGCTCCGCGAAGCAATGCACGCGCGTCCTCGATCAATGGTGCCGCCGATTTGTCGGCGGTGGATTGCGTCGTCCTGCTTCGGCAACGCCTCGCAGTCCTCGCAATGACGGACCCGCGCACAAAGCATGGCCGTCCCTGATTTTTTGCCTGTTCGCGCGGGCGACCGCTTTCGCCCTCAACTCATCCGACTGAATTCTGAATTGCACCGCGTTTGGGACACAAACACCGCATTTGACATCGCCGTCTCCCTGCATAAAATGCCCGCAACACGATACAGATGTACCGCATTGCGGTTCACGCCCAGGGAGGAGACGGTTCGCTGCGGCACGCAGCATCCGCATCGCACATGAAACGCATCGCACTCGAAGAACACTTCATGGCCCCCGGCTTCGAGCCGTACTGGCTGAAGACGGTCGAGGATGTCGAACCCGCGCGCTATGCGCAGGTGCTCGCGCGGCTTAACGATTTCGGCGAGCAGCGGCTGGCCGCGATGGACACCTCCGGCATCGGCATGGCCGTGCTCTCGCTTGCCGGCCCCGGCGTGCAGATCGAGCCCGACAAGGCCAAGGCGACCAAGCTGGCGCGCCAGGGCAACGACTTCCTCGCCACCCAGATGCAGAAGAAGCCGGATCGCTATCTCGGCTTCGCGCATCTGGCGGTCCAGGACGCGAAGGCCGCGGCCGACGAACTGGAGCGCTGCGTGCGCGACCTGAAATTCTCCGGCGCCATGATCAACGGCCATACCAACGGCCAGTATCTCGATCATCCCGATACGTTTCCGCTGTGGGAGCGCGCCGAAGCGCTCGGCATTCCAATCTACATCCATCCGGCCGATCCGATCACCCCGATGCCGGCGCTCGACGGCTATCGCGGCCTGAAGCGCGCCACCTGGGAATGGACGGTGGAGACCGGCACGCATGCACTGCGCATCGTGTTCTCCGGCCTGTTCGATCGCTTCCCGAAAGCCAAGCTCGCGCTCGGCCATCTCGGCGAGACCCTGCCCTATCAGCTCTGGCGCTTCGACAGCCGCGCCCAGCTCTATGGCGTGAAGCTGAAGAAGCGGCCGTCGGACTACATCCGCGAAAATCTCGTGGTCACCACCTCCGGCATGTTCTCGTTCGAGCCGATCGATTGCGCGCTCAAGGCGCTCGGCCGCGAGAACGTGATGTATTCGGCGGATTATCCGTTCGAGGACCCGGCCGAGGCCGGTGCCTTCATGGACGAATTGCCGCTCGATCGCGGCGTGATCGAAGACATCTCCTACAACAATGCCGCGCGACTGCTTCGCGTCGGAGCGTAACCATGACCGCCGCGATGAAGCATCCGGCCGGAGCGCCAACGGCCGACAAGATCCAGGAGAAAAGCCAGGTTCAGGTGATCGCTCGCGCCGCCGCGATCATGCGCGCGCTGGAAGACACCACCACCGGCCTCAGCCTCGGCGAGATCGCGCTGAAAGTCGGGCTCGCCCGCTCCACCGTCCAGCGGATCGTGTCGGCGCTTGAAACCGAGAAGCTGGTGGTCGCCGCCTCCCCCGCCGGCCGGGTGCGGCTTGGCCCCACCATCCTCCGTCTGGCCGGCTCCGTGCGGACCGATTTCGTCGCGCTGGCGCGGCCGTTCCTGATCGAACTGTCGAAGGAACTGCACGAGACCGTCGATCTCGCATCGATCAAGGGCGATCATCTGGTGTTCATCGATCAGGTGACCGGATCGCAGCGCCTGCGCACGGTGTCGGCGGTCGGCGACAGCTTCCCGCTGACCTGCACAGCAAACGGCAAGGCCTATCTCGCGGAACTTGACGATGCCGCGATCGAGGCGCTGGTCGGCAAGACTTACAAGGCGCGCACGCCGCATACGATCACGCGGTTGCCGCAGCTGCTCGAAGACATTCAGACGGTGCGCCGGAACGGCTACGCGCTCGATTGCGAGGAACATACCATCGGCATCTGCGCCGCCGGCGTTTCCATGCGCGACATGCTCGGTAATTTCGTCGCGATCTCGGTTCCGGTGCCGACACAACGCTTCCAGAAGGATCGCGAACTGATTTGCGAGCGCCTGCTCGCGACCAAGAGAACGCTGGCAGGTCACCTGTCCAGCTCAACCAGCTAACAGGGAGGACGGGTGCATGGCGAAAATTCGCGGCATCGATTTCGAAGAAAATCTTCACAACGCGATGGGGCTCGAATTCTATAACCTCTCGCATCGCTTCGGTTATCAATCCCCGAACTGGCCGTATTTCGAGGACGTGAAAATCGAGCGCATCCATTACATGGCGAAGTCCGGCGTGCTGTCGCAGCGCATCACCACTTCGATGCACAATACCACGCATATCGACGCACCGGCCCACGTGGTGCAAGGCACGCCCTTCATCGACGAGGTGCCGCTGCCGCACTTCTTCGGCTCCGGCATCGTGGTGTCGATCCCGAAAAAGAAGTGGGAGCCGATCACCTATGACGACATGGAAAAGGCGGCCGGCAAGATCGTGCGCCCGCGCGACGTCGTGATCGTCAATACCGGCTGGCATCATCAGTACGAGGATTCGGAAGACTATTTCTGCCGCGCGCCGGGCTTCGTCGGATCGGCCGGCGACTGGTTCGTCGAGAAGAAGGTCAAGGTGGTTGGCCACGACACCCAGGCCAACGATCACCCGCTGGCGACCGCGATCGGCCCGCAGCGCAACGGACCGCTGCATCCGCATCTCGCCGAGGAATACAAGGAATGGTCGGGCGGGCGCGACTGGAAGGACGACTTCCCGGAATGGGAGCCGGTGCATCGCAAGCTGTTCTCCAACGGCATCCTCGGCATCGAGAATGTCGGCGGCGACCTCGACAAGGTCACCGGGCGCCGCTGCACCTTTGCGTTCTTCCCGTGGAACTGGGATCGCGGCGATGGCTGCATCATCCGCCTGGTGGCGATGATCGATCCGAAGGGCAATTACCGCATCGAGAGCGGGGAGAAGTTCTGATGATCGTTCGCAGGTTCAACGAGGCGAAGCCCTACGAGGCGCCGAACCATCGAGGCTACAGCTCTCTGCGCCTGTTCGGCGCGGAGGCCGGCGGCTCCAAGGAAATGATCGTCGGGCTGTCGCATTTTCTCCCTGGCGGTGGCGCAGGTCCGGACGGTTCGCCGCCGGAGAAGGTGTATTTCGTCGTGTCCGGCGAACTCACCGTCATCGTCGACGGCAAGGAGCATGTGCTGAAGGCTAATGACTCCTGCTACATCGGGCCGAACGAACAGCGCGAGATCATCAATCGCTCGAATGAAGTCTGCACCATCGTGGTGGCGATGCTGCCGCCGCGGAAATAATCGATTCGTCATCCTGAGGTGGCGGGCGCAGCCCGCCCTCGAAGGATGAACGGCCAAAGTTCTTGACGCTTTCTCCGTCGCCCTTCGAGGCTCGCTTCGCTCGCACCTCAGGGTGACGGAGACAAGTAGGAGTATTCCCATGTCCGAAGACTTCCTAAAAAACCCGCTCTCCCTGTTCGACATCAAGGGCCGGACCGCGATCGTTACCGGCGCATCCGGGGCGTTCGGTGCGCTGGCCGCGAAAGTGCTGGCCGGCGCCGGCGCCAATATCGTGATCGCCGCCGGCAATGTCGCCGAGCTGAAAAAGACCGCGGAAGAATGCGAAGCGCTCGGCGCCAAGGTCGAAGCCGTCGCGGTGCGGCCGAACTCGGAAGCCAATTGCGACAAGATCGTCAAGGCCGCGGTCGACAAGTTCGGCCGGCTCGACATTCTGGTGGTCGGCTCCGGCAAGAACGATGTCGCCAAGATTGTCGACATGGCGCCCGAGCGCTTCCTCGACGTGATGGATGCCAATGTCACGCAGAGCTGGCTGATGGCGCGCTCCGCCGGCAAGCAGATGCTGGCGCAGGGCAAGGACGGCAAGACTTCGGGCAAGATCGTGCTCATGTCGTCGGCACGCGGCCTGCTCGGCCATCCGGCCGGCTACACCGCCTATTGCGCATCGAAATCGGCGGTCGACGGCATCACCAAGGCGCTCGGCTGCGAATGGGGCGACACCGGCATCACCGTGAATGCGATTGCGCCGACCGTATTCCGTTCGGCGCTGACCGCCTGGATGTATGAAGACACCGAGAAGGCCAAGGGCGTGCGGGGCGCATTCCTGGCGCGGGTGCCGAAGGGCCGGCTCGGCGAGCCGTCAGACCTTGCGGGGCCGCTGCTGTTCCTCGCCTCGTCGGCGTCGGACTTCTACACCGGGCATATCCTTTACGCCGACGGCGGCTATACGGCGGGCTGACACATGTCTGGCAAAGCGCGCATCGCCGTAATCGGCGCCGGTCTGATGGGCCACGGCATCGCGCAGGTGTTCGCGCTCGGTGGCCATGAGGTGACGATCACGGATTCGTTCACCGCCAATCTCGAGACGGTCAAGGCCCGCATCAGCGCCAACCTCGCCGATCTCGACGACGATCCGGATGCGGTGAATCGCGTCACGCCACACGCCGACATGGCGGCAGCCGTGCGCGATGCGGATTACGTGGTCGAGGCGGTGCTGGAGGATCTGCCGCTGAAGCAGAAGCTGTTCGCCGAGATCGAGAAGCACGTGCGTCCCGACACGATCCTCGCCAGCAACACGTCGGTGATCCCGATCACGAAGATCATGGAGGGGCTGAAGCATCGCGAGCGCGCGCTCGGCACGCATTGGTGGAACCCGCCTTATCTGGTGCCGCTGGTGGAAGTCATCGGCACGCCATGGACCGCGCCGGTGGTGATCGAGACCACGATGGCGCTGCACAAGGCGATCGGCAAGACGCCGGTGCATGTGAAGAAGGACGTGGCTGGCTTCGTCGGCAACCGGCTCCAACACGCCCTATGGCGTGAGGCGGTTGCGCTGGTCGAGCACGGCATCTGCGATGCGGAAACGGTCGACACCGTCATCAAGGCGGCGTTCGGGCGCAGGCTCGCGGTGCTGGGGCCGCTGGAGAATGCCGATCTCGTCGGCACCGACCTGACGCTCGCGATCCACAACACGGTGCTGCCGGAAATCGAGAGCCGGCCGGCCGCTTCGCCCTATCTGGAAAAGCTCGTCGCCGAGGGCAAGCTCGGCTTCAAGTCCGGCGAAGGCTTCCGGACCTGGACGCCGGAGCAGCAGAAAGAGCTGCGCGCGAAGGTCACGCAGCATCTGAAAGCGGCACGCGCCCAGGATCAGACCCGGGACCATCGCTGACGCCATGCGCGGTGCGGTCGACTTCCACGCGCATCTGGTCGATCCCGCGATCTATCGGGAGACGCAGGCCTTCAGCATCTTTGCGCAGACCACCGATCCCGCGCGCGCAGCGGCGGTGATCGCACGCATGGCGGATCTGGACGCGCGTATCGCCGCGATGGATGCGATGGGCGTCGCGGTTCAGGTGCTGTCGTCCAGCCTGGTTCATCAATGCAGCTACGATGCGGAGCCGGACACGGCGCTGCGGCTCGACGCGGCCATGAACGAGCGCATCGCACAGGCTGTCGCAAAACATCCGGCCCGCTTCCGCGGCCTCGGCAGCGTGCCGCTGCAGGCGCCGGAACGCGCCGCGGACGAACTCAGCCGCTGCATCGACAGCCTCGGGCTGAGCGGGGTCACGATCTCGACCCGCGTCCGCGACCGCGAAATCGGCGACCCGGCGTTGCGTCCGTTCTGGGAGCGTGCCGAGGCGCTCGGCGCCGTCGTCTTCATCCATCCGGCCGGCAATCCCGATCCGCGCTTTAGCAAATGGCAGCTCTGGAATTCGATCGGCCAGTCGTTCGAGGAGGCGATGGCGGTTGCCTCGCTGTTCTATGAAGGCGTGCTGGATGCCTATCCGAAGCTGAAGATTGTGGTGTCGCATGGCGGCGGCTACATGCCGTTCTATCTCGGCCGCATCGCGCGCAACTACATCGAGAAGCCGGCAACGCGCGTCAACATGACGAAGCCGCCGCTCGATTATGTCGGCATGCTCCATTACGACACCTGCGTCTACGATCCGGACACGCTGAGCCAGCTTGTCGCGGTCGTCGGACCGGAGCGCGTCGTGATGGGATCGGATTATCCGGTCGGCGAGATGAAGCCAACGGATTTCGTGCGCGATTGCGCAGCGCTCGATGCGGCAGCGCAAGAACTCGTCCTGTCGGGCAACGCAGCGCGGTTGCTCAAACTGTCGTAGCCCGCATTGAGCGGCGAAATGCTGGAGAGGTCGTCCCGGGTTTCGCTCCGCTCAACCCGGGGCTACGAACGACCTATTCCTTCTCCAGCCCGATCTCCTTCACCACCTTGCCCCACGCGTCGTACTGCTCCTTCACGTAGGTCGCGGCCTCCGCTGGTGTGCCGGCGCCGTCACTGTAGAAGCCGACCTTGCGCATCCGCTCCGCCACCTCCGGATTCTTGAGCACTTCGTCGAGCGCACGGTTCATCTTCTGCACGATGGCGTCGGGCGTGCCGGCGGGCGCGACCAGCACGAACCAGCCGATGAAATCGAAGCCCGGGAATGTCTGTGCAACCGGCGTCACCTGGTCGAAACCCGGCACCTTCGCGGCCGAACTCGTTGCCACCGCGCGCAGCTGGTCGCGCTCCATCATCGGCGCCGCCGACGGCACCGCCAGCATCACGACCTGGACGCGGCCCGCGATCGTATCCTGGATGCCCTGCGGCATCGCCGTATAGGGCACCTGCGTGAGTGTCACGCCGCCGAGCTTTGAGAGCCATGCGGTGAGCATGCCGGAGAAATTGCGGCTGCCGTCGGTCGCGACCGAGAGGCTGCCCGGCCTGGATTTTTCCAGCGCGATCAATTCCGGCAACGATTTTGCTTCCACGCTTGGATGGACCATGACGAAGAAGGGCACGCGGGCGATGTTGCCGACCGGCACGAAATCCTTCTCGGCATTGTAAGGGAGCGTTTTGAAAGTATGCGGATTGGTGACCAAAGCGGCCGCGGTCGCGAACAGGAACGTGTATCCGTCCGGCGCGGCGCGGGCGACGGCCTGCGCGCCGATGACATTGCCGGCGCCGGGGCGGTTCTCGATCACCACCTGCTGCCCCAGCACCTTGCCGACGCGTTCGCCGATCAGCCGGGCGATGATATCGGGTGTCCCGCCGGCGGCCTGCGTGACGACAAAGCGGATCGGGCGGTCGGGCCAGTCCTGTGCGTTTGCGGCCAACGGAGCCACCGCCAGCAACGCGGCAGCCGCGAGAATGCGGATGATCATGCATATCCTCCCGAATGGACAGCCTCTCCGAGGGGCGGCCTTTTTTGTGTACCGGCTCTCAATACGAGTGTATCGGTGGCCGGACAAGGCGGCGTCGGGCCGCGTCCCGCCAGGCGGTACGATTTTCGCCTGACGTCGGCATGCGTTATAGCGGGGCCCGCGCGCCGCTCCCCGTTCCTCTCACCCCCAGCGCAGCATTCGGCCCTCGCATGATCGGATTTCAATCTCGCGCCATGTTCTGCGGATCCCGCAAACTGACCGCAAACGGATCGCCCCGATGAGCGAGACCGCAAGCGATATCGTCGCCGCACATCGCTCCGGCGCCACCACGCCTGAAGACACCGTCCGGCGCGCCTATGAGCGCATTCGCGCGCATGGCGACCCGGCGATATTCATCACCTTGCGCGACGAACAAGAGGCGCTCGCTGAAGCCCGCGACCTGATGGCGGCGGGGCCCGAAGGCAAACTGCTCTATGGCGTGCCGGTCGCGGTGAAGGACAATATCGACGTGGCCGGCCTGCCGACCACAGCCGCCTGCCCGGCCTATGCCTACAAGGCCGGCACCGACGCCACGGCGGTGACGCGGCTGCGGCTCGCGGGCGCCATCGTCATCGGCAAGACCAATCTCGATCAGTTCGCGACCGGCCTTGTCGGCGTGCGCTCGCCCTACGGCGTGCCGCGCAATCCGCACCGCGCCGAGCTGGTCCCGGGCGGATCGAGTTCGGGCTCCGCGGTTGCGGTCGCAGCGGGACTGGTCCCGCTCGCACTCGGCACCGACACCGCGGGCTCCGGCCGGGTGCCGGCCGGGCTCAACAATATCGTCGGACTGAAGCCGAGCCTCGGGCTCGTCTCGACCTCAGGCGTGGTTCCCGCCTGCCGGTCGCTCGACTGCGTGTCGGTATTCGCGCTGACGGTCGACGATGCGTTCGTCGCCTTGCAGGCGATGGCGATCCCCGACGCGAACGATCCCTATTCGCGGGTGATGCCCGCGGGCGCGCTCGGCGCCGCGCCGTCATCGCTGGTCATCGCCGTCCCGGATGCCAATGGCCGGCTGTTCTTCGGAGACAAACAGAGCGAGCAATCCTTCGACACGGCGATCTCACTATTGAAAAACATGGGCATGACGATCCGCGAGATCGACATCGCGCCGCTGCTCGAAACCGCGCGGCTGCTGTACGAAGGCCCGTGGGTGGCGGAACGCTACGCCGCCGTCGGCGCCTTCATCGAGGCGAATGCGGACAAGGTGCATCCGGTCACGCGCGAGATCATTCTCGGCGGTGCAAAGATTTCCTCGGCCGACACCTTCCGTTCGTTCTACCGGCTGGCCGCGCTGAAGCGCACAGCGCTCGAGATGTTTTCGGGCTTCGACATGCTGATGGTCCCGACCGTTCCGGCGGCCTACACCACAGCGCAACTCGCGGCCGATCCGATCGCGCTCAACAGCAATCTCGGCACCTACACCAATTTCGTGAACCTGCTCGATCTGTGCGGACTGGCGGTGCCGGTGTCGTTTGCCGCGGACGGCACGCCTTATGGCGTGACCTTCCTGGCGCGCAGCGGGCGCGATGCGGCGCTGGCAAGTCTTGGCCGCGTGATGCATGCGCAGACCGAAATGCCGCTCGGCGCGCTGGGCGTGAAGCAGCCGGCGCTGACAACGCTGGCGCCATCGGCAAAGCCCGGGGAAATCCTGATCGCGGTGGTCGGCGCGCATCTGTCCGGCATGCCGCTGAACGGAGAATTGCGCGCGCTCAATGCGCGCTTCGTCGAGGAGACGCAGACCGCGCCGGACTACAAGCTCTATGCGCTTGCCGGGACCACACCGCCAAAGCCCGGCATGCTGCGGGTTGCCGACGGCAAGGGCTCCTCGATCACGCTTGAACTCTGGGCGCTGACTGCGGACGGCTTCGGCCGCTTCGTCGCCGGCGTGCCGGCACCGCTCTCGATCGGCACGCTTCGCCTGAGCGACGGACGGCAGGTGCATGGTTTTCTGGTCGAGCCGCTGGCGACCGAAGGCGCGCGGGATATTTCGGAATTCGGCGGCTGGCGGGCGTTCGTTGAAAGCCGGAAGAGCTGACACTATAACGACTGCACATAGGCCTCGTATTCCTCACGCACCGTGAGGATATGCGCGCGCATCGCGTCGGTTGCCGCCGCGCGCTGGCCGCGCAGGATCGCCACCACCACCCTGTCATGCTCGGCATAGGATTTCGGCAGGCGGCCGAGATTGCGGAACTGCGCACGCCGGAACGGCTGCACGCGTGCCCGTGTCGCAATCGCGACTTCGGCCAGATAGGCATTGTGCGCGCCGGAATAGATCGCGCCGTGAAACGCTTCGTTGATCTCGTGATGGCGCTGCGGATCGCCGACCTGGATCAGCAGCCGCAATTGCTCGTGCACGGTCTCGAGATGACGCCGCTCGGCCGCGGTCATGCGTTCGGCGGCAAGTCCCGCGCAAAGCCCTTCGATCTCGCCCATCGCCTCGAACATGCCGACCAGGCGATCCTCGCTCGGCCTCGCCACCACCGCGGCCCGGTGGGCGCGCGCATCGACAAGTCCGCTCGCGGCAAGCTGGCGGATCGCCTCGCGCACCGGCGTGCGCGACACGCCAAAGCGCGACGCGAGATCGGTCTCGTCCAATGCGGTGCCGGGCGCGAGCACGCCGCGCACAATCTCGTCCGCGATCTGCAGCCGCAATTCTTCCGCCAGCGTGCGGCGGCCGGTATCGGAGACACGGATTTCGCGGGCGTAGATAGTCATCGCGTCAAGCCTGTTTCGGCTGCTCCATCAGGCTGACATGCGCGGCGACAACGCGCCAGCCCTCCGGAAACCGCACCCAGGTCTGCATCTGCCGGCCGATGCGCCCGGGCGCCGAAGGGCGCTGGTACAGCGTCGAGGCCACCGCAAAGTCACGGCCATAGGTGGTGATCACGGTTCGCGACAGCGTCCGGCCAAGCGCGACCGGCGAGCGCCCGGCACGGAACGCCTGGATCTCTTCGGAGCCGTAAAGATTTTCCGTGGCCCCATAGCGGATGGTTTGCGGCGCATCGCGGAACAGCGCGTCGAGGACCTCTACCTTGTTGTTGACGAGCGCATCCTCGTATTTCTCGAATGCCGCCGTCACCTCGGCGACCACATCCGGCAGGTCCACTTCAAGCGTCATTCCAGGTTCCTCCCGACGCCTTCTCAGGCGCCAACTTAGTCTCTTCTAATTCAACGGCGGCCGTGGTGCCACAACCGCACCCATGTCTTCCAGGTATTGCGCCACGCGCAAGGCGATGTTCTCCTTCCACGGCGCTGCAATGACCTGAACGCCCATCGGCAGCGGCTTGAGCGGAACCGGCACCGCCACCACCGGCAGCCCGATGAACGAGACTGGCTGAGTGAAGATGCCGATATTCGGACGAACCGGCATCTCGACACCGTCGAGCACGAACGTCTCCTGCCCGATCGCGGGCGCGGTGCACGGCGTCGCGGGAGCAAGGATCACGTCGACATCCTCGAACAGGGCCAGCACCTGCTCGCGATACCAGCGCCGGAATTTCTGCGCCTTCATCACCAGCGACGACGGGATCATGGCGCCGGCGATCAGGCGATCGCGGGTCGCCGGATCGAAGTCATGCGCGCGCCGGCGCAAACGATCGAGATGAAGCGTTGCGCCTTCAGTCGTGGTGATGACATAGGCGGCCGCTCGCGCGCGCTGCGCTTCCGGCAATTCGATCTCGCGCGAAACGTCGAGTGCTTTCGCGACGCGTTCGATCGCCTGCAACGCTTCGGGGAACGCGCCCTTGTGGAAATAGCCGCCGGCGACGGCAATCCGCAGTCCGTCGATGCCGCGCGTCAGATGTGGCAGCGACGGTTCGACCGGCCTGTTCGCGCTGCCGGCGTCGGCCGGATCGTAGCCCTGCATCGCATCGTACGAGAGCGCCAGATCGCGGGTGCAGCGCGCGAACGGACCGAGATGATCGAGGCTGACCACGAACGGAAAGCTGCGCGCGCGCGACAGCCGGCCATAGGTCGGCTTCAATCCGAAGATGCCACAGAACGAGGACGGCACCCGGATTGAACCGTTTGTGTCCGAACCGAGCGCGAGCGGCACAAGACCGCCACTCACCGCTGAGCCAGAGCCGCCGGACGAGCCGCCCGACATGCGCGTCGTGTCGTGCGGATTGCGCGAGGCGCCGTCATGCACATTCTCGCCGGTGAAGTCATAGGCGTATTCGCCCATGTTGAGCGCGCCGACGAGAATGGCGCCTGCTGCTTCCATCTTCTCGATCAGCGGCGAGTCATGTTGCGCCGGCGGCAATTCGCGATTGATCTTCGATCCGGCGCGGGTCGGAAGGCCGGCAACGTCGAACAGGTTCTTGACCGCGAATGGTACGCCCGCCAGCGGCCCGACCGGCTTGCCCGCGGCGCGATCGGCATCGATCGCATCGGCGCGCGCGATGGCGCGCTCCGCGGTCACATCGGTGAAGGCGTTGAGCGTCCGGTCGCGACTTTCGATGACGGAAAGCGCGTCGTCGACCACTTTGCGCGCCGCCACCTCACCGCGCGCGACCGCAGCGGCAATCTCATGGCCCTTCGCGAAACCCATATCCGCCATGATCAGGCCTCGAACACCGGCGCGGGTTCGGCCTCGTCGGGAAGCGGGACGTCGTCGACCAGCTTCGCGAGCCGGAACGTCACCTCCACATTGGCGCGGATCGACGGCAGCCAGGCGGGATCAAGCGGCAGCTTCAACAAGGCGGCCGACGATGTGATCCAGGTATCCGTCAGATTGTCTTCACTCATCGAAAGGCTCACAACGGCGGGTGCGGAATGGCGGCCAGCAATTCCTTGGTATAATCCGATTTCGGCGAATCCATCACCTGTTCGGCGCTGCCCTCCTCCACGATCTTACCGGTCTGCATCACGATCACGCGGTCACAGAGCAGCCGCACGACGTTGAGATCGTGCGACACGAACAGATAGCTCATGCCGAGCTTGTGCTTGAGATCCTCCAGCAGGTTGAGCACCACCGCCTGAACCGACACGTCGAGCGCAGCGGTCGGTTCGTCGAGAATCACCAGTTCGGGATTGAGTGCAATCGCACGCGCGATGCCGACGCGCGCCTTCTGGCCGCCCGACAATTGGTGCGGGAACCGATCGAGCAATTCGACCGGCAGGCCGACATTGCGCGCCAGTTCCTCGCAACGCGCGCGCACCGCATCGGCGCCCTTGATGTCGCTCATGCGCAGGATCGGGTCGGCAATCGCGCGCGCCGCCGTAAACCGTGGATTGAGCGACTCGGTCGGATCCTGGAACACCATCTGGATGCGCCGACGCATCGGCGATTTGGCGAATTCCTTGGCTGGAATCGAGCCGATATCCTCCCCGTCAAACGTGACCATGCCGGATGTCGGATCGAGCAGCCGCATCACCATCATCGAGGTGGTCGACTTGCCGCAACCGGATTCGCCGACCAGACCGACGCTCTCGCCGCGCCTGATCGTGAAAGATATCCCGTCGACAGCCTTGAAGGTTTCGGCCTGCGGCAATTGATCCTTCTTGCGAAAGAAGCTCGCCAGCGAGCCGCCCGCACCCTGGACCGGATATTCCTTGACCAGCTTGGAGACGACCAGCAGCGGCGACTTGTCGGCGAGTTCGGCCTCAGCCGCCGGCGTCGGCGCGGGAAACGGCTCGACCGCCAGATCCTCGGGCAACAGGTCTCGCAATGACACACCGAGCCGCGGCGTCGCCCGCATCAGCTTGCGGGTGTAAGGATGCTGGGGATTTTTGAAGATGTTGGCGGACAAGGCGGTCTCCACAACCTTGCCCTTTTCCATCACCACGACCTTGTCGCAATAGGCCGCGGCCAGGCCGAGATCGTGGGTGATCAAAATGGTCGACATGCCGCGCTCGCGGGTCAGTTCGACCACGAGATCCATCACCGCTTTCTGGGTGGTCACATCGAGGCCGGTGGTCGGCTCGTCGGCGATCAGGAGCTGTGGCTGGCAGGCCAGCGCCAGCGCAATCACCACGCGCTGGCACATGCCGCCGGACAATTCGAACGGATAGGCGTGGAAGCGCTCCTCGGGCCGCGCGATGCGGACCCGCTTCAGCGCCTCGATCGCCTTTTCCTTCACGTCCGAAGGCTGCGCCTGCACATGCTGCAGCAGCACGTCGCCGATCTGGTCGCCGACTTTGCGGATCGGGTTGAGCGCCGTGCGCGGGCTCTGAAAGATCATCGACATTTCGCGGCCGCGCAGGTCGCGCATTTCGCTTTCCGGCGCGTCGCGCACATCGATGCCGGAGAAGGTGATCGAACCGTCGGCAATCTTGCCGGCCCGGTCGAGAATGCGCATCACCGCGTAGGACGTGACCGACTTGCCGGAGCCGGATTCGCCGACGATGCCGACGGTCTCGCCCTTGGCCACCGACACGTTGACATGCTGGACCGCCTGCACGACTCCGCGGCGGGTGATGAATTCGACGGTGAGATCGCGAACATCGAGGAGCGTTGCTGCGGTCATTGGCGTGCTCCTCAGGTGCGGCGCTGCGGATCGACGATATCGCGCAGACCGTCGCCCAGGAGGTTGAAGCAGAATACCGCCAACATCAATGCCGCGCCCGGGAAGAAGGCGATCCACCACTCGCCCGACACGATAAAGGTCGCGCCCTCGGCGACCATGATGCCCCATTCCGGGGTCGGCGGTCGCACACCAAGTCCGATAAACGACAGGCCTGCCGCGTTGAGGATGGCATAACCCATCGTGAGCGACATCTGCACCACCATGATCGGCATGATATTGGGCAGGATCTGGGTGAGCAGGATGCGGAATTCGCCGTTGCCCGAGAGCCGGGCCGCCTGCACGAAGCCGGCCTCGCGCCGCACATTGGCTTCGGCCCGGGCGACGCGGGCATAGAGCGGGAAATTGATGATCGCGGTGGCGATCACGATGTTGGTCACAGTGTTGCCGAGCGCAGCGACGATGCCCATGGCGAGCACGAACAGCGGAAACGCCATGATGGTGTCGGCGATGCGGCCGACGACGCGGTCGGTCCAGCCGCCGAAGAAGCCGGCGGCGGTGCCGGATAATCCGCCGAGCGCGAACACCAGCGCCACCGATGCTACGGCAATGAACATGTCGAGCCGCGCCGCGACGATCACCCGACTCAGGATATCGCGGCCGAGTTGATCGGTACCGAACCAGTGCTTCGCCGATGGCGCCTGCAAGGCCGACATGGTGTTACTGGCGAGCGGATCGTAAGGCGCGATCCACGGCCCGAAAATCGCGCAGGCCGAAATCAGCACGAACAGGCCGAAGGCCAGCCCGGTGACCGGATTTTCGGAGATCACGTAGCGCGCATGGGCGAACACCGAGGTCTGCTTCGGCGGCAACGGCGCCGCCGCAACCATCGGCGCACTGCCTGCAGCCGCAGCGACACTGGCCGTTGCGACCAGTTCGTCGGTCGCGGCGATATGGGCGGAGTCGAGATCGGGACGCTGGTTCATCCTTCAAGCCTCACGCGCGGATCGATGACGCCGTAGAGCAGGTCGATCATCAGGTTGAGCAGGACATACATGATCGCCATCACCAGCACGAAGCCCTGCACCGGCGCGAAGTCGGATGCGATCAGGGCTTCGATGGCGTAGGAGCCGATGCCCGGCCAGGCGAACACCTTTTCCACCAGCACATTGGCACCGAGCAGGAAGGAGAACACCATGCCCAGCGTGGTGATGACCGGCAGCATGGCATTGCGGAAGGCATATGTGACGATGACCGTTCGCGGCGTCAGGCCGTTTGCGCGCGCGGTGCGAACAAAATCTGACGACAGCACCGCCAGCATCGAGGCGCGGGTCATGCGCGTGATCGGCGCCAGCGAAAAGATCGCGAGCGTCGCCGCAGGCAGGATCAATTGCGAGAGCGATGCCACGAAGACTTCGAAATCCCGCGCGATCAGGCTGTCGATCGTGTAGAAGCCGGTGACATTAGGCGGCGCCGAATAGAATATCCCCAGCCGCCCCAATGGCGCGGGTGACCAGCCCAGTAGATAATAGAACACGTAGACCAGGATCAGGCCCGTAAAGAAGACCGGAAGCGAAACGCCCGCGGTGGCGACCATTCGGCAGGCATGATCGATCCATGAGCCTTGCTTGACCGCCGCCGCGATGCCGAGCGGGACCGCAATGAGCATCGAAATGATCAGCCCGATCAGCGTCAGTTCCGCCGACGCCGGGAGGCGCGCAGTGATGTCGGCGGCGACCGACTGCCCTGTTGTCAGCGACACGCCGAAATTGCCGGTGGCGAGATCCTGTATGTACCGCAAGAATTGTTCGGGTAACGACCGGTCGAGCCCGAGCGACTTGCGGATGTCCTCGATTGCCTGGGGGGTCGCGGCAGGCCCAGCAAAATAGGCGGCCGGATCGCCCGGCAAAACGCGGGTCAGGAGAAAGGTGACGATGATCACGCCGATCAGGCTCGGGATCGCGATCGATAATCGGCTGCCAATCTGCCGCAGCATCCTGCTCGCCCCTCTGTGACCGCTGCCGGACCTCTTCGCGAGGCCGTAACGCCAAACCGCATTGAAGTTGTAAGAAGCGGGTCCGCTGTCCGGTTGCGGGCCTGCACAGGCAGGCCCGCAGGACAGACGGATTACGCCTTTGCCAGCGTGCGGTAATCGAGCTGGCGGTGGAACCAGTAGCGATAGCCGGTGACGTTCTTCTGCATGGCCACGCTGAGCGAAGGCTGGAACAGCGGGATGCGCGGGATGTCAGTGAAGGACTTTTCGACGAAGCCTTTGACGTTGGTGTCGTATGCCGCCTTGTCGCCCTCGGCCGCCGCCTTCCGCGCAGCATCGATGAAGGCGTCCATTTCCTTGTTCTGATAGCTCATCGTGTTGAACAGCGCGTTCTGACCGTGATAGCACCAGAAGAAGAAATACTCGGGATAATCGAGCCAGCCCGAGAAGAAGTTGATGATCAGCGGCATCTCCTTCTTGGTCATTTCGGAGCGCCAGTTCGCACCGGGGATCTTGTTGATCGTTGTCTTGATGCCGATCTGGCCGAGGCTTTCCTGGATCAGGATCGCGGCCGGTTCATTGACCGATCCGAAGCCCAGATCGAAGGACAACGTGGTCTCGAAGCCGTTGGCGTAACCGGCTTCGGCCAGAAGCTGCTTTGCCTTGGCGAGGTCGGTATCGTAGGGAGACGGCTGCGGCCAGGCCACCTGCACCGGCGCATCTGGCTTTGCGCCATACATCGGCGTTGCCAGACCGAACATCACCGCGTCCATGATCTTCTGGTAGGGCACGGCATAAGCCACGGCCTGCCGGACCTTCACATTGTCGAACGGCGCCTTTTTGACGTTCATGCCGAGGTAGCCGATGCCGTTGCCGATCGGATTGGTCACGACATTGATCTTGCCGGCCTGCCGCAACTCGACGAAATCCTTGTTCGGCAGATCGAAGGAGATATCCGCGTCGCCCCGCTCAACCAGAGCGCGGCGGTTGCCGGCCGACGGCACCTGCCGCCATACGATGCGGCGGATCGCGGGGAGCGGGCCGCTTTTCCAGTCGTCGTTGCGCTCGAACACCACTTCGCTGCCGGGCGTCCAGCTCGCGACCTTGTAGGCGCCGCCGCCGGCAATCTTGCCCTTGGTATATTCCATCGCCCATGGGTCTTTTTCGGTGGCGTTCTTCTTCAGCAACTCGGAGTGATAGACCGCAGGCACCACCACCGCGAGATCGGGCATGGTGAGATTGTCCTTGCGGATAAAATCGACGCGGAAAGTGTGATCGTCGACAGCAACGAACTGCTCCGGCTTTTCCAACGAGCCGGCCTTCATCTGGAAGGTCGGGAAGCCGCCGACCGTCACTGCGCGATCGAACGACCATTTGACATCCTTCGCGGTGATCGGCGTGCCGTCGTGGAATTTGGCGTCCTTACGCAGCTTGAAGGTGGCCGAGGTGTCGGTGACGTTCCACTCCTCAGCCAGTTCGGGCGTAAACTTGTCGCGGTCGTAGGACGACGAGCCGTCCGGCAAAGTCTTCGCGCCATGCGACATCAGGCGGTCATAGCAATTCCACGACACTTCATAGCCGGGCCGGTTGGTGCCGACACCGTGGATGTCGAAATTGTTCGGTCCATATTCGGTGACGACAAGCGCGGTCTCCTTGCGCGCCTGCGCTTCCGCGGACGTCGAGAAAATCGCAGGCGCGGCGATGGCGGACGTCGCGGCAACAGCGGTGGTGGATTTCAGAAATTCACGGCGATTCATATTGGTGCCTCCGGGGTGCCCTTTTGATTTGGCCTCGGAACCACCTCCGCAAAGCTTGTGCCAGCTTCGCACCGACTCCGCCGAATTCTGACAAGACCCTGATCCGCAGTGATATTTAAGCTTTTGCGGATGTTGTGTGCGGATCGGACAGACGACGTTTTGCTACTTCAATTGCATACAATAGAGGTATTTGCGCATAATTTTTATGCATGTAGTGCAGCGCCACAATCGCAAGGCGCATTTCGTAGTGGGAGCAATCGTCTCACGGCTCGCGACCCGGTCGGACGCTTGCCGGATCAAACCCCGATCGGCGATAAGTCGCGCCCTTCGGTCGATCGCGCGCAGGGTCGCCGAACTCTCCTCCCCGCGCCTGCGCCGAGTATCCCGTGAAGAACATCGGCTTCCTGTCATTCGGGCATTGGACCCCCTCGTCCCAGTCCCAGACCCGTTCCGCCTCCGACGCCCTGCTGCAATCGATAGAGCTTGCCGTCGCCGCCGAAGAACTGGGCGCCGATGGCGCCTATTTCCGCGTGCATCACTTTGCCCGCCAGCTTGCGTCGCCGTTTCCGCTTCTGGCCGCCGTCGGCGCCAGGACCAGCCGCATCGAGATCGGCACCGCCGTCATCGACATGCGCTACGAGAACCCGCTCTACATGGCCGAGGATGCCGGCGCGGCCGACCTGATCGCCGGCGGCCGGCTGCAACTCGGGATCAGCCGAGGATCGCCGGAGCAGGTTATCGATGGCTGGCGCTATTTCGGATATCAGCCTCCCGAAGGGCAGACCGATGCCGACATGGGCCGTCGCCACGCCGAGGTGTTCCTCGACGTCCTGCGCGGCCAGGGCTTCGCACAGCCCAATCCGCGGCCGATGTTTCCGAACCCGCCCGGCCCCTTGCGGCTCGAGCCGCATTCAGAGGGCCTGCGCGAGCGCATCTGGTGGGGCGCTGCGTCGAACGCCACGGCAATTTGGGCCGCAAAGCTCGGGATGAATCTGCAGAGTTCAACGCTGAAGAATGACGAGACCGGGCAGCCGTTCCATATCCAGCAGGCCGAACAGATCCGCGCCTATCGCGACGCCTGGAAGGAAGCCGGACACGCGCGTGCGCCGCGAGTCTCCGTCAGCCGTAGCATCTTCGCGCTGGTGGACGATCGCGACCGCGCCTATTTCGGCCGCGAAGGCGAAGGCCAGGATCAGATCGGCTTCATCGACGCGAATACACGCGCCATTTTCGGACGCAGCTATGCGGCGGAGCCCGACATGCTGGTCAAGCAACTCGCCGAGGACGAGGCCATCGCCGAAGCCGACACGCTGCTGCTCACCGTGCCCAACCAGCTCGGCGTCGATTACAACGCGCATGTGATCGAGGCGATCCTCAAGCACGTGGCGCCGGCGCTCGGCTGGCGTTGACGTCAGCGCATCATACTCGGCAACCACAGCGAGATCGCCGGAAACGCGATCAGGATGCCGAGCCGGATCACGTCGGCGACCACGAATGGCAGCACCCCGCGGAACAGTGTCGAGGTCGGAACCTCCGGCAGCAAAGCCTTCAGCACGAACAGGTTCATGCCGACCGGTGGACTGATCAGTCCGATCTCGACCACCACGATGACGAGAATGCCGAACCAGATCGGGTCGAAGCCGAGATGCACGACCAGCGGGAAGAACACCGGCACCGTCAACAGGATCATCGACAGCTCTTCCATCGCGGTGCCGAGAAGAACGTAGATGACGCAGATCGCGGTGATGACCATGATCGGCGACAGGTTGAGCGTGCTGACGAGCGTCTTCAGGTCGTTCGGCATCGTCGTGTAATTGACGAATTCCGCGAACATCAGCGCGCCGGTCAGGATGACGAACAGCATCGCCGTGGTGCGTCCGGATTCGACCAGCGCATCGAGCAGACTGCGCCAGGTCAAAGCGCGCCGGTACAGGGCCAGGCACAAGGCGCCGAATGCGCCGACGCCGGCGCCTTCGGTGGCCGTGAATACGCCGCCATAGATGCCGCCCATGACCAGGACGAAGAGCAGCGCAACCGCCCACACGCCTTCGATGGCATGGAGCCGTTCGCGCCAGTTGGATTTTTCGCCCCGCGGACCCGCGGCCGGGTCGCGGAATACGGTCCATTGCACCGCCAGACACAGCAGAATGGTGGCAAGAATTCCGGGCAATATACCCGCGGCAAACATCTTGCCGATATTGGTCTCGGTCATGACGCCGTAGATCACCATCAGCGTCGATGGCGGAATCAGAATGCCAAGCGTGCCGCCGGCGGCGATGGAGCCGGTCGACAGGCGATCCGAATAACCCAGATTCTTCATCGAGGGATAGGCAACCTTGGCCATGGTCGCCGCCGTTGCAATCGACGAGCCGCAGATCGCGCCGAAGCCGGCGCAGGCCACCACCGTCGCCATGGCAAGTCCGCCGCGAAGATGGCCGACGAAGGCATAGGCCGCGCGAAACAATTCCTGCGACATGCCGGCGCGCGTCACCAGATTGCCCATCAGGATGAATAGCGGGATCACCGACAGGGTATAATTGCGCCCGGTCTCGTAGACCTTGGTCTCGACCATCGCCATGGCCGGCGCGAAATTCCAGTCGCGCATATAGGCGACGCCGAGGAAGCCGATCAGCCCCATCGCAAGCGCGATTGGAATCCGCAACAGCGCCAGCACCATCATCAGGCCGAGGCCGACCAGGGCTTCGGTCATGTCGTGCTCACCTTGTCAGGGTCGAATGGCTTTCGCTCTTCAACCTCGTGCGGCAAGATCGCCTTGATGAGATGAACAATGCCGGTGACCGCCACCATCAGCGCCATGAAATACACGAAGGGCCCGACCAGGATTCGCAACACGTCGGTCGTGTCGCCGTAGCCGGCAATCTTTCCGGCCTTGATATAAACGCGCCAGGCCAGACCCAGAATGAGCAGTCCGCACACGACATCCACGATCCGGCGGAGAAACGAACGTCCGCGCGGTCCGAGCAGGCCGTCGATGAAATCCAGCGTCACATGCTCGTCCGCGCGCGACACCAATGGCAGGCCCGCGAAGATCAGCGTCAGCAACATAAGTTCGGTGAGTTCGAACCCACCGCGCAGCGGCCAGTTGAAGATATAGCGGCCGATCACGTCGACCGTCGTGACCGCCATCAAACCGAACAGCAGCACAGCGGCAGCGGCGCCAAGCGTACGATCGAGCCAGGCGCCGCTATCGGTTTTTTTCGACGTCACAATGGTTGCCGTTACTGTCCGGCGGCGACGCGCTTCAGTTCTTCGTGGAATTCGGCGAAGACCTTGTCGCCGTCGACGCCCTTGGCCTTGGCGTCGGCTTTCCACTTGTCGATGATCGCCTTCGAGCGCTCGTTGACGCCCTTGACCAGTTCCGGCGACGCCTCCTGGATCTGGATATTGGCCTGCTTCATCACCTCAAGCGCGGCGCGATCGGTGGCGTCCCAGGCCTTGCCGGCGAGACGCGCGAGCGCTTCGCCCGACACCGACATGATGGCATCCTGATCGGCCTTGCTCAGCTTGTTCCACTTGTCCTCGTTCATGAAGAAGCCGAAGGCCGAACCATAGAAGCCGCCGGGGAACAGCGTGGCGTATTTGACCACCGGCCCGAGCTTGAACGAGATGATGGATTCCAGCGGGAAGAACGTGCCGTCGGCGACGCCGGAGCTCAGGAGTTCGTAGGATTCCGGCGCCGGCTTGACGAAGGCCGACGCGCCGAGCGCACGCGCCATCTGTTCGGAGATGCCGCCGCCGGAACGGATCTTCATGCCGGCAAGATCTTCGACCTTCTCGATCGGGCGCTTGGTGTTGAACATCTGGCCCGGCCCGTGGGTGAAGACGCCGAGCAGCTTGACGCCCTTGTACTCGCCCACCGGTTGAAAATATTTCCAGTGGATACGCGAGAAGGCGACCGAATTGATCTCCGCCGTCGCACCGCCACCCGGCAATTCCGGCAGCAGCGGCAGGACGTGACGCGCCGGCGTATAGCTCGCGGTGACATACGAAACATCAACCAGTCCGTCCCGGACCGCATCGAAGGTCCCGGGAGCGGCCGAGGGATGCTTCGGCAGCATCTGGAATTTGACGCGGCCATTGGTGGCCTTCTCAACATTCTGCGCCCAGACGCTCAGCACGTCCTTGGTCAAAAGGTGCGAGGGCGGCACCCAGCTCGACATCGTCAGTGTGGTGGTTTGGGCCTGAGCGGCTGGTGACCAGCCCACCATGGTTGCAAGTGCGAGCGCGGCGCCGCCGTAAACGGCAGCCCTGGCAAAGCGAGACATAACAAATCCTCCCAGATTTCTTTCTTATGAACCGGATCGGGCCACCAAGCTCGCGGTCCGTCAAGTTCAATTTGTAGGTTCTGAGGGGCGCGGGCAGGATAAAGTGACGCGACCGGAGCACGGCCGCGGCCGATCCGCAAAATTCACCCCGCGGCGGCGTTATCGATCAATCCGACCGTCCGCGCCGCTCTGCCGATCGCAGCGACGGCCTCGTCGATATCGGCGGCCGAATGTGCCGCAGACGGCTGTGCCCGCAGCCTCGCTTCGCCGCGCGGTACAATCGGAAAACAGATCGCGCCGATATAGACGCCTTCCTGCAGCAACACCCGGCTGAACTCCCGCGCCTTGTCCTCGTCGCCAACAAGAATCGGGGTAATCGGATGATCGTGACCGAGGATCCGCAGGCCCAACGCCTTCAGCCCGGCGCGAAGCCGCGCCGTATTCTCGGCAAGACGTCCGACGAGACCGTTATCGCCCATCACGCGTTCGATGGCAGCGAGCGCACCCGCTGCCGATGCCGGCGTGATGGCGGTCGTGAACATGTAGAAGCGTCCGTCGTCATGCAATCTGCGAACGAGATCGGCGCGCCCCGCCACATATCCACCGGCAAAGCCGCCGAACGCCTTGGATAGCGTCCCGGTATAGAGATCGATGTCGCCGACACAGCCCTGCGCCGCCGCAGTTCCGCGCCCGCCCGGACCGGTCACGCCGGCGGCGTGGCTTTCGTCCACCACCAGCGTCGCGCCATGGCGCCTGCAGATCGCGATCATCGCCGGCAGATCGGCCGCATCGCCCTCCATGCTGAAAATGCCGTCGGTGATGACGAGCTGGGCACCGTCATGCGGCTGCGCCAGCAACCGTTCCAGATGATCGAGATCGCGATTGTTGTAGATCTGCGTTTCGGACGCGCTCAACCGGCAGCCGTCGATGATGCTGGCATGGTTCAGCCGGTCGCTGAAAATCCGGTCGCCCTTACCGACCAGGGTGCAGGCGACAGCCACGTTGGCCGAGGTGCAGGAATTAAAAAGCAGCGCGGAATCCGCGCCGTGAAACGCCGCGAGTGTCGCGCATAATTGTTCGTGCAGCGGCGTCGTCGCCAGCGGCGGGTTGAGCGTCGAGCCGCTGCCATATTGACGTGCCGCCGCGCAGGAGCGTTCGATCACTTCGTCATCGCCGGCAAGGCCAAGATAATTGTTGGCGGTCAGGAGAATGACCGAACGCCCGTCAAGTTCGGTGCGTGCGCCGACGCGTCCACCGATGACCGGCTTTGTCGCCCGCGCATCGGACCTGCTTCCTGAATTCACCAATTCGCCCTTGATCTGCAACGGCCCGCGGCGGGCGGGTTTGCGGATACCATACCGTGTTCGCAGCCGGCAAATATCGCGCAGATGAGCGTCCTCCGCCGTCAGTCGGACCACTGGGCATGCGCGTCCGTCGGGCTCGGAGGGGGTTAAGAACCTGCACCGTCCCCGGCCGTTCCCGCGACATCGATGCCGTGACCATTTGCCGCCACTGGCGATGACACAAAATGCCGGGTCGTGCGTTTGCGATGGACCGCATTGCGAGGGGCTGCGTCGAGACTGACCTGGCCCACCTGCCCGCCACCGCACTTTTTCAGAACGGAGCGTTTTATGACCGCGGCATGGCAACCCTATTGCGGCGTTGCACCGCTGCCGTCGGAATGGCTCTCCCGCTGGAATTGGGATCCGATACTGCTGTCGGCGATGGCGGCGCTGGCGCTGGGCCATGCGATGGTCCTGTGGAGGTCCGGCGAGTTTCGTAGCCGGGGCTGGTGGTATGCGAGCCTCTGGCTGATCGCCTTTACACTCTTCGTGTCACCGCTTTGCGCGCTGTCTTCGGCGCTGTTTTCCGTCCGGGTGGTGCACCACGTGCTGCTGATCGCCGCGGCGGCGCCTCTGGCCGTGCTGTCGCTCCCGAAGCGCTGGCGTTCAGTGGCGGCACAATCCGCCGGCGTGCTCGGCGTGGTGTTCGCGCTGCATGTCGCCATCGTCTGGGTCTGGCATTTGCCGGCGCCCTACGCGTCGGCGCTGTCAAGCGACCCGGTGTTCTGGATCATGCAACTCAGCCTGCTGGGCTCCGCGATTGCGCTGTGGCGCCTGATCCTCTCGCCGGCTGGACCGGCCGGCGCAGCGCTTTCGCTGACACTCGGCACCGTGATGCAGATGGGCCTGCTCGGCGCCATGATCACCTTCGCGCGCAGCCCGCTCTACGTTCCGCATTTCGCGACCACCGAGCCGTTTGGACTAAGCCCGCTCGCCGACCAGCAACTCGCCGGGTTGATCATGTGGGTGCCGGCGACGCTGCCCTATCTGGCGGTTGCCCTCATCCTGATCGGCCGCAGCCTCGCACGCGCGGCCAACGCCGACACTATCGCATGATCGCCTGGATCAAGGCCGTCCATATCGCGGCGCTCAGTGTGTGGTGTGCCGGGCTGCTGGTTCTGCCCGCCATCTATTATCGCCGGCGCCATCTACACGGTAACGAACTTCACGACCTGCACCGTTTCGCGCGGGTGGTGTTCATCAACATCACGTCGCCTGCGGCCTTCGTCACGGTGATCGCGGGCATCGCGCTCATCTTCCTGCGCGACGTCTTCACCGTATGGATGGCATTGAAGCTCGTGGCCGTCGGAGCGCTGGTGATCGTGCATCTGCGCATGGGCCATGTGATCCTGTCGCTCTACGATCCGGGCGGCGGCTACGCGCGCTGGCGTCAGGTGACGACGACCATCGCCACGCTTTCGGCGATCACCGCGATCCTGTTCCTCGTCCTCGCAAAGCCCGTCATCGAACCGACCATCGCTCCCGAATGGGCACGGCAACCCGGCGGCCTTCAGTCCTTGCTCGAAACCATCAGTCCGATCCCATGATCAAACACCAGCTTGCCGCCGTGCCAGCCGGCGAGCGCAACGAACACACTGGCCAGAAACGACAGGCCGAGGCCGACGGGCAGAACCGCGGCCTCGGGATCGCCGATGCGCATGCCCCAGTTCAGCCCGGCAATGGACAGCATGGTCACCGCGATGACGGCGTGGGTCCAGCTTGCGGCGCGCGCCCGAATTCCCGCGACCAACAGCAGTTCTGCGGTGCCGGCGATGCTGGCCAGAACGCCGAGCCAGAAGGCGAAGCCGCTGGCCCAGAGGGCAGCGCGCGGCCAGAACGGATCGCCGGTCCACCAGTAGAACACGTCGCAGCCGAGCGTCGAGATCACCAGCGCGATGGGAAAAGTGACCAGCATCGCGTGGATGGGATGGCCGGCCACGGCCACAAGCGAACTGGTGCTGTCTTTGGTGACTTCCTCGATGACTGGATTTGCTTCGACGTCTGGATTCGCCATGACCGTGTTCGATTGTTGAGGGGGCTGCTCACCTGTCCGTCGTCGGTAACGCGCAAGGCCGCATTCCGGTTCGCGCGCGTCAATGTCGCATGGTTTGCGGCCCTCTGCCTTCCGGGCTGTCGGGGCGACCTGTCCACCCTCGATCCGGCCGGTCCGCACGCGGCATCGATCGCCAGTCTCTGGTGGGTGATGCTGTACGGCGCGGTCATCCTGTTCGCGCTGGTCTGTGTGCTGCTCGCCATTGCGTTTCTGCGGCCGGGGATCGGTCATCGCACGCCGCAGGCTGTGTGGCTCGTCGGTGGAGGGTTGGTCCTCCCCGCCGTCGTGCTGACCCCGCTGATGATCTACGCGCTGTGGACCGGTGAGCGATTGCTGTTTCGGCCGGCGGATGGCGCCGTGACCGAGGTGAGCGTTGTGGCGCGTCAATGGGAATGGTCATTCTCCTATCGCGATCTCGACGGCGCGACCCGCCGCTCGACTAACGTTCTGCATATTCCGGCCGGGCAACCGGTGCGTCTCACCATTACCAGCGCAGACGTGATCCACAGCTTCTGGGTGCCGCGGCTGGCCGGGAAGATCGACGCCATCCCCGGCCACAATACGGTGCTGCGATTGTCGGCGGACACGCCCGGCATGTATCGCGGGCTGTGCGCGGAATTCTGCGGCGTCGCGCATCTCGAAATGCAGATGACGGTGCAGGCGCATGCATCATTTGAGGAGTACCAGGCCGCCATTGCCGCGCTGCCGCCCGCGCCTGCTCTGACCGAAATGCAGGAGCGCGGCCGTGAGTAAACCCCTCGCGCCGGAGCTGGCCACCGCGCAAGACCCGATCCGGCTTCACAAGGCGCTCGATGCGGTGTGGCGAACGCCCCCAGGCATCGGACGGCTGTCCGCGGTCAATCACACGATCATCGGCCGCCGCTTCATCCTTGCCGCGCTGGTATTCTTCAGCATCGGCGGCGTGCTGGCGATGCTGATCCGGGCGCAGCTCGCAACGCCGCGCAGCGCATTCCTCGGCTCGGACACCTACAACCAGGTCTTCACCATGCACGGCACGGTGATGATGTTCCTGTTCGCCATTCCACTGTTCGAGGGACTGGCGATGTATCTGCTGCCGAAGATGCTCGGAGCCCGCGACATGGCCTTCCCGCGGCTCAGCGCCTACGGCTTCTGGTGCTACGTGTTCGGCGGCTCGATCCTGATCGCGGGGCTGGTGCTGGGCCTTGCGCCGGACGGCGGCTGGTTCATGTACACGCCGCTGTCGTCGCGCACCTACACGCCCGGGATCAATGCCGACATCTGGCTGATCGGCATCACCTTTGTCGAGATTTCGGCGCTGTCGGCGGCGATCGAGATCATCGTCACCATCTTCAAGCTGCGGGCGCCCGGCATGTCGCTCGAGAAGATGCCGCTATTCGCGTGGTACCTGCTGATCACGGCATTTATGATGCTGCTGGGATTCCCGCCGCTGATCGTCGGCTCGGTGCTGCTCGAACTGGAGCGCGCGTTCGACCTGCCGTTCTTCGATCCCACTCGCGGCGGCGATCCGTTGCTGTGGCAGCACCTGTTTTGGCTGTTCGGCCATCCCGAGGTCTACATCATCTTTCTTCCCGCGGCGGGCGCGGTCTCGACCATCCTGCCGGTTCTCGCGCGGCGCGAGATCATCGGCTACACGTGGATCGTCGTCAGCATCGTGGCGCTGGCCTTCCTGAGCTTCGGCCTATGGGTCCACCACATGTTCACGGTGGGCATTCCGCATCTCGCGCTGGCCTTCTTCTCGTCGGCCAGTACCGCCGTTGCGGTTCCGACCGCGGTGCAGATCTTCGCCTGGATCGGAACGCTGCTCGCCGGGCGCCCGCAACTGAAGCTGCCGATGCTGTATCTGCTCGGATTTTTCTCCGTCTTCGTCATGGGCGGGCTGACCGGCGTGATGCTCGCGGTCGTGCCGTTCAACTGGCAGGTGCACGACACCCATTTCGTCGTGGCGCATCTGCATTATGTGCTGGTCGGCGGCTTCATCTTCCCGATGCTGGCGGCGGCGCATTACTGGCTGCCGCATTTCACCGGCCGCGCCCCCCGACTCAGCCTCGGCGTCACCGCCTTCTGGCTGATTTTCGTCGGCTTCAACCTGACATTTCTGGTGATGCACCTGACCGGCCTGATCGGGATGCCACGGCGCATCTATACCTACGATGCCAATGCCGGGTGGGAGTGGCTCAATCTCGTGTCATCGATCGGCTCGTTCCTGATGGCGATCGGCTTCGCCCTGTTTTTTGTCGACATCGTGCTTCAGCGTCTCTCCGGCAAGCGCGCGAAGCGCAATCCGTGGGGCGCCGGCTCGCTGGAATGGGCGACAGCGACGCCGCCGCCGACCTACAATTTTGCCTCGCTCCCCGCGGTGACGGACCGTTCGCCATTAAAGACGCAGCCCGATCTGGCAACGCAGTTGGCCCGCGGCGCCGGCTATCTCGGCTTCGTGCGCGAGGGCCGGCTCGAGACGCTCGGCGTCGACCTGATGTCGGGCCGGCTCGAGCAGATCGTCCGGCTGCCGAACTCGACTTTTCTGCCGCTGATCAGCGCGCTTGCGACCGGCGTGTTCTTCGTCTCGGTCCTGCTCAAGTTCTATCTGCTGGCACTCGTCGGGGTCGGCGCGGCAATTGTCACGTTTCTCCTTTGGACCCGCACATCGGGCGATATTGCCGACCGCGGACCGGTGCCGGCCGGACGCGGCGAACAGGCAATGTTCTCGACCGAGTCGCGCGAGGCGCCATCAGCCTGGGCGATGAGCCTGGCGCTCGCGGCAGACGCAGCGGCCTACGCATCGCTTGCCTTCGGCCTCGTGTTTCTCTGGGTGGTTGCGCCCAACTGGCCGCCGCCGACCATGCCGAAGCTCGGAATGATGACGTCGGCTTGCATTGTGTCGGGACTGGTGGCGGCAGCGTTTGCCGGCTGGCGGGCGAGCCAGCCACCGGTTCTCACCAGCGTCGCGGCACGCGAGATTTATCTTGCGGTGGCTGCTGTCGGCCAAGCGATTGCGTTCGGCGCCTTGCTGGTCGCAATTCTGTCGATACCGAACGTTACGCAGCATGCCTATGCCGCGACGGCGCTCGCGCTGCTCGCCTATGTGGCGCTGCATGCCGGGGTCGGGATCGTGTTCGCGCTATACGGGGTCTGGCGCAGCCGCGCGGGATATGTCTCCCCTGCCCGTGCACTCGATGTCAGGATTGCCATGCCCTGGCATGGCTACACGGCGGTGACCGGTATTGCGACCATCGCGTTGCTGCTTGCACTTCCCTGGGCGATGTCGCCATGACGAGCCGTGTCCCGCCGCTATTCCTGTTGGCCGCAGGCTTCGCAATCTGGGCGTCGGCATTCGTGCTGCTGTATTCCGCAGCGTCGCTCGGGTGCGAGCTGGGTTGGAATCAGGCCAACGTCGGACCCATCAGCCTGTTGCGCACGGTCCTGATCGGGCTCTGGCTGATCCACATGGCGGCGCTGGCATGGCTGTTTGTTTATTGCGCGCGTGCATCACGCAGCGGCGAAACCGACCGCTTCATTCACCGCGCCGCCATGTATCTGACAATGGCCGCCATCGCGTCGACGGTCTGGATCGGTCTCGCGCTTGTGGTGCCGTCGGAATGCCGCTAGCGCGGTCAGCGCCGCAATAACGGACGCGCTATCGCGCGACCACGCGCCGGGGGCGCTTGGTTTCAACCACGACAACCCGCTGGGCGGTGGCCGGACCGGTGAACACCACCGACTTGCTGTTGTCCTTGCGGGGAGGCGCGAGTTTCAGCAGTTCCGCCCGGACCTGATCCGCAGGCAGGCCGATCAGCGAGGCCGCGATCTCGACCTGCTGGTCGATGTCGTCGGACAAATCCCGGGCCGCTGCGATCGCTTCCACCAGGGTCGGATCCTCCTGCCGGACGCGACGCGGGCCATACTTGGTTTTCCAAGCTTTAGTGTTGTTTTTGCTCATAAAACGGCCTCAGCGACTCCATGATTCCCCGGCAATTCCTAGCGCATATGCTGCGTTGCAGCAAGAACGTGCTGTGTTGCAGTTAAGCCGTTTTTGGTTTCACTCAAGAGGCCTCCATCCCCCGTCGAAATCGAGGCCAACCTCACTGGTGCGCCCTGACAGCGAAACCCGGCCGATCGCAGCGCGGCTTCCGGTCAAATCAGCTCTCGTATCGGGTGTTGCCGCGCCGCGCGGTGTCGAGCGGCAATTCCATGAACACCGGCTGGTGCGCACGCTGGGAACAGGCCTGCCGCGGACACAGATGGCAGTTGATGCCTATCTTTCGGAAGATGCGCTGATCGCTGAGATTGAACGAGGCCGCATAGCGCAGCCGGCCGGCATGCTGCAGTTCGCAGCCCAATGCCACCGACAGGCGGTGATCCTGGGTCTCGAGATTGACGGCGGGACGGTCGGCGGTGCGGCTGATGGTGAAAAAACGCTCGCCATCCGGAAGCTCCACGAATTGCGGCAGAATGACCCCCGGCGTGCGAAACGCCATGTGGATGTTCCACACCGGACAGGAGCCGCCATATTCGGCCAGATGAAACGATGTCGAATTGAATCGCTTGGTGACGTTTCCGGCCTTGTCGACACGCAGGAAGAAGAACGGCACGCCCTGCGCGCCAGGCCGCTGCATCGTGGTCAGCCGGTGGCAGGCCTGCTCGTAAGACACCGCGAACCGGGCCGAGATCCGGTCGATGTCATAGGCGGTATCTTCCGCCGTCTGCAGGAAGGTCTCGTAGGGCATCAGGAAAGCCGCTGCGAAATAATTCGCAAGCTCGACGTGACAACGCGCGAGACTGGTTTTGTTGGTGATGCCGCTCGCGGCGGTCAGCGCCGTCAACTGGTCCTCCAGCTCCACAAGACACAGCACATGCGCGAGCTGGAACACCTGGTTGCAATGATCGAGCGCTTCCGAGAGGTGAACAACACGCGCGTCGCGATCATAAAGACGGAGCGCCTGCGTCATGTCTTCTGCTGTCCGCCGGCGGACCGCTATGCCATGGGCATTGGAGAGCCGGGCCTTCAGCACCGCATAGATGTCGTCGGTCTCGCAGGCCTCCTCGCGCCGTAACCGCTCGGCCGCAAGTTCGAGCCCGTGGAAATAGTTCGAATTGTCGCGGAAGAAATCGTGGACCACGGCTTCAGCGGATGATGCCAGCAAGCCTTCCGGACCGCTCGCCGTACCCTGCCGCATGATCCGTTCCAGCGTGGTGCGGTGAATGCCGTAAAGCGCGACGAACTGTTCGACCAGTCGCGGTGCATGATCGATGGCGGCGCGCAATTCCTGCAGGTCCGGCACGTTGCCGGAGAACATCGGATCGCGCATGACATTGCGAAGCTCGGAGAGAAGGTTCGGCGCCTCGTCGCGGATCAGGTCGCGCCAGTCCACCTGGTAAGTATCGGCGAGCGCCATGAGCAGCCGGACCGACAGGCTGCGCTGGTTGTTCTCCAGCAAGTTGACATAGCCTGCACTGACGCCGAGCACCTTCGCCATCTCCGCCTGGGTCTGGCGGCGCTCGCGCCTGAGCTGCCGCAATTGCGGGCCGACAAATGTCTTCGACATGGCTTCAGCCTTGCAGTTCAAGCATCGGGCGATATTACAACATTACAAAATATCTCATTCTGTATGCAAACCAACAACACACAAACCCGGTTTTGAATGCTTTTTCGGGCGAGTCGGAGTTACCTCATGAAAACAACAACCCGACAGGCAGCAACCGACCCGGGAGGTCAGCATGGCTTTCAGAATTCTCGCTTTGGGCGCGTCCTACGGGTCGTTGTTCGGCACCAAATGCGCCATGGCGGGCCATGACGTCACCCTGGTCTGCCGGTCCGAAACCGCGGAACTGATCAACCGCGCTGGCACAGTCGTTCGGATCAAACTGAAGGGCGAGGCAGCCGCCCGCGCCATTCGATCGGCCGACCTGATCGGAAATGTCCGCGCCGCGACACCGGATGCCGTCGATCCCTCAGGCTTCGACCTCGCGGTGCTGGCGATGCAGGAACCGCAATACGGCCATCACACCATCCGGCCGCTGATGGCGAAGCTCGCCGAGGCGCGTGTCCCCTGCCTGTCGCTGATGAACATGCCGCCCGCGCCATATCTGAAGCGGCTCGGTGCGATCGATGCGGGCGCGCTCGACGACGCATTCTCGAACATCAGGGTCTGGGACCGGTTCGATCCGCGCGCGGTGACATTATGCTCACCGGATCCGCAGGCTGTGCGTCCGGCAGACGAGCCGGCCAATGTGCTGCAGGTCAATCTCGCGACGAATTTCAAGGCCGCCGAGTTCGGCCTTCCGGAATACAACGCCATCCTGCATGCGCTTGCCGACGACATCGAAAGCGTCCGGCTGGCCGGATTGGATGTGCCGGTGAAATTGCGCGTCTCGCCCTCGTTGTTCGTCCCGCTCGCCAAATGGCCGATGCTGATGACAGGCAATTACCGGTGCGTGACGCCGGGCCATCCGATTGCCATTCGCGACGCGGTGTTGGGCGATCCGGCGCTGTCGCGCGACATCTATTCCTGCGCGGAAGCCATCGTGCTGCGCATGGGCGCCGAGCCCGACGATCTGGTCGCGTTCGACAAATATGCCGCGGCCGCCGAGCAACTGCTGCGTCCCTCCTCGGTTGCGCGTGCGCTGGCTGAAGGTGCCGCAGCGGTCGAGCGTGTCGACCGGCTCATTCAGGCCGTCGGACGCCAGCTCGGAATTACGCATCCGGCCATCGACCGGATCGTCACCCTAGTCGATGCCAGCCTTGCCGGAAATCGCGCCCGCGCTGCCTGATCGACGTCTCGCGCCTTCCCGTAGATCCCGATCGCCGGAGCACCCGCAGTGGAGCCGCATCTCAAACTCGTTCCATCTCAAAAGCCAGCGTCGCCCGGCTTCTTCAGCAGTCCGGTGGAGGTCATCGACCCTGCGGTGTCGCGGGCGCTCGCCGCTGAACTCGAACGTCAGAGCGATGAAATCGAACTGATCGCATCCGAGAATATCGTGAGCCGCGCGGTGCTCGACGCGGCCGGTTCAGTGCTGACGAACAAGTATGCGGAGGGCTATCCGGGCCGGCGCTATTACGGCGGCTGCGAGCATGTCGACGTGGTCGAACTGCTCGCGATCGAACGAGCCTGCGAGCTGTTTCGTTGCAACTTCGCCAATGTGCAGCCGCATTCCGGCAGCCAGGCCAACCAGGCCGTCCTGCTGGCCGTTTCCAAGCCGGGCGACACCATCCTCGGCATGCGGCTCGATTCCGGTGGCCATCTTACCCACGGCGCCGCACCCAATCTGTCCGGCAAATGGTTCAACGCGGTCGGCTATGGCCTGCGCAAGTCAGACCAGCGCATCGACATCGATCAGGTCGAAGCGCTTGCGCTGGAGCACAAGCCGCGCGTCATCATTGCCGGCGGCTCCGCCTATCCCCGCCAGATCGACTTCGGCGCGTTCCGCCGGATCGCGGACGCGGTCGGCGCGTATCTTATGGTGGACATGGCGCATATCGCCGGCCTGGTCGCGGCCGGCCTGCATCCGTCGCCGTTTCCGCACGCCCATGTCGCTACATCGACAACCCACAAGACGTTGCGCGGTCCGCGCGGCGGGCTCGTCCTCACCAACGACGAGGACCTCGCAAAGAAAATCAACTCGGCGATGTTTCCCGGCCTGCAGGGCGGTCCGCTAATGCATGTGATTGCCGCCAAAGCCGTGGCCTTCGGCGAAGCGCTGACGCCCGCCTTCAATCATTACATCGCTTCGGTTGTGGCCAATGCCAACGCGCTGTCGGCAAGGCTGAAGCATCATGGCTTCGATATCGTTTCCGGCGGCACCGATACGCATCTCGCTCTGGTCGATCTGCGTTCAAAGGGCCTGAAAGGCAATCTGTCGGAGCAGGCGCTCGGCCGCGCCAACATCACCTGCAACAAGAACGGCGTGCCGTTCGATACCGAGAAGCCCACGGTCACATCGGGCATACGCGTCGGCACGCCGGCCGGGACCACGCGTGGCTTCGGCATCGCCGAATTCCAGACCATCGGCGATCTGATCGCCGAAGTGCTGGAGGGCCTTGCCAAACACGGACCCGACGGCAACGGCGTCACCGAGACCGCGGTGAAGGCGCAGGCGAAAGCGCTATGCCGCGCCTTCCCTATCTACGCAAGCCACTGAACCAAAACCGAATTCAAGAGGGAGCGACGCAATGCCAGGATTCAAGGGGTTGGCCGTACCGGGACCGACCAACATGCCGTTTCGCGTCCGTCAGGCCATGGACGTTGCGCTGGAGGATCATCGCGCGCCCGATTTTCCGGCGTTCACGCTTCCTCTGTTCGCCGATCTGAAGACGATCTTTCAGACCAGCACCGGACAGGTGTTCATTTTCCCGGGCTCCGGCACCGGCGGCTGGGAATCGGCGATCGCCAATACGCTGTCGCCCGGCGACACCGTGCTCGCGTCGATCTTCGGCCAGTTCTCGTTGCTGTGGGTCGATCTGTGCCAGCGCTTCGGTCTGAAGGTGGATGCGGTCGATGTCGAGTGGGGCAAGGGCGTGCCGCTGGACCTTTATCGGGCGCGTCTCGAAGCCGACAAGACCCATGCCATCAAGGCCGTGCTGGTGACGCAGAACGAAACCGCGACCGGCGTCACCTCAAGCGTCGCCGGGGTGCGGCGCATCCTGGACGACCTCAAGCACCCTGCTCTGCTGTTCGTCGACGGCGTCAGTTCCATCGCCTCGATCGACTTCCGGATGGATGAATGGGGCGTTGACGTTGCGGTCGCGGGATCGCAGAAGGGCTTCATGCTGCCGACGGGTCTCGCGATCGTATGCGTCAGCCAGAAGGCGCTGGCGGCCGGCAAGACCGCGAAACTGCCGCGCTGCTTCTTCGACTATCAGGACATGATCAAGGCCAACGCCCAGGGCTATTTCCCCTATACGCCGGCGGCGACGCTGCTCCGCGGGCTGCGGGCCTCGGTCGACATGCTGACGGAAGAGGGATTGCCGAATGTGTTCGCGCGTCACCACCGGCTCGCCGGTGCAGTCCGCGCCGCCGTCGATGCCTGGGGTTTGCGCATGTGCGCGCAGGGCCCGGAATGGTTCTCCGACACCGTGACCGCGGTGGTGGTGCCGGACGGCTTCGATGCGAACGAGGTGATCAAGACCGCCTACAATCGCTACGACCTCTCGCTCGGCACCGGCCTGAACAAGGTCGCGGGCAAAGTGTTCCGGATCGGCCATCTGGGCTGGCTGAACGAAATCATGGTGCTGCAGGCGCTCGGCGGCGTCGAACTTGCGATGCGCGATGTCGGAATCAAGTTCGAGCCGGGCTCCGGCACCGGCGCCGCGGTCCGCCATCTGTCGCAATCGGGAGAGGCGATGCGGATCGCCGCCGAGTGATCCGTACCGCCTGAGACAACGCGACGATAGCGCCCCGCATGCGGGGCGTTATTGTGTTGTGCAGCCAGAACCGCTTGGGACACATCCAGAATGCGCATCGTTTTTCTCGACCGATCGACGATCGGGCCATCGGTCCGGATGTCGAAACCGTCCTTCCCGCACGAATGGATCGAGCACGACCGCACGCAACCCGACCAGGTCGTCGAGCGGCTGACCGGCGCCGATATCGCGGTCTGCAACAAGGTGCCGATCCGGCGCGACGCCATCATGCAATTGCCGGACCTGAAGATGATCTGCATTCCGGCCACGGGCTATGACGCCTTCGATATCGATGCCTGCAAGGAACGCGGCATCGTCGTGTCGAACGTCCGCGGTTATGCCGTCAATACCGTGCCGGAGCACACCTTCGCGCTCATTCTGGCGCTGCGTCGCGGCCTGATCGGCTTCCGTCAGGACGTGATCGACGGCCGCTGGCAGGAAGCCCAGCAATTCTGCTTCTTCACCCATCCGATCAACGATCTGGCCGGCTCGACGCTTGGCATCATCGGCGAAGGCGCGCTCGGCCAGGGCGTCGCGCGGCTCGGGCAGGCTTTCGGCATGCGGACGCTGTTCGCGGCCCACAAGAATGTCACGGGGCTGGGACCGCTTTACACGCCGTTCGACGAGGTGCTGGAGACCTCGGATGTCATCACGCTGCATTCGCCGCTGATGCCGGCGACCCGCAACATGATCGCCGCGCCCGAATTCGCTAAGATGAAGCGGCGCCCGCTGCTGATCAACTGCGCGCGCGGCGGACTCGTCAACGAAGCCGATCTCGTGGACGCACTGGACAAGGGACAGATCGCCGGCATCGGGTTCGACTGCCTCACCTCGGAGCCGCCGAAACCTGACAATCCGCTGTTGAAAGTCCTCAATCGTCCCAACGTGATCGTGACCCCGCATACCGCATGGGCCAGCGACGAAGCCATGCAGACGTTATGGGATCAGGTTGTCGAGCATATCGACAATTTCCAAGCCGGCCGCCCGAGCAACCGCGTCGCATAGACAGGCGACTTCCGATCAGCCGACCGCCCGGCGGGGCCACCGCCGGTACAGGTCCATCAGATGCGCGATCAGCGCGGCGCCGAGACACAGCGCAACCACCGGCCAGCTCGATCCGGTCAGGACCGCACGCAGCGCCAGCACGAGGCAGGCGCCGGCGAGCAGCATCGCGAACAGATCACGCGCCGCCACTCCGCGCCCCGTAACCCTCCGGTACAAAAGAAGCAGCAGCGCTTCGGCGACCATCACAACCAGGATGACATCCGCCACCATTCCGCTGCGGAAAAATTCCTCCATGGTCCCGTCACACCCGGGCGAGCCCGGTCAGATGGGCGATATTCTTGAAGAAGATGCGCACATGCGCCATCGGCTTCGCCCGCACCAGCTCCTTGTTCATGTACGCATCCCAGGTGAGCTGCTGCACATCGCGGTCGCGGCAGATGCTGACGAAGCGCTCGCGGCGATTGTCGCTCGCATACCAGAAGCGCTGCATCATGCCGAGCACGCGGAAAACCGAGCCGTGCTGCTTCATGAAGCGCTTGCGCGCCGAGGCGAGTTCACGCGGATTGCCGGTGTCGAGGAAGCGGCCGGCCGCTTCCGCGCTCATCTGTCCGCCCGCCATTGCGTAGTAAATGCCCTCGCCTGACGCCGGCGCGACAATGCCCGCAGCATCACCGGCCAGCACGATGTCGCGGCCATTGTCCCATCGCGACAATGGCCGCAGCGGGATCGGCGCGCCTTCGCGCCGGATGGTCTCCAGCCCATCGAGACCGGCGCATTCGCGCAAGGCGCCCACGGCATTGCGCAGCGAAAATCCCTTATGCGCTGAGCCGGTGCCGATACTGGCGGTGTCGCCGTGCGGAAAAATCCAGCTGTAAAAATCGGGCGAGAGTTCGCCGCGGTAATAGACGTCGCATCGCTTGCCGTCGAAGAACCGGCTGTCCTTGCGCGGCGAGCGCACGATCTCATGATAGGCGAAGACATAGGGAACGGTCTCGAGATCGGGCATCGCTTCGCGCGCGACCGCCGACAGCGCGCCATCGGCGCCGATCACCGCGCGTGCGCGCACGGCCCCGTCCTGCCCCTTGCTCCGGTAATGCAGGACCGCAGTGCCATCGGCATCGCGCTCGAAGGCCTGGAAGGTTCCGGTTCTCCGGATCGCACCGTCGCGCGCGGCACGTTCGCGCAGCCATTCGTCGAACACGTCGCGATCCACCATCCCGACGAAGCCGCCGTCGATCGGCATATCGACATGCCGGTCCTTCGGCGAGACGATGCGTGCGGAGGTGACGCGCGCCACCAGCAATTCGTCGGGAATCTCGAAGTCGCGGATCAGGCGCGGCGGGATTGCACCGCCGCAGGGCTTGATGCGTCCGGCACGGTCGAGCAGCAGCACCGAGCGGCCCTGGCGCGCCAGCACACTGGCCGCGGTCGCCCCACTCGGGCCGCCACCCACGACGACGACATCGAAAGTCTCACGCGGATGCATGGGCATTCCTCCCTGAGATTGTCTTGATCGCTGTTCTGTCGGTTGCCGGATTGCGGTTCAGCCGCAGCGCCAGCACGGCGGCGAGAAGGAATAGAAGTCCTTCGATCGCGAACACGGTGCCGTAGGCCGCAGCCGGCGAGCCGAGCCAATGGCGTGCGAGGTCACTGGCGGCTGCGCCGAGAAAGCCACCGAGACCGAACGCGAAGGCCTGGGACGCGCCCCACAATCCCATGCGGACGCCTTCACGTGCCGGCGCCCCTTTTGCGACCAGCGCCATCATCGAACCGATTGCCGCCACCGCATAGACGCCGTTGAAAAAACCGAGAAGAAAGACGGACGCCCGCAGCGGCCAGGACGGACCGATCGCCGCTGCCAGCACGAGGCCGAACAACGCCAGCGCAGAGCAGACGCAACCGGTCACCATCCACATCGGCAACGAGCCGAGTCGCTTGCCGCCAATGGCGCTGCCGGCGATTGCAACGAGGACCATGCCGGCCAGCACACCGCTATTCTGCGTGCCGGACAGGCGCGTCGACTGGCCGGGCGTATAGCCGAACACGATGCCTGCGAACGGCTCGAGGATCAGGTCCTGCGCGCTGAAGGCGAGCATGGAAATGAAGACGAAGATTCCGAACCGCCGCGCCTGCGGCTCCGCCCAGACCTCGGCCAGCGCCTGACGGAACGTCGCCTTCTGCTGCGAGGACGCTGCGGCTCGTGTGGGGGTGTCGCCTTCGATGCCCCAAACGGCAATCAAGGAGAGGACGAAGGCCGCAAACGAAACACCGCTCGCGACCGCAACCAGCCGCGCCGGGGAGAATGGATCGAGCAGCGAGCCCGCGGTCGCCGCCGTGACGATGAAGCCCGCGATCATCATTACCCAGACGATGGTGGCTGCGGCCGGACGCCGGCGCTCGTCGGTGCGGGTCGCGAGCAACACCAGGAGCGTCGTCCCGGAGGCGCCGACCCCGAATCCGATGCAGAGGAATCCGAGCACCGCGAGGCCGATCCCGGCAACAGGATGGGTGGCCATCAGCGCCGTCGCCACTGCCGCAATCGTGCCGCCCGCGCAAAGCACCGCCATCCCGCCGATGATCCATGGCGTGCGGCGGCCGCCGGCGTCGGAACCGAACCCGAAGCGAGGACGGAAGATCTGCAAAGCGTAATGCAGCGCCACCAGCGCCCCGGGCACCATCGCCGGCAACGCCATTTCGACCACCATGACCCGGTTCAGCGTCGAGGTGGTGAGAACCACGATGGCGCCGAGCGCAGTCTGCACGAGGCCAAGCCGCACGATGCCGAACCAGCCGAGCGGTTTCATCGTGGTCATACGCCACCTGCGACGAGTGAGCCGACCGCGAATGCGCTGATCAGCATGCCGCTGACGTAAAGCGTAACGCCGGTCGCGTTATACCAGGCTGCCTTGCCACGCGGATCGCCGAGCAGGCGGGGCATGAGCAGGATTTGCAAGGCGAGAACGGCGGCAATGGCAGCGGCATGCCACGGGCGATCCCAGAATAGCAGGATCGCCACCACCGCCACCTGCGGCAACGCCATGACGATACAGGCCAGCCGCGCCGCTCGGTCGGGACCAAGCTGCACCGGCAACGAGGCAATGCCCATGCGCTTGTCGCCCTCGATGGACTTGAAGTCGTTGAGCGTCATGATGCCGTGCGCGCCGACGCTGTAAATCGCCGCGAGCAGCACGATCCGCCAATCGGGAAACGCCGCTGCCATCACCGCCGCACCGGTGAACCACGGCAAGCCTTCGTAGCATCCGGCAACGGCGGAATTGCCCCACCAGCCATTCTGCTTCAGCCGGAACGGGGGCGCGCTGTAAGCCCAGGCGAGTGCGAGGCCGACCACGGCGGCCGCAAATCCCCATGGCCCCAGCGCGGTCGCGACCAGGAGCGAAAGCAGCGTCCATGCAATCGCAATATAAAGTCCCCAGGCGCCGGGCACGCGGCCGGACGGTATCGGCCGATCCGGCTCGTTGATCGCATCGACATGCCGGTCGAACCAGTCATTCACCGCCTGCGAGGTGCCGCAGACCATCGGACCGGCCAGCACGATCCCGGCAATCACGTAAGGCCAGCGATCGCCGACGGACAATCCGGACGACACCACCCCGCAGCCGTAAGCCCACATCGGCGGAAACCAGGTGATCGGCTTCAGCAGTTCAAGGACCGCTGCCGGATCGGGCCGTGCGTGCGTCGGCAGCGATCTAATGCCCATCGTCGCTCTCGCTGGCGCCATCCGCGAGACCGAACCGGCGCAGCTTGACGTAAAGACTTTGGCGGCTGAGCCCGAGCATCTCGGCGGCTGCGGCGCGGTTGTCGCCGGTCAGTTCGAGCGCTGCTTCGATCGAGAGCCGTTCGATCACATCGGTGGTGTCGCGCACGATGTCCTTGAGCGGCACGCGGCCGATCAGATCCTTCAGCTGCTCGGGGGACCGGGTGAGAACGCGTTGCTCGCCGGTAGTGGAGACCAGTCTGCGGCCGACATTGCGGATCGCGAAGCCGAAGCTCATTTCCTTGTCGTCGAGTTGCGAGATCGCCGACACTTCGACGTCGATCATCGCGCCAAGCTCGCCCCGCAGCACGGTCGAGAACAGATGGACCGAACCGTGCTGGCGAAGATTCGCGATGACGACGCGCATATCCACGTCCGAGCGGCCGAGCCAGCGGTCAAGCGCCTCACCGCGCGGCTGATCTTCGGTCAGAAGCTGCGCCATCTGCAGGAACGCGGTGTTGACCGACTGGACGCGGCCCTCGACATCGGTCAGCACGAAGCCGTCCGGGGCGTTGCGTGCGAATTTGGCCAGACGCGCATTGGCGACAGAGGGTTGCGGCAGAGCACCCTGGATATGCGACGGCGTGAAGCGGACAAGATAAAAGGCGGACGCCGCCTGGCGAAACAGCGACGTCGAGACCACGAACTCCAAGTTAGTGTCGCTCAGCCGCAGGCGCAGGTCCTCGACACCATGCCCGGCTCGCACCGAAGTCGATAAGGCGCGCAACGCCTGCAAACCCTCGGCCGTGAGATTGGCGGGGAAACCGTTTCCGATCATGCGGCCGACACTGTCGCCAAACAGACGGGTCGCAGCCGGATTGGCTTCGACGACTTTGTCGGTCGTGGCATCGACCACGAGCACGGGCTCTGCCGAGGTCTGAAACAGGATCCGGTATCGGGTCTCGACGTGCCGCAGGCGCGAGTAATCGCGCTCCATCGACATCTGCGCCTCGACCAGCCGCTGTTGCAGTGTCGCCAGCGTACGAAGATCACGCCCGACCGCAACAAAGCGATCGCTGGCGCCGATCTTGACGACCGAATAGAGGATTGGGAATTCGGAGCCGCTGGCCGATCGGTGATTGAGCTGCCGCCAGCGCGATGTGGTGGTCCCGGTCGCCTCGTCGAGCAGCGCCCTCACTTTGGGGCGGCTGTCCTCGATCAGCATGTCGGCCCATGAACGGCCGATCCACTCAGCCGCGTCAGTGAATTCGGAGGCGAGCTCCGCGCGCGGGAAGGCCAGATCCTGGATAATGCCCTGCGCGTTCAGGACGAGCGCGACATCCGCCGCCGTTGCAATAACGGTCGCGGCTGCTTCCGCATCGAGATCGCCCAACGTCTCTTTTGGGGCCTGAAACAGCTTCACGGACGCCTCGGTTCTCTGCGACGCGAAAGCCCTCCACTCCGTTTCCTCCCTGGTTCTGAGTTCTTGAAGCAATGACTTCAGCCACGTGTCGTTGTGGGAAGTCCGACCAGGTTACGGGCCTGCGCAACTCCAAGTTTGGGATCGGCCGCCGGCAGATCCCCGCCGACGACCAGAATGAGTTCGGGATGACGCACGAAAGCGGGACCGCAGACCAGAACCCTGAGCCCCTGGTTCGGAGAATCGCGCCGCACGGCGCTGATGCTGGCGGCGAGCGCATCGAGCCGCTTGTCGCCACTCACCTGGAATTCCACAACGTCGAACCAGTGGGTCCGCACCAGCGTGGCAAATTCAGCGCTCGACGAATCCGGCTCGATCCAGGCGTCCCAGCCGTCGCGGCGGAAAAACTCGCCGATCAGAGCGAGGTCGAACATGATGAAGCTCAGCTCCTGCTTCTCGCCGGGCGCGGGCGCCAGCAGGGCGCGTAATCCACAGGAATGTTCGGCACCAAGGCTGCGGAACGCGGTGCTGAAATCACGCAGGAGCTGCTGCAGGCGCCAGAGCGCGAGCGTGGCTGCGGCGAAATCGCACACATCCTCATCCCAGAGACGGCGCAGATAGCGCGCGCAGGGGACCATCAGGTCGAGATAGATGGTCTCCAATGATCGTCCACTCGCAACCAGCGCCTCGATGTGTCGCAATGCGGCATCGGGATTCTGCGACAGCACGATGTTGCAGAAAGCTTTCACCTCGTCGGTGACCCGCTCCTCAGCAGGCAGGCGCGGCATGGCCTGAGCCGGATCGGCACCGTGCGCGCGGATCACCCGCGGCAGGATTTCAAATGCAACGACCCGCTGGAGAACGACCAGATCTTCCGCACTGGCGCGCGCCGGCTGCGGAAAGTCGAGGAGATTATCGCCGGAACGAATCCCACCAAACTCCGCGCTGCCCCGATCAAACGTGTGACCGGCGGCTCCTGGGGAAGTGGCTTGTCTCATGTCGACCATGGTTCAATCCCTCCTCGAATTGAAACCGGCCGGAAACGAAACGTCAAGTTTTCTTTACGTCTAACTTTATTGACACTTCCGAGTCGGCCGGATAACGTTTCCTCTCAATTGGCTGGCCTGTCGGCCAGTCCGCGCAGGGGAAGCGCGATGCCCTCGGATCAAGCAATTGACCGTGATTTAGTGAAGAAAGCGGCAGAAAGCCGCGCCGTCTCGTTTCGCGATCCCCGGGACCAATCGAATTCCTCACCCGAGCGATTGTCAAGACAGCTTTACAAATCGTCGGACGTCACGGCCGGTTCTCTTTACACACCCGAACAGCGCCGCCGCCGCGATGACTCACCCTGGACCATCGTCCAAGGCGTGCTGGCTCCGGTGCAGTTCGTTGTCTTCCTGATCAGCCTCGCGCTGGTGCTGCGCTATCTGGCAACCGGCGACGGCTTCGCCGCCGCGACCATCTCGGTCGTGATCAAGACGCTGTGCCTCTACGCCATCATGATCACCGGCAGCATCTGGGAGAAGCGCGTCTTCGGCCATTACCTGTTTGTGCCCGCCTTCTTCTGGGAAGACGTGTTCAGCATGCTGGTGCTGGCGCTGCACACAGCCTATCTCGCCGTCCTCACCTTCGGCTGGCTCACACCGCAGCAGCAGCTCTATCTCGCGCTCGCAGCCTATGCCGCCTACGTGATCAACGCCGCGCAGTTCCTGATCAAGCTGCGGATGGCGCGGCTTGAGGGTCGCGGCAATCAGGCCGAAGAAACATCAGAGATGATCGGGAGCGTGCCATGAACGCGCGCCCGCAGATCCCTGATGTCGCCGGCTGCGGTTCCAGGCCCGTCACCGAACCCGGTGCATTGCCCGTGTTGCGCGAACGCGGCCAGCGCGAGGTTTTCTGCGGCCTGACCGGCATCATCTGGCTGCACCGGAAAATCCAGGATGCCTTCTTCCTGGTGGTCGGCTCGCGCACCTGCGCGCATCTCATTCAATCCGCCGCCGGCGTCATGATCTTCGCCGAGCCGCGGTTTGCGACCGCCATCATCGACGAGCGCGACCTCGCGGGCCTGTCCGACGCCAATGACGAACTCGATCGCGTCGTCTCGCGCCTGCTGGAGCGGCGTCCCGATATCAAGATGCTGTTCCTGGTCGGCTCCTGTCCGTCCGAAGTGATCAAGCTCGACCTCTCGCGCGCCGCGCAGCGGCTGTCGCGGCAGCACATGCCGGCGGTGCGGGTGCTGAATTATTCCGGCAGCGGCATCGAAACCACCTTCACGCAGGGCGAGGATGCGTGCCTTGCGGCACTCGTTCCGGAATTGCCCGCCGAGGCCGGCGACGCGAGCCCGTCGCTTCTCGTGGTCGGCGCTCTTTCGGACATCGTCGAAGACCAGTTTTCACGGCTTTTCGCGTCGCTGGGGATCGCGCCCGTGCGCTTCCTCCCTCCCCGGCACGCATCGGAGCTGCCGCCGGTTGGACCCGGCACGCGTTTCCTGCTGGCGCAACCGTTTCTTGGCGAAACGGCACGGATGCTTGAGGAGCGCGGCGCAACTCGGCTGGCAGCTCCGTTCCCTCTCGGCGTCGAGGGCACGACCCTCTGGCTCAAGGCCGCAGCCGACGCTTTCGGGATTCCTGCGGCGCAATTCGACCGCGTGACCGCACCGCTGATATTGCGCGCACGCAAGGCCGTCCAGCGGCACACCGCAATGCTTGGCGGCAAGCGCATCTTCTTCTTCCCCGACTCGCAACTCGAGATCCCGCTGGCCCGCTTCCTTGCGCGCGAACTCGGCATGCAGCTGACCGAAGTCGGCACGCCCTATCTGCATCGCCAGCATCTGGCGCAGGAGCTTGCGATGCTGCCAGCCGGCATCACACTCAGCGAAGGCCAGGATGTCGAACGCCAGCTCGATCGCTGCCGCGAGGCAAAGCCCGACCTGATCGTGTGTGGACTGGGCCTCGCCAATCCGCTCGAGGCCGAAGGCTTCACCACCAAATGGTCGATCGAGCTGCTGTTCACACCGGTGCAGGGCTACGAACAGGCGGCCGATCTCGCCGAATTGTTCGCGCGCCCGCTTAATCGCCGCGACCGGCTGGTGGCCTGACATGCAGCTCACGCTCTGGACATATGAAGGCCCCCCCCACGTCGGCGCGATGCGCATCGCCGCCGCGATGGACGGCCTGCATTATGTCCTGCACGCGCCGCAGGGCGACACCTATGCCGACCTGCTCTTCACCATGATCGAGCGGCAAAGCAAGCGTCCGCCGGTCACCTACACCACCTTCCAGGCGCGCGACCTCGGCGGCGATACCGCCGACCTGTTCAAGCGCGCCGCCGCCGATGCCTGCGAACGCTTCAAGCCTCAAGCGATGATCGTCGGCGCGTCCTGCACCGCCGAACTGATCCAGGACGATCCGGGCGGTCTTGCGCATGCGCTGGGTCTGCCGATCCCGGTGATCCCGCTTGAATTGCCGTCCTATCAGAAGAAGGAAAACTGGGGCGCGTCGGAGACGTTTTACCAGATCGTCCGCGCGCTCGCTGTCCCGCCCGCGCCGGACGCCGAACGCCCGGCCGGCCCGCCCCGCTGCAATATCCTCGGTGCGACCGCCCTCGGCTTCCGGCACCGTGACGATGTCACCGAAATCACCAGACTGCTGACCGACATCGGCGTCGAAGTGAATGTCTGCGCGCCGCTGGGCGCAACGCCCGCGGACATCGCGCGCCTGGCCGATGCGGATTTCAACGTCGTGCTGTATCCGGAAATCGCCGGCCCGACCGCGCAGTGGCTGCAGAAGACCTTCAAGCAGCCTTTCACCAAGACAATCCCGATCGGCGTGTCCGCCACGCGCGCATTCATCACCGAAGTCGGCGCACTTTCCGGCGTCGATGTCAGCGGCATTCTCGCATCCGAGCAATCCCGCCTGCCCTGGTATTCACGCTCGGTCGACTCGACCTATCTCACCGGCAAGCGCGTCTTTATCTTTGGCGATGCGACGCATGTCATCGCTGCCGCACGAGTCGCGTCTGACGAGCTTGCTTTCACCGTCGCCGGAATCGGGACCTATACGCGCGAATTCGCTCGCGAGGTCCGTGCGCTCGCGGCCGAGCTTGGCGTCGAAGCGCTCATCACCGACGATTATCTCGACGTCGAAGCCCGGATCGCACAGCTCCAGCCCGAACTCGTACTCGGCACGCAGATGGAGCGGCATATCGCCAAGCGCCTGGGCGTGCCCTGTGCGGTCATCTCGGCGCCCGTGCATGTGCAGGACTTCCCGGCGCGTTACTCGCCGCAGATGGGCTTTGAGGGTGCGAACGTCATTTTCGACACCTGGGTGCATCCGCTGATGATGGGCCTCGAGGAACATCTGCTCGCGATGTTCCGCGACGATCACGAATTTCACGACGGCGCTGGCGCCTCCCATCTCGGTCACCAGGCAAACCCGGAAACCAATACGCCGATCGCGCCGCGGCCCGATATTCCCGGCGCACCGATCCGTTGGACGCAGGATGCCGAAAAAGAACTGAAGAAAATTCCTTTCTTCGTGCGCGGCAAGGCCCGCCGCAACACGGAGAGCTTCGCGCAGACCCAGGGACTTGCCCAGATCACAATCGAGACGCTCTATGATGCGAAAGCGCATTTCGGACGCTGAGACGACGCCGGTGCGCGTCGTGATCGTGACGATGGACGGCCATCTCGCCGGTGCCGCCGAGCGCGCCCATAACCTGCTGCGCGCCGAACTTCCCGGTCTCGACCTCGTCGTCCACTCCGCTGACGAATGGGACGGCGATCCGGTCGCGCTGGCGAAATGCCACGCCGATATCGCCCGCGGCGACATCGTGATCGCAACCATGCTGTTTCTGGAGGATCACATCCGCGCCGTGTTGCCGGCGCTCGAAGCGCGTCGCAATGCCTGCGATGCCATGGTCTGCTGCCTGTCCGCCGGCGAAGTGGTGCGCCTCACCCGCGCTGGCCGCTTCGACATGTCAGGGCAGGCCAACGGCGTTGTCGCCATGCTGAAGCGCTTGCGCGGCAGCGGCAAAGCCACGCAATCGAGCGGCGCCGGTCAGATGAAGATGCTGCGGCAATTGCCGAAACTGCTGCGCTTCATCCCCGGCACCGCGCAGGACGTACGCGCCTATTTCCTCACCCTGCAATACTGGCTGGCAGGCTCGGAAGAAAACCTGGCCAACATGGTTCGGCTCCTGATCCAGCGCTATGGCCAGGGCCCGCGCAAGGCCCTCGGCAAGCACCTGCGCACCGGCGCGCCGCTGCATTATCCGGAAGTCGGGCTCTATCATCCCAAAGCCAAGACCCGCATCGTCGAGAAACTGAGCGAACTGCCGCGCACCCGCCGTGCCGAAGGCACGGTCGGCGTCCTGGTTATGCGCTCCTATGTGCTGGCCGGAAATTCGGCGCATTATGACGGGGTCATCTCGGCGCTCGAAGCCAAGGGCCTTACCGTCATTCCGGCTTTCGCCAGCGGTCTCGATGCGCGCCCCGCCCTCGAACGCTATTTCCTGAAGGACGGCCAACCGCAGATCGATGCGCTGGTGTCGTTGACCGGCTTCTCGCTGGTCGGCGGACCCGCGTATAATGACGCAGCCGCCGCTGCTGAAATCCTGGCGCAACTCGATGTGCCGTATGTCGCCGCGCATCCGGTCGAGTTCCAGACGCTGGAACAATGGCAGGGCGATGCGCGCGGCCTGTCACCGGTCGAAGCCACGATGATGGTGGCGATCCCCGAGCTTGACGGCGCGATCTGCCCGATGACCTTCGGCGGGCGATCGGAAGCGAACCCGGATTCCCGGCGGGCCATGACCGCCCATAACGAACGCGCAGCGATGCTGGCGGCGCGGGTGGCCAAGCTGGTTGCCCTGCGCCGGCTGGAGCGGGCGGAGCGGAAGCTCGCCATCGTGCTGTTCAATTTCCCGCCGAATGCCGGCGCGACCGGCACCGCAGCGTATCTGTCGGTGTTCGAATCGCTGCACAACACGCTCACGGCGCTGAAGGCCAGCGGCTACGAGGTCGACCTCCCCGCCGATGTCGACGCCTTGCGAAGCCGCATTCTCGACGGCAATTCGAAACGCTTTGGCGCCGACGCCAATGTCGCGCACCGCATGCCTGCCGACGAGCATGTCCGCAAGCAACGCTGGCTCTCCGAGATCGAAGCGCAATGGGGCGCAGCGCCCGGCCGCCACCAGACCGACGGACGCAACATCTTCGTCCTCGGCGCGCATTTCGGAAATGTGTTCGTCGGCGTGCAGCCTGCCTTCGGCTACGAGGGCGACCCGATGCGGCTGCTGTTCGAGAAGAGCTTCGCGCCGACTCATGCCTTCTGCGCCTTCTACCGCTATCTGCGCGAGGATTTCGGTGCGGATGCGGTCCTGCATTTCGGCACCCATGGCGCACTCGAATTCATGCCCGGCAAGCAGGCCGGTTTGTCCACTGCATGCTGGCCGGACCGACTGATCTCCGATCTGCCGAATTTCTATCTCTATGCCTCGAACAATCCGTCCGAAGGCACGCTGGCCAAGCGCCGGACGGGCGCCACGCTGATCAGCTATCTCACGCCATCGGTGACCAAGGCGGGGCTGTATCGCGGCCTCGTCGATCTCAGGACCTCGATCGATCGCTGGCGCACTATGGATCCCGATACGGATGCGGGACAGCGTACGACGCTTGCGACCATGATTCAGGCGCAAGCCTGCGCGATCGAACTCGCAGCGAGCGAGCCGGCCTGGGACGACAAGGCCGATACCGAGATCGCGCGGCTGCACCGCGAGGTGCTCGAACTCGAATACACGCTGATCCCACACGGCCTGCATGTCGTGGGCCAGGTGCCCGCCGCCGAGGCACGGGCCGAGATGCTTGATGCCGCGGGCGTCACCGAGCCGGAGCGTCGCGCCGCACTCGATGAGTTGCTGGCCACAGACAACGAGACGCCGTCCATCGTGCGCGCGCTTGACGCCCGCTACATCGCTCCGGCGCCGGGCGGCGACCTGTTGCGGACGCCCGATATCCTTCCGACCGGCCGCAACCTGCACGGCTTCGATCCGTTCCGGATCCCGAGTGCCTTCGCAGTGCGCGATGGTGCGCGGCAGGCCGATACGCTTCTCGCCCGGCATAGCAAGGATGGCCATGCCCTCCCCGAGACCATCGCGATGGTGTTGTGGGGCACCGACAATCTGAAGACCGAAGGCGGCCCGATCGCGCAAGTCCTGTGGCTAATGGGTGCGGAGCCGCGCCACGATAGTTATGGCCGCGTGGTGGGTGCGAAGCTCATTTCGCTGGAGACGCTCGGACGCCCGCGCATCGACGTGATCGTCACGCTCTCGGGGATCTTCCGCGACCTGCTGCCGCTGCAGACCAAGCTGATCGCCGAAGCCGCCCTGCTCGCGGCGCAGGCCGACGAACCCGTCGAGATGAACTTCATCCGCAAGCATGCGCTGGCCTGCCAGGACGCCCATGGATGCGACATCGCGCAGGCGGCGCTGCGGGTGTTCGGCAACGCCGACGGCGCCTATGGCGCGAACGTTAACCAGCTCGTCGACAGCGGCGGCTGGAACGACGAGGACGAACTGGCCGAGGCATTCGTCCGGCGCAAGGGCTTCGCATACGGTGTGGACGGCCGCGCCTCCCGGCAGGAGGCTGTGTTGGCCCACATGCTGAAGAGTGTCGACGTCGCCTACCAGAATCTCGACTCGATCGAACTCGGCGTTACCACCGTCGACCATTATTTCGACACCCTCGGCGGCATCAGCCGCGCCGTGCGGCGCGCCCGCGGAAGCGCCGCCAATGTCTATATCGGCGACCAGACCCGCGGTGAGGGCACGGTGCGCACCCTGTCCGAGCAGGTCACGCTCGAGACCCGCACGCGCGCGCTAAATCCAAAATGGTACGAGGCGCTGCTCTCGCACGGCTACGAGGGCGTGCGACAGATCGAGGCGCACGTCACCAACACCGTCGGCTGGTCCGCGACCACCGGCGAGGTCGCGCCCTGGGTCTACAAGCAATTCACCGAAACATTCGTCCTCGATGACGAGATGCGCAATCGCCTCGCCACGCTCAATCCCGTGGCATCCGCGAAAATGGCGAACCGACTGATCGAAGCGCATCAGCGCAATTACTGGACGCCGGAGCCCTCGATGCTGGATGCGCTGCGGCGCGCCGGCGACGAACTCGAGGATCGACTGGAAGGGATCGGACCGGCCGGTCTCGGACAGGGAGTGGCGGCATGAACGTATACACCAACCCATCGGTAGCGCGTGAGCGCGCCTCCCGCCCGGATGGCGCCGGCAGCGTGCAGGTCCAGCTCGATCCTGCCCTGACGATCGGCAAGGCCAAGGTGTTCTCGGTCTACGGCAAGGGCGGCATCGGCAAGAGCACGACATCGTCGAACCTGTCGGTGGCGTTCTCCAAGATCGGCAAGCGCGTTCTGCAGATCGGTTGCGACCCGAAGCACGATTCGACCTTCACCCTGACCAAGAGGCTGGTGCCGACCGTCATCGACGTTCTCGAGGGCGTCGATTTTCACTCCGAGGAACTGCGCGTCGAAGACTTCGTCTACGAGGGCTACAACGGCGTGATGTGCGTGGAAGCCGGCGGTCCGCCGGCCGGCACCGGCTGCGGCGGCTATGTCGTCGGCCAAACCGTCAAACTGCTCAAGGAACATCGGCTACTGGACGACACCGACGTGGTGATCTTCGATGTTCTCGGCGACGTCGTGTGCGGAGGGTTCGCCTCTCCGCTGCAACATTCCGATCGCGGACTGATCGTCGCCGCAAACGACTTCGACTCCATCTTCGCGATGAACCGGATCGTCGCTGCGATCCAGGCGAAGTCCAAGAATTACGAGGTGCGGCTCGGCGGCGTGATCGTCAATCGCAGCGCCGGCACCGATCAGATCGACAAGTTCAATAACGCCACCGGTCTAAAAACGCTGGCGCATTTTCCCGACCTCGACCTGATCCGCAAAAGCCGGCTGAAGAAATCCACCCTGTTCGAGATGGATCTGACCCCCGAACTGGAAGCCGTGCAGCAGGAATATCTGCGCCTGGCGACCTCGCTATGGGAGGGCACCGAGCCACTCGCCTGCACGCCGCTCAAGGACCGTGACATCTTCGATTTGCTGGGGTTCGACTGATGCAGACCGCAACCTATATCGAGCGCCGCTCGCAGCTTGAGACCTATTTCGATCGCACTGCGGTGGAGGCCTGGGCACGCCTGACGACAGATGCTCCGGTGAGCCGCATCCGCGCCACGGTTCGCGCCGGCCGGGACCGGATGCGCGACACCCTTCTCTCCTGGTTGCCGCAGGACATGCGCGGCGCTCGCCTGCTCGATGCCGGTTGCGGCACCGGTGCGCTGTCGATCGAGGCCGCCAAGCGCGGCGCCTTCGTCACTGCCATCGATGTCGCGCCGACACTGATCCAGCTGGCTCAGGAGCGCACCCCGGCCGACCTCAACAATGGTCGCATCGATTTCCGGGCCGGCGACATGCTCGATCCGGCGCTCGGAACGTTCGAGTTCGTGGTCGCGATGGACTCCCTCATTCACTATCGCGCGTCCGATTGCGTCGATGCGGTCGCATGCCTGTCCGCGCGCACCGGCGGATCGATCCTGTTCACCTTCGCCCCGCGCACGCCGGCGCTGGCGGCGATGCATGCTGTCGGACGATTGTTCCCGCGCAAGGAGCGCGCGCCTGCAATCGAGCCGGTCCGGCAGAACGACCTCCTCAGCCGGCTTGGCAGCGAGCCCGCGCTCCGCGGCTGGTCGGTGATGCAGACCGAGCGGATCGTCAATGGCTTCTACACATCGCAGGCGGTGGAGATCCGCAAGCAATGAAGCGCATCAGCGACATCGCGGTTCGCGGGATCGTGGCGCTGGGGCCGCGCTTCCTGCCATTCGCCGATGTCGGAAGCCGCGAACTGCCGCTCGGACGACTGGTGCGATTATCCCTGTTTCAGGTTTCGGTCGGCATGGCGGTGGTGCTGCTCAGCGGCACGCTCAATCGCGTCATGATCGTCGAATTGGGCGTTGCAAGCTGGCTGGTCGCGCTCATGGTCTCGATCCCGCTGGTCTTTGCGCCGCTGCGCGCGCTGATCGGGCATCGCTCCGACAATCACCGCTCGTTCCTCGGCTGGCGGCGGGTGCCGTATATCTGGATCGGCACGCTGCTGCAGTTCGGCGGTCTCGCCATCATGCCGTTCGCGCTGTTGATCCTGTCCGGCGACACCCATGGTCCGGTGATTGTCGGTCACATCAGTGCCGCCCTCGCCTTCCTGCTTGTGGGCGCGGGCCTCCATACCGTGCAGACCGCGGGGCTTGCGCTTGCCACCGACCTTGCGCCGGCGAACATGCGCCCGCGCATCGTCGCCTTCCTCTACGTGATGCTGCTGATCGGCATGGTCGCCAGCGCGCTCGCCTTCGGCATGCTGCTTGCGGATTTCTCGCAGCTCAAGCTGATCCAGGTGATCCAGGGCGCCGCGGTAGTGACGATGGTGCTCAACATTGTCGCGCTGTGGAAACAGGAGGCGCGCGCGCCCGGGCGCACCGCGCATGATCTCCCGCGCAGCGATTTGCGTACGGCCTGGCGGCAAATGAGCCGCACGGCCGGCACCGTCCGCCTGCTGATTGTCGTCGGGCTCGGAACTGCAGCGTTCAGCATGCAGGACATCCTGCTCGAGCCGTATGGCGGCGAAATCCTGAATCTGTCCGTCGGCGCGACCACCATGCTGACGGCATTGCTCGCGTCTGGTTCGCTCTGCGGATTTGCGCTGGCTTCGCGGTTGTTGACGCGCGGTCATGATCCGTACCGGCTCGCTGCAAATGGCGTGCTGGTCGGCGTCGTCGCTTTTTCGGCGGTGATTTTCGCCTCGCCGTTTGAGTCGATCGCCCTGTTCCGTGTCGGGGTGGCGCTGATTGGCTTCGGTGGCGGGCTGTTTGCGGTCGGCACGCTGATCGCGGCGATGGCGATTGCCGATAAGCATCCAGCCGGTCTGGTGATCGGCGCCTGGGGCGGTGTGCAGGCGACAGCGGCCGGACTGGCCATCGCCTTCGGCGGCGCCATTCGCGACAGCATCTCGGCGCTCGCGACGCAAGGCTCGCTCGGCCCCGCACTGAATTCGCCGGCGACTGGATACAGCGTTGTCTACCACATCGAAATTGGCCTGCTGTTCGCGACACTGGTCGCGATCGGGCCGCTGATCAGACTGTCGAATATTTCGCGCTACCAGTCTCAATCGAAGTTCGGTCTGGCCGAACTTCCAACCTGACGTAACATTCCTGGAGGGCTTGCCATGGAAAAGGGTTCAATCGTTGGTTCAATCGATACCGCACAGGTCGTTCTTTATGTCTTCTGGGTCTTCTTTGCGGGCCTGATTTTCTACCTCCGCCGCGAAGACAAGCGCGAGGGCTATCCGCTTCTGTCCGATCGCGCCGGCGGCGTGTCCGTCGTCGGTTTTCCGGTCCCGCCGTCGCCGAAACTCTTCCGGATCGGACATGGTCACGCCGATGTCATGGCGCCGGCCATGCGGGCTGAGCCGCCACTGAACAACGTCAGGCCGGTGGCGCCGTGGCCCGGTGCGCCGCTCGAGCCGACCGGCAATCCGATGCTCGACGCCATCGGACCGGGCGCTTACGCGCTGCGTTCGGATACGCCCGACCTCACCGTCGACGGTGAAGTGAAGATCGTGCCGATGCGGACAGCCCCGTCCTTCTTCGTCGCGGCCGGCGATCCCGATCCGCGCGGCATGACCGTAATCGGCGCCGACCGCGGGATCGCAGGCACGATCCGCGATGTGTGGATCGACAAGTCCGAGATCATCATTCGCTATTACGAGGTGGAGATCCCGGGCGGCAAGCGTGTGCTGCTGCCGGCTAACTTCTCGCGCGTCGATCGCAACCGCGGCGAAGTGCGGGTGATCTCGATCCTGGCAGATCAGTTCGCCGATGTGCCGGGCATCAAGAACCCCGACCAGATCACCCTCCTGGAAGAGGACAAGGTCTGCGCCTATTACGGCGGCGGTACGCTCTATGCCACGCCCGGACGTGCGGAGCCGCGGCTATGAGCGAGTTCGCAACCGAACCGGTCAAGGGCTTGCCGGAAGAGTTGCCGGCCGGCGAGCGGATGTTGTGGCAGGGGCAGCCTTCATGGCGCGCCCTTGCGCTCCGGGTCTTTCATGTCCGCAAGATCGCAATCTATTTCACCGCGATCCTGATCTGGCGGCTGGTAACAGGATGGATGGACGGCTGGTCCCTCGCCAGCGCCGCGGCATTCGTCCTCTGGTTCCTGCCGGTCGCAATCGCCGCGGTGGCAATTCCGTCGCTGCTCGCCTGGCTCTATGCACGCACGAGCGTGTTCACCATCACCAATCGCCGGGTGGTGATGCGGTTCGGCGTGGCATTGCCATGGAGCCTCAACCTTCCCTACCGGACGATCGAATCTGCCGCCATGAGCGTCCAGAAGGACGGCACCGCGGATGTCGCCCTCGCGCTCACAGGGCTGGGCCGCATTTCATATCTGCATCTGTGGCCATTCGCCCGGCCGTGGTGGGTAAACCGCGCGCAACCGATGATGCGCGGGCTGCCGGACGGTCTCGAAGCCGCAAGCATTCTCGCGAATGCGCTGAAGACCTTTGCTGAAACCTCGCCCGACCGAACGGTGGCCATGCCGGTTCCCGTTCCGGTTCCGGCCGATGCGGTCGCCACGCCTGCGACTGCCGCCGCCGCCTGAGGAGAATGGTTATGTCGGACGCCGTTCATCGCCGATTTCCCCGCGGAGCCCTGCTCGGCGCTGGAGCACTGGTGACGTTTGCGATCCTTGCGGCGGTGACTGCACGGGTCGGCGGCATCGGCGTGACGCGCGTGGCGAACACCGAGGCGATCGCGATCCGCGAGCTTCGCTTCGTCGACCGAACGGATGGCGGCGTCGATGTTGTCGCCGCCGACAGCAACAAGACGATCGACATCCTGCCGCCCGGACAGGACGGGTTCGTCCGTATCGTTTTGCGCAACCTGGCCCGTGAACGCATCCGCCGGGAGCAGGAGCGGCACATCCCGTTCCGCCTGACCCGCTGGGCCGACGGACGCCTGTCCGTCGAAGATCCAACCACCGGCCGCCGCGTCGATCTCGGCGCGTTCGGCGCCGTCAACGCGGCATCCTTCGCCAAGCTCATGACCGTTGAGGAGACGACGCAATGAGAGCGAGTAGCAGGACCCTGACCGTGCCATGCACGGTGGAGATCGAGAACAGTTCGGAAACCCTTCATGCGCATGTGGCGCTTGACGGATACGAAGTCGGACCGGGTGACGAGGTCACCGTGCACGGCGCACCGACGGACGTACCGTTCGGCGAGAGGGTGGTTACGCGATGCCACGCCACCATCGTGCGCGCGAGCCCGCTCGCGCGGCTGAAGGCCAAGATCGAGGGCTATCTCGAAATCACCGAATTGTACGAAGTGAGTTTCTCGGAAGGGAAAGTGTCATGATCGCGATGGAAGGCGGCGGCGCCCCCAATACCAGCACGCAGAGTGCACAGGAAGACACCATTCTCAGCCCCCGGTTCTATACGACCGACCATGCGGCCATGAACAATCTCGACATCTCGAGCGTCCGCAGGGAATGGGACGACATGATCGAGGAGCTTCGCCGCGATCACAACAAGGGTCACTTCCAGCGCACCGACGAATTCAAGATGGACCTGAATGCGGTTCCCGAGGATCTGCGCAAGGAACTGCTGGACTTCCTCGTATCTTCGCTGACCGCCGAGTTTTCCGGCTGCGTGCTTTACGCCGAGATCAAGCGACGGATCACCAACCCCGATATCCGCGAACTGTTTCGCTACATGAGCCGCGACGAGGCGCGGCATGCCGGCTTCATCAACGAGGCGCTGAAGGATTTCGGAATCGGCGTCGACCTCGGATTCCTGACGCGGACGAAAAAATACACATACTTCAGGCCGAAATTCATCTTCTACGCGACCTACCTGTCCGAGAAGATCGGCTATGCGCGTTACATCACCATCTTTCGGCAGTTCGAACGGCATCCGGAGCGCCGGTTTCATCCGATCTTCAAGTGGTTCGAAAAGTGGTGCAACGACGAGTTCCGCCATGGTGAAGCCTTCGCGCTGCTAATGCGCGCCGACCCGAAACTCACGAGCGGCATCAACCGCCTCTGGATCCGGTTCTTCCTGCTCGCGGTCTACGCCACCATGTATGTCCGCGATCACATGCGGCCCGCCTTCCACAAGGCGCTCGGCATGCATCCGGACGAGTACGACTTCCGCGTATTCCGGATCACCAACGAGATCGCGCGACAGGTCTTCCCGATCGAACTCGACATCGACCACCCCGCTTTCAAGGCAGGGCTCGACCGGCTGTGGCGCATTACCGAGGCAAGCATGGCGGCGCAACAGCAGGGCGGCGTGATCGGTGCAATCAAGCGAGCCGGGCTCGGCGTCGCGGCGGCAGCGGTCTTCGCAAGACTTTACCTGCTGCCGGCCAAGCGCAACGCATTGCCCCAGCAGGTTCGCCTGCAACCGGCGTGGTGAGTGGCGCATGGCCGAAATCGCAATCCCCGCGTTCTTCGCACTGCTGATCTGGTGGCTGGGCACGGGGATTGTTCTTTTTGTCGCGCGAATGCCGGCACGGACCTACCGGATCAGTCTTGCGGTGGGAGCGATGATGGCGTTGGCCGCAATCGCAATCATTGCAGCAACGGCAGAAACGGTTACGGCCGGCAGTGCCTATCTCGCCTTCGCCGCAGCCATCGTGATCTGGGGATTTGTAGAACTCACCTTCCTGACCGGCATGCTCCTCGGACCGGATCGGGCGGAAGCGTCCCCGGCCGCGGCCGGATGGGCCCGGTTCTCCCATGCGGTCTCGGCGATCATCCATCATGAATTCGCGCTTCTTGCCGGCGGCGCCGTCATCCTGGCCGCCAGCTATGGAGCGCACAATCAGGTCGCGATCTGCACCTATGCCATCCTCTGGCTGATGCGCCTCAGCGCCAAGCTCAATCTGTTCCTTGGCGTCCCCAACCTGCACGACGAACTGCTCCCGCGGCGCTTGTCCCATCTCCGCGGGCACTTCAGACGCGGTCCGATGAACCCGCTTCTGCCCGCCTCAATTGTCCTGCCGCTGTTCGCCTCCGGATATCTCGTGATGTCCGCCACCGGCAGTTTCGCAACAACCGCCAGCACGCTGATGGCCGCCCTGCTTGCGCTGGCTGCCCTTGAGCATGTCTTCATGCTCCTTCCGCTACCCATCATGAATTTGTGGAACTGGCGCCGGCATTCCGCGGCGACTTCGGAATTGCCCGTGACAGGCCCATCCATTGAGCCGGCCCCTGCATGCCAGGGTCCGAAAGTCAGCGCTTCGATCGTCCGGAGGGGACAATGAACTACGACGCGTTCTTCAACAGCGAACTCGACGCACTGCGCAAAGAGGGGCGATATCGCACATTCGCCGATCTCGAGCGCCAGGCGGGTGCATTCCCGCAGGCGACGCATCACGGCGAGAATGGCGGGCGTGGGACCGTCACCGTCTGGTGCTCGAACGACTATCTCGGGATGGGACAGCATCCGGCCGTGCTGGCGGCGATGCACGAGGCGATCGACAAATGCGGCGCAGGCGCAGGCGGCACGCGCAATATCTCGGGCACCAACCATTACCACGTGATGCTCGAACAGGAACTCGCCGACCTTCACGGCAAGGAGGCGGCGCTGCTGTTCACCTCCGGCTATGTCTCCAACTGGGCGACGCTATCCACGCTCGCCTCGCGCCTGCCAAATTGCGTGGTCCTGTCCGACGAGGGCAATCATGCCTCGATGATCGAGGGCATTCGGCATTCCGGCGCCGAGCGCATCATCTTCAAGCACAACGACCCGGAGGATCTGCATCGCAAGCTGTCGACCATTGACCGCCGCCGGCCGAAACTCGTCGCCTTCGAATCCGTCTATTCGATGGACGGCGACATGGCGCCGATCGCTGAATTCTGCGATGTCGCCGACGCCCACGGCGCGATGACCTATCTCGACGAAGTGCATGGCGTCGGCCTGTATGGGCCGCGCGGCGGCGGCATTGCCGAGCGCGACGGGCTGAGCCACCGTCTCACCGTGATCGAAGGCACCCTGGCAAAGGCATTCGGTGTGATCGGCGGTTACATCGCGGCGTCAAACGCCCTGTGCGATTTCGTGCGAAGCTATTCGTCCGGCTTCATCTTCACCACCGCATTGCCGCCCGGCGTGGCAGCAGCCGCGATCGCCAGCATTCGTCACTTGAAAGAGAGCCAGGCCGAGCGTGAGCGACAACGCGATCGCGTGGAGTACGTGCGGCGCCGCCTCGACCTGGCCGGCATCCCGCACTTCGACAATCCGAGCCACATCGTCCCGGTGATGGTTTGCGACCCCGTCCTCTGCAAGCAGATCAGCGACCGGCTGCTCTCCCAGTATGGAATCTACGTGCAGCCGATCAACTATCCGACCGTACCGCGAGGCACCGAACGGCTTCGCATTACGCCGTCGCCGCTGCACAGCGACGACGATATCAACCATCTGATTGCGTCACTGTCGCAAATCTGGTCGGAAATCGGGCTGCGTGCTGCAGCCTGACCCCCAGGAGCGGCTCGCCGATGCACAGCTTGAGATGCGCGTGACGAGTCTGGATCGAGCGAACCGGCTTCCGGTTCGCTCGAAACGCGCTATTTGGAGAACTTCTTCAGATAAGCGATCACGTCCTTGCGCTCCTGCTCGCTCGGGAGCTTGAACGCCATTTTCGTCGAACCCTTGGCGAGATCAGGCTTTCCCTTTTGCGTCAGGAAGTCTTTCAGAAACGCATTCGGATCGGGCAGATAGGCGAAGATTGTCTCCTCGTTCCAGACAAGCCCGGCTTCACCCGCTGCCTTGTTCAGCGGCGAATAGGCGAAGCCTGGGACGGTGCCCGCCTGACGGCCGACGATCCCGTTCTGCTCAGGACCGACCGCGTTTTTCGCACCCTCGCCGATGCGATGGCAGGTCATGCATTTCTTGAAGACCTTTTCACCGGCATCCGCGTCCTGCGCGGATGCGTTCTGGCCGAACGGGACAACCGCAATCGTGGCGGCGAAAATTGCGAGGTGACGATATTTCATTGGGCTTCTTCCTGACGCTGTGGACATTTCCTCGGATAACCGCGTGGGATCATCCTTTTGTTCCATAGACTTTACGACAATATAGTCAATTATGACTGTCATCCGGGGTCAAGTGCGGCTGGCAGACTAGAAAAAGCCTTTAAAAACCAGTGAAGTAGCAATACAATCAGCTGCGTAGCGACAGACCTGCACGGCTGAAAACCGGCTTGATTCCTTGGCAGGACGGAATTGCGAGCCAAGTAAACGAGTGCTCGCCGAAATAACCGGTTGCAATGCCGGTGTAATTGTTGACTGACACTTGGAAATGCGGCCAAAGGGGTCGCGGACGCCCTGTCACACCGGGTGCGGCGCCAATACTGGCGACGCACGTCCGGGCCATAGGCAGACGTCATCGGCTGATGATCGGACACGACAGGAATGAGCAATATCAATATCGCTCAACCGGACGTGACTTTGCTCCTGGACCTCGATGGGGTCATCCGGGAGGCAACACTGTCCCGTTCGCTATCCGATGAAGGCATCGAGGGCTGGCTGGGCAAGCCTTGGAACGACACGGTGGTCGATTCCGGAGGCGAGAAGGTCCGGCGCATGCTGACCGACGCACGCGAGCAAGGCGTCTCCGCCTTCCGCCAGGTGACGCAGCGCTTCCCGAGCGGTCTCGAATTGCCGATGGAATACACCACCGTGCTGCTCGGCGGCCGCGCCGGGCTGCTTGCGGTTGGCAAGAACCTCCAGGCCGTTGCCGAACTGCAAGCCCGACTGATCGCCGCACAGCAGGCGATGGAGCGCGACTATTGGAAGATGCGCGAGGTCGAGACCCGGTATCGGCTGCTTTTCGACACCTCAAACGAACCCGTCGTCCTGTTGCGCACGAGCGACCTGCGGATCCTGCAGGCCAATCCTGCGGCACTGGCCGCACTGAATATGAAGGCTGCCCCGGATGCAGGCGTCCGGAGCTTCGTACAGGACGTCACGGCCGAAGATCGTGACGTCTTCCAATCGATGGCGTTGCGCGCGCGCGAGCATGGGAAGGCGCCGGGCATTCTGATCCACCTCGGCAACGACAAGAAGCCGTGGTTGGTTCGCGCATCGCTGATGTCGCCGGAACCGAATTCGGTGATGATGCTGCAGCTTTCCCCCGGCTGGGCGGGGCAAGCCGGCGTCGTGGTCGACCAGGATTCGATCTCGATCGACGATCTGATCGAGCGGTTGCCGGACGGATTCGTCGTGCTCGATCCTGACGGCGTGATCCGACGCGCCAACCGCGCATTCCTCGATCTCGTGGAAACGGGCGCGAAGGGATCGGTGATCGGCGAACGACTGACCCGGTGGCTGTCGCGACCGGGCGCGGACCTTGCCGTCCTCCTCGCCAATGTCGAACGCTATCGTTTCGTGCGGATGTTCACGACCACGATACAGGGCGACCTCGGCACCACCACTGAGGTGGAGATCTCGGCTGCCGGCAACGACGATACGTCGCCGCACTTCATCGGAGTCCTCATTCGTGACGTCGGACGCCGCATCGGAACACCGGGCGACGACAAGAATTTGCGCAATGCGCTGGGCGCCATGGCGGAACGGATCGGCAAAACCCCGTTGCGGTCGCTGGTCAAGGATACCGTCGGCGTGGTCGAGCGGCATTATGTGGCCTCCGCGCTCGAACTCGCAAACGACAACCGCACTGTCGCGGCCGAGCTATTGGGATTGAGCCGGCAGAGCCTCTATGCGAAGCTCAATCGTTACGGCCTGGATGGCGGATCCGAAAAGGCCGACGGAGGAAAGTGAAAGCCACAACGCGGGAGAATTCCGGGGTGGTCTCTCGTACGTTATCGTCACCAGCCTTTGGACAGGCCGACCTGTCCAATTGTGAACGCGAACAAATTCAACTTGCAGGATCGATTCAACCGCATGGCGCGTTGATCGTGGTGCGTGAGCCGGATTTTGTCGTCGTCCAGGCAAGCGCGAATACTGCCGAATTCCTGAACCTTTCCGGCAATATCATCGGCCGCAGACTTGAGGAGTTTGGCGGCAACCTTGTCAGCCGGATCGAGCCGGTCCTGAAGGATTCGCTGCGGACCATTCCCGTTGCGGTCCGCTGCACGGCGTCCAATCCCGCCACCGAATATGATGTCCTGCTGCATCGTCCTCCGGGCGAAGGACTCGTCATCGAATTCGAGCGCACCTCTCCTTCGACCGATCTGTCGACGGCGATCGGCACGGCGCTGAAAACCATCATTTCGGCGTCGTCGCTGCGCACGCTCTGCGAAGAAACCGCCAGCATCTTCAAGGAATTCACCGGTTACGACCGCGTCATGGTCTACCGGTTCGACGACGAGGGACACGGAGAGGTTTTCTCGGAGCGGCGCGAGCCGCACCTGGAGGCTTATCTCGGCAACCGCTATCCCGCCTCCGACATTCCGCAGATCGCGCGCAGGCTGTACGAACGCAATCGCGTGCGCGTCCTGGTCGATGTCGAATACGCCCCGATCCCGATACTGCCGCGGCAAAGTCCGTTCGACGACCGCGATCTCGACATGTCGCTGTGCTGGCTGCGCAGCATGTCGCCGATCCACATCCAGTACCTGAAGAATATGGGCGTCAGGGCGACACTCGTCGCTTCGATCATGGTCGGCGGCAAGCTGTGGGGGCTGGTCGCCTGTCACCATTACTCACCCCGTTCGATGTCGTTCGAGATGCGCGCCGCCTGCGAATTGCTGGGCGAAACCATCGGCACCCGGATTGCCGCACTCGAAAGCTTCGCCCAGGCGCAGGCCGAATTGTCGGTTCGCCGCCTTGAACAGCGGATGATAGAGGCAATCTCCCGCGACGGCGACTGGCGGGTGGCGCTGTTCGACAATTCTCAATCGCTGCTGCAACCGTTGGCCGCAAGCGGCGCTGCGCTTCTGTTCGAAGGCCAGATCCTGTCGACGGGCGAAGTTCCCGGAACACTGCAGTTGCGGGAGATCGCTGCCTGGCTCGATCAGATGGAGCGCGTACCGGTCTTCTCCACCGCGGCGCTCGGCTTCGACGAGCCGGATTTTGCGCCGCTGGTTTCGGTCGCAGCCGGCATCGTCGCGACACCGGTCTCCAGCACGCCAGGCGAATATCTGATCTGGTTTCGCCCGGAACGGATTCGCCTCATCACCTGGGGCGGCGACCCGCTGAAGCCCGTCCTGGTCGGCGACGACCCGTCGCAATTGTCGCCACGGCGATCCTTCGCGCAATGGCATCAGCTGGTCGAAGGAAAATGCGAACCGTGGAGCGCGGCCGATCTGACCGCCGCGCGGCTGATCGGCGAAACGGTCACGGACGTCGTTTTGCAGTTCCGTTCGGTGCGCCTGCTGATCGCACAGGATCAATTCGCCCATGTGACAAAGCAGGTGCAGATTTCCGACCTGCCAGTGGTCATCGCCGATGCAAAGGGACGAATCCTTCTCCACAACCGCGCGTTCGCAGCGCTGCTGCCGCAGACGCGGCAGACCTATGAATTTGTCGACGACTTGGCCGTGTTTTTCGATGCAGCGTCGGACGCGCGCCGGCGCCTGAAGGATCTCGTGGAATTGCGCCGCACATGGCGCGGCGAGGTGACGCTGTTGCGTTCCGGACTTGAGCCGCATTCATTTCTGGTACGCGGCGATCCGGTCTTTTCGTCGCCGGACCGCATCCTGGGCTTCGTGCTTCTGTTCACGGATATCGCCGACCGCAAGGCAGCGGAAGCCGCCGGCCGCCGCTTCCAGGAGGTCATCTACGACCGTCATCGCGGCAAGATTTCCGGCAAGGACAGCAGCGCCGACCTCCTCTATCAGCAGCTGCTGGCTTCGGTGGTCGAGAACGCGCAGCTCGCGGCGCTGGAAATCACAGACGGCATGGACAATACGCGTATGCTGCAGATGCTGGAAAGTGTCCGCAGTTCGGTCGATCGCGCCGCCGAAGTCCTGGATCACCTGATCTGGCACGCCACCCGCGACGACAAATAATCCGCGGGATTTTCAGAACTCAGCCTGCCGCAACCTGTCCGGCTTGTCTCTGCACCTCGCGCGAGACGACGATATTGTGCTCGAAGGCGGTCATTGCCTCGATCACCAGCATGTGCGGATCATCGGTCACGCGACCGGCGCGATCAAGCGCGTCGCGCAGTCTGGCTTTGAGTACGTGCGCTTCGATATCGGGAAACTCGTAGACCGTCAGCGCGGCCGCCGGCAGCGACAGTGATTTCCCAAGAAGCTTCTTGAGGACCTGACCACCGCTCAGGTCGCCGAGGTAACGAACATAGGCGTGAGACACGAGCCGCAGACCATCGCCGGCCGCCGCCTCGCTGATTGCGGCGGCATACGAAATCCCCGACCTGAGCAACGGCAGAGAGCGTTCCCAATCTACGCCCCCGATGGCTTGCAGATCGGTTCGCAGGCGATCGGACCGACGCAGCGCGCGGTGCGCGAAAACGCCGAGGACCGGATGCGCCCGCCGGGCGGACAATTCTGCCTCGAGACGTTCGTAGGCAGGCAGAAGGTTGCGCAGCAATAGAGCGTAGCCGAAGCGGTCGCACTTTTTTTGCAGGATATCCGCGATAGTCCCGCTGCGTTCGGCTACCGCGTGCAGCCGCTTCGTCCGCTCTCGCAGCATGTCCGACAATGGCCGCTCTTCCGTATCGTCAGAGCGGCTCAACGAGGCCTTGGTGAACCCCATGGGGCAGATCAGCCGTTGGTTAAAGTCTCCGCCAGCCAGATCCGCCCCATGGTTCTGGAACGACACGTCCGCATAGCGATCGTGCCGATGTTGTTCCAGGTCCGTCATTAGCGCACTGCCAGTCCGTGTTTCACGCCCCATTCGAACCAGTTGTCAACCGCCGTTCCCGACAAAAGAATACCGATGCCGCCGGTGAGTGTGCACAGCGTTGCAAACCACCAGGCCCAGCGATGGATCGATTCAACAGTGGCGTTGAAGCCCATGGTCCAGCGCCAGAACAGGGCAGCGCGCTCGGCCGCAGTTCCACGATCGACGATCTGCTCGATCTCGCGCTCGCCGCCGTAGCGTGTGACCGCGAGAATGGTCGCGCCGTGCATGGCAAACAGCAGGGCCGAGCCATACAGGAAGGCAATCGAGAGCATATGGAATGGATTGTAGAACAGATTGCCGTGATTGATGGAGAAGTTGTTGGTCCAGTCGAGATGCGGGAAGATGCCGAACGGCACGCCCTCGCTCCAGCTTCCCATCAACAGCGGCCGGATGAAGCCGAGCGTAAGATAGAGGAAGATCGCCGAAGCGAATGCCCAGGCGACATGCGTGCCCATACCAAGCGTACGTGCCCGGACATACACCCGCACCCACCAAAGCAATATCGAGGTGGTGAGAAAGAACCCTGCAATCAGCCACCAGCCGCCCTCAGTCAGTGGTGGCAAAATTGTAAGACCGTGTTGCGGCAGCGGGGGCTCGAGCGCGAGCCACGGCAATTGCCGCATGAACTCGATCGGACTCCAGTTCACCTTGGCCATCATATTGAGGCCGATGATCTCGATGGCGATGAAGCCGAAGAACAGCGACGCTATGCCGGTCCAGCCGATGTAATAGGGACCGACCTGGGCGTCGCCGATCTTGCCGAGCCAGTAGGAAAACCCGCCGCCCTGCCGCACGAAGGGCCCGACCGCGACCGGCACGCCCTCATAGAGCGGGGACCGCACCTGCACGGCAGTGAAGATATTCTGATATTCAGCCATGACACGCTCCCTCGCTTACCGTGACGACCAGATCGGCATGTTGCGCCACCATTCCCACCAGGTGACCCATTGCTCGCCTTCGGGCCATAGCCAGCTCGGCCCGCTGATCACGATGCAGATCGCGCTCCAGAAGCCGGCGGACAAGGCGAGGAACAATCCGAGCCTGTGAATGCCGAGCGTACCGATCGACCATCCGATGGTGTCGCGGAAAAAGGTGTTCTCGTGCTCGGCGCTCTTTACGATCTCGCCCGGCTTCGGGTTGGTCGCCGACAAAACCAACGCCCCATGCAGCGCCAGCGCGAGACACGTCGTGAAGAAGAACGTGATCGCGATCATGTGCGCTGGATTGTAATGGAAGTTGCCGTACTGGTAGCCCGTGTTCGAGACCCAATCGAGGTGGCTCATGATTCCGTACGGGAACCCGTAGGACCAGGAGCCCATCAGGATTGGCCGCACCACCACCAGCGTGAAATAGGCGAAGATTGCGACGCTGAAGGCGAACGGGACATGATAGCCGATCCCGAGCTTGCGGCAGATCTCGACCTCACGCAGCGCCCATGAGCCGAATGCGCCGAGCGCGCAGATCGTGACGATCTGCCATATCCCGCCATCCTTGAGCGGCGCGAATGCCAGTCCGTATTCCGCCGGTGGCGGATTGATACTGATCAGCCAGATGTTCCAGGTCGGCCCGAGCGCCGCGCCATACATGATCAGCGCTACACCGACGAAGGTGAAGAAGATCGTGGTGACGCCGAAGAAGCCGACATAAAACGGCCCGACCCAGAAATCGAATAGGTCCCCGCCGATCAGCGTACCGCCACGTACGCGGTACTTTCGTTCAAAGCTGAGCATGGCCATAGTCCCGACCCTCCATCACGCAGCGCGCGCCCCGCGCGCTGCCAGCATGCCTTGCCGTCGGCGGACGGGGCACGGGTGTTGCCCGCGCCTCGTCCGCCAGTCTCGACTGCCTTCAACCGTGCAGTGTCGTCTCGATCGATACCTTTGCTGCCGGGGCGCGAGGCCCCTCCAGCCAGTTGAACCGGTTCGTGCTGAGCAGGATGAAATGAATCACCAGCGCCAGCGCGAACAGGAAGGTAAACAACGCAATCAGGGTTCTCCGCGGATCGAAGAGAAGCCACATCTTCCACATTGTTTATCCTCCTATGACACGAACGGGATCAGGGAGCTCACCGTCTGTCCGGCGCCTTCAAGGAAGGCGTAACCTTTCGGTCCCGGGAGCCACGGACGCCACTGCCAAACCAGGAAGTGGGCGATCGCGCAGATCACGACGAAGGCGATGAAGCTGGTCAGGAAGATCGAGTGGAATTCTCGCGCTTCCTGTTCCGTCAGTCCCGAGAGAGAGCCGCCCCTAGAGTCAGCCATGTTTTTACTCTCCGGTTGGCCTTGCGGCCGTTACCGCGCAAGTCCCGCGCGGCAAGGATTGCCGAGGCGGTTGCCCGCCACGACAGCTTTCCGCCCGGTGTGACCCGGACGAAAACTCGTTGGATGACGCCGCGTCAGCGTCGCCACCCGCATCTCCCGGTCAGACTGCGTCCGGAACCCCGGACCTCCTCGTGCAGCCTCTCCTGGTCTACCTCGGCGCCAGAAAGCGCCACCGATACCACCTAACCCATGAACGCCATCGGCACGATCTTGTTGGTCGTCGCGCGCGCCTCGCAAAGAATGCTGCGCCGAGGCGCCTCACTCGTCCGGCGCGCATACCAGCGCCACGGCATCAACCGCGACATTGCGATCGACGTAACGAATATGGAGAACAGCACGGCGTGCAGCAGCCGGTATTCGATCTCGCCATGCCGCCAGCGACTCACTCCGGCATGTCGCGTATCTGTTTCCAGAGCCATGGACCGCCCTCCCGTTTCCTTCACGCCGCTTCGTTCGACATCAGCGCCACACGCGCACGCGCGACGCTTGCAACCGTGACCATCTCGTAACCGTTTCGCCTTGCATCGCGCTCGGCGGCATCGCGCAGTCGTTTCGCCGCCGAGATTCGCACCAGCACCGGGTGAGTATCGACCAGGCGGTCGAATTCGCTCTTGGCGTCGTCGTTCCAGTCCAGCTCCGGCTGCAGGCGCGCGGGTGTCGCGTCGACCTTGTCCAGTTCGGTGCCGAGCGGGATGATGTGGAACAGCGCGTCGAACAGCGCGTTGCAGGATTCCTGCACCAGGTAGGTCGCGCCGGAATAACCCATGAACGGGGTTCCGGTATGCCTGCGAATAATCGCGCCTGGAAACGACGCGGGTATGTAAACGCTGCGGCCGCCGACCTCCGACAGATACATGCGCTCGTTGTAGCTGCCGAACAGGATTAGCGGCGCTTTCTCGTGAACCGCCTTGCGCACCGCATCATTGTCGGTCTTCGCTCCCGCGCATCGCGCGATCGCGAAGTTGCAGGCCATGCCCATCTCCTCCTCGAGGAAATGCCGCACGCCGCGTGCATAGGTTTCGTTCGCAACAATGCCGAAACTCGCGGTGCCATAGAAATCCTGGGTCACCGAGCGCCAAAGGTCCCAAAGCGGCTTGATGGTGGTGTGCTTTTCGCGTGCGATGAACGGCTCAGGATCGAGCCCCAGCAGCTCGCCCAGCGAACGAAGGAACTTCGTCGTCGAATGCAGCCCGATCGGCGCCTGCAGATAAGGACGGTTCAAAGCTTCGCAAAGCAGCCGCCCGAATTCGCGATACATGCAGATATTGACATCGGCGTTGATCAGCCGGGGCACATCCTGCAGATGGCTGCCGAGTGGGAACACCATATTCACCTCGGCACCGATGCCCTCGACCAGTCGCCGGATTTCGGCGAGGTCGGATGGCATATTGAAGGTGCCGTAGATCGGGCCGATGATGTTGACGCGCGGCTTCTCACCGTCCTTGCGCGGCTTGCGGTCCGGAACCTTCTTCAGCCCGTATTCGCTCCACAGCCAGGTCATGGCGCGGTTCGCGCTCTGCCACTGATCCTCGTCAATGGTCCGCGGCAGGAAGCGCTTGATGTTGGTGCCTTCCGGTGTGACGCCGCCGCCGATCATCTCGGCGATCGACCCGGTCACGACCACTGCCGGCAGGTCGGGGTCGAGCACACGGTGCGCGCGTTTCATCGCGCCTTCGGTGCCCTTCTGGCCGAGTTCCTCTTCGCCGAGCCCGGTGACGACGATCGGCAATTCATGCGGTGGCAGCGCATCAGTGTAATGCAGCACCGATGTCACCGGCAGATTCTCGCACCCGACCGGCCCGTCGATGATGACCTGGAGCCCCTTTATCGCCGTAAAGACATAGACGGAGCCCCAGTATCCGCCGGCACGATCATGGTCGAGGATGAGCATCAGATCATCCTCGCGGTCTTGAAGTCGCTGGTGTCGCCGCTGCTGCGCTTCTTGGCCAGCGCGTCCATCTGCTTGCGATAGCGCTCGCGGAATTCCGGTCGCGCGCGCGGCGTCTCCTCCCACACACCGGCATTGTCGCCTATGCCGACGTCACCGAAGAACTCGCGCATCGCATCGAAGCGCGCCTTGTTGCCCAGGGCCGCGTTCACGACCTGCGCCAACGAGCCCGCACCGGCGGGCCCCATCAGCGGACGTGCCGAAATCAGATTGGTGAAGTAAAGCGCCGGGATCGCCATCTCCTTGGCCTTCTGCACGACCGGAGTGGTACCGATGGCAAGATCGGGCTGGAATTCGGCGAGCGCCGCTAGATCCTGCTCGAGCGAAGCGCGATACTGGACGTGGACGCCCCGCGCCTCGAGCCATTCACGGTCGGGGTCCGACCAGCGCGTGCGCGGACAGGCGGTGCCGACATAGCGCAGATCCGCGCCGCTTTCGATTAGCAACCGCCCGACAAGAAGCTCGGAGCCTTCATAACCGGTCAGCGTGACGCGACCTTTCACCGGCGCGCCGGCGAGCGCGCCCTTGATCGCAGGTAATATGCGCGCTTTCGCCTTGTCGATCAGTTCGCGCGAGACGTTGCATGCGGCGCCAACCGCTTCGATCCAGTCTGCCGTGCCATCCTGCCCGACCGGGGCGGAGCCGATGATCGGGCGGCGCGCGGTCTCGAACTCGCGGATCGATGCCGTGTAAAACGGATGGATGGCAGCGACAGCCGCGCAATCGAGCGCGGCATAAAACTCGCGCCATTCGCGCGTCGGCACCACCGGTCCGGCGGCGAGGCCCATCGGCTCCAGCATCATGCCGATGCCGACCGGATCGGCCGGGAACATCTCGCCGAGGAGCGTGATCGTTGGCCGTCCGCTCCGGCCCGCACGTGGCGCCTGGACGGGACCCTGCTCGATCTCTTCGCGCGCATATTTCAGCATTGCGGCCGCAAGCACATCCTTTGCTTCGGCATGGGTCGGCACGCCGAATCCCGGCACGTCGATACCGATGATGCGAACGCCGTTGATTTCCTTCGGCAGCAGCCGCAGCGGCACGCCCGATGCCGCCGGCACGCAGAGATTGGTAATGACAATGGTGTCGTAGTCTTCCGGCTTCGCAAGCTTGAAGACGGCCTCGCGAATGTCCTCGAAAAGCTTGCCGGTCACCAGCGTTTCCGAATTGAACGGCACGTAGCCAACGGTGCGGCGCGCCCCATAAAAATGTGAGGTGAAGGTCAACCCATAGACGCAGCAGGCCGAGCCGGAGAGGACCGTCGCCGTGCGCCGCATCCGCAAGCCGACGCGCAGCGATCCGAAGGCCGGACACATGCTTTGAGGCTGATCATGCGGACCCTGGGGATAGTCGGCCGCATAGCGCTCGAGCGTCTCGCTCAGTCCCGCAGCCGCCGCGGCGTTGCGCATCTCAGCCTTGCCGGCGTGACACCCGACGCCCGTTGCATTGATTTCGGCCGGATCTAGCAGAACGCCTGATTTTGCGAGTTCGACAAGATTCGGCTCGTTCTCGATCCGCGCAGTCATGTCGCAGGCGACTTCGTTGGTCGCTGCTGCGGCATCCCGGACGAGTTCCTGCAAAGCGGTCATTGCTGTTTGCCTTGCATCCTCAAACCGTGTCGTAGACGACTTCGAGCGACGGACGCTCGACGATCGTGCCGCCGCACATGTCGGCCATGGATGCCGGCTGGAGCACGACTCCGCGACCGACGACATCGCCCTTGAAGAGGGCGAGCAATCCGTCCTGCGTCAGCGGTGTTGGCCGTACGGGCGGCGCAACGGCCACGCTTTCGGCGAGCCCCTCGAACAGTGGGGCCCAGCGCTCGCCAGGTCTTCCGATGATCTCGTAATTGGCGCTCTTGCGGCGGATGTCGTCATCGGCCGGGATCGCAGCGAGGATCGGGATGCCGGCGGCTTCGGCGAATGCAGCCGCCTCTCCGGTCCCATCGTCCTTGTTGACGACCATGCCGGCGACACCGACATTCCCGCCGAGCTTGCGGAAGTATTCCACCGCCGAGCAGACATTGTTGGCGACGTAGAGCGATTGCAAATCATTGGAGCCGACGACAATCACCTTCTGGCACATGTCGCGTGCGATCGGCAGACCGAAGCCGCCGCAGACCACGTCGCCAAGGAAGTCCAGCAGCACGTAGTCGAAGCCCCATTCGTGGAAGCCGAGCTTCTCCAGGAGTTCGAAGCCGTGAATGATGCCGCGCCCGCCGCAGCCGCGCCCGACTTCCGGGCCGCCCAGTTCCATCGCGAACACGCCGTCGCGTTTGAAACAGACGTCGCCGATCGCAACCTCGTCGCCGGCAAGCTTCTTCTTGGCCGATGTCTCGATGATGGTCGGGCATGCGCGCCCGCCGAACAGAAGCGAAGTGGTATCGCTCTTCGGATCGCATCCGATCAGAAGGACGCGCTTGCCCTGCTGCGCCATCATGTAGGACAGGTTCGCCAGCGTGAAGCTCTTGCCGATCCCGCCTTTGCCGTAGATCGCGATGACCTGCGTTTCCTTGGTCACCGTGCCCGCATGGACGGGATCGGGCGAAACCGAAGCCTCCACCCGCAGCTGCGCAGTCATCGTCGGCGCATTCATCAGCGGGCTCTCCAGTCGAGGATCATTTTGAGGCAGGCCGGATCTTCGAATGCGTCGCGATAGGCGTGCGAGGCATCCTCGGCGCTGCGGCGATGGGAGATCAGGCCGTCGAGTGAGAGCCTGCCGGCATCGAGATATTTCAGGACCGCTGCGAGGTCGTCGCCTCGCCATTCCGCGGCCACCCGGATACGCGCTTCGCGCATGAATGCGGCCGGAAACGAGAAGCTGAGCGGCGCATCGTAGAACCCCGCCAGCACAACCTCGCCGCCCGGCGCCAACCGTGCGATCAGTTGATCGAGCAGCGCGCTGTCGCCGCTGACATCGTAGATCGCCCGATAGTCGCGCCGCGTGTCATCTTCAGGTGCGATCACGCGATAGCCGTCGGCGCCGGTCCGGCGGTCGGCACGCGACTCCCACACGGTTGGGGTCTCACCGCCGGCCACTAGGCAGAGCCTGGCGAGGAGACGTCCAAGCACCCCGTGACCGACGATGAGATCTGGTGCAGGCCCGGCGCCCAGCGCGTGTTGCGCGGTCGCGGCCAATGCGAGGAGAACGGCCTTCTCGCCCCATCGCTCATCGACGGGCGTGGCTCGCTGTCCAGGCACGACAATCCGGGAGGCAGCGCCGCCGAACAGGCCGCGCACATCCTTGAAACATTTGGCGCCAGGAACGAAGACCCGCTGGCCGACATGAATTCCTGAATTCGCGCCGGCAGATGAAACGCGGCCGACCGATTCGTAACCAGGCACGAGGGGATATCCCATTCCCGGAAACGGGGGCATGCGGCCGGACCAGAACAATCGCTCGGTGCCGGTGCTGATGCCGCTCCATTCGACCTCGACCACGATGTCGGTCTCCGCCGGGGGCAAGAGATCAACCCGACTGAGCTGGAGTTTCTCAGGTTCGCTCAGGACGACCGCAATCGTGTCCATCCGCAGGCTCCCGGCCTTATGGCCCAGGGGAATTTGTGACTGTAAGTCTAGAGTGACGTTTTAAAGTGTCAATCATTATTTACACATTATCGACAAGCGGTCATGACACCGGTCAGTAGCGGGCGTCGTGTGCGGTGTTGCCGGATACGTCTGAAGCCCGCTTTCGAAAGCATGTCGGAAAGTTCCTTGGCGGTACGCGGGCGCCCCTGCCCCATCGCCAGCAGGTAAAATCCGAAATAGCCGTCGCCCATCGACTCGGCCCCGGACGTGCCGGCCAGCGGCTCGGCGATGAGAATCACACCGTCATCGGGCAAGGCATCGCGGACCGCGCGCAACGCCTGCATCACCGCGGCGTCGTCGTGATCGTGCAGCACGCGAACGAGCGATATGACATCGGCTTCGCGCGGCAAGGGATCGGAGAGAAAGCTTCCGCCAAACGCTTCCGCGCGATCGCGGAAACCCTCCCGCTCGAAGCACGCTTGCGCGCGGCTAGCGACCGCCGGAAGGTCGAAGAGCCGGACCCGCAAACCCGGATAGCGAGCGGCGGCAGCGGCAACAAAAGCCCCCTCGCCGCCGCCGACATCCAGCAGGCAGCGGTGGGTTCGCAACGAATACGCAGAGAGGATATCGTCAGAAATCAGGGCCTGGGATTCCGCCATCAACGCGCTGTAGGGTGCCACATCGCCGGCATCGAGATCGTTGTTGCGATCTTTGTCGGCATACCCCCAGTAGCGAGACAATTCGGTTTTCACCTCGCCGCGCAACAGCGCGACCGGATCGCCCAGATCGCGATAGAGCATGGCATGATGCCGGATCATCGCCCCGATCGCGGGATTGCCGTTGAATGCCGCACCCAGCATGCCGAGGCCGAATCGGTCGCCGCTGCGGCGTTCGACCAGCCGCAGCGCTGCCGCGGCACGCAGGAGACGCATCGCGGCCTCTTCGGGAAGGCCTATCCGCAATGCCAGCTCCCGTGCCGGCAGCGGACCGTTTCTCAGGATCTCGAACAGCCGGAGCTCGACGCAAGCGGACAGGATTTGCGAATACACAAAGCCCGCGCACAGATCGAACAAGGTGTTCGCTTCGCGATTGGCGATCCGCCGCGCGATCGGCAGGGAGCTACAAAGCCGCTGAAAATAAGGACTTTCGAGACATCTGTCGCGCAGCGCATACAGGCGATCCGAAACCGACAAGCGGCTTTCGACGCCACCGGACGTACCGGCGGCGCCATGACGGGTGACCTTGGCGGTCACGCTGCGTGCCGGGCGAGGCTCTTCGGCACCAGGCGCTTGGCTTCAAGCATGATCAGCGCGCGCAGATCGCCGGCACCCGGGCAAGCCGGAATCGACGCAATCGAACGCGCGACCAGTTGTTCGAGCCGCGACATTGCGCCTTCGACACCGAGTTCGCGGGTTGCGCTCGGGCGGCCCAGCGCGAGATCGCGACCGATCGGCTTTCCGAACTCGTCGGGCTCGGCGACGGCGTCGCTCAGATCGTCGGCAACCTGATAGGCTTCGCCCAGCGTCTCGCCAAGCTCCCGCCACTGATGCGGATCGCCTCCCGCCGCAGCCGCACCGGCACAGGTCGAAGCGGCGAACAGCGATCCGGTCTTGGCACGATGATAATGCGCGAGATCCACCTTCGGCTCGCATTCCCACGCCTGCCCGGCGACGATACCGCCCGGCGCACCGACGGCGCGCGCAACGATCGTCAGCAACGCAGTCATGCGCTGCGGTGTGAAGGACAACCGCGCCAGATTCTCAAAGGCCAGCACGATCAGTGCGTCACCCGCGAGCACCGCAAGCGGTTCGCCATACACGCGGTGCACGGTGGGAAAACCGCGCCGCGTATCGGCATCGTCGAAGCATGGCAGATCGTCGTGAACCAGGGACGCGCAATGCAGCAATTCGATCGAGGCCGCGGCAATATCGGTGGCTATCGGGTTGTCGTCGCCGCATGCGGCAGCGACCGCAAGGCACAGGCGCGGCCGCACGCGAGCCCCCTTCGGAAAGACCGAATGCTGCATCGCTGCCATAAGCTTGGGTGGACAGGAGGGACCATCGGCCCGCTGGAGGGCGCTGGTCAGGGCAGTTTCAATCCGGCTGACGGCATCCATGGCGATGCTCCTTCGCGGCTGCTGTGTAATCTTTAATTGTCACTTTAAAATGTCAAGTTATAATTACATTCGCGAGGTTGACAGCATGGCGACGGAGAAGGTGGCAGTCATCGGCGCCGGGATCGGCGGTCTTGCCGCGGCACTGGACCTGGCCAACCGGGGCCTGCAGGTCACGGTGTTCGAGCGCAGTTCGGCGCCGGGCGGCAAGCTGCGCGCAGCGATGTTCGGCGATGTTCCGGTGGATGCAGGGCCGACCGTCTTCACCTTGCGGCATGTCTTCGAAGAGATGTTCGCGGACGCCGGTGCGGCGCTTTCCGATCACGTCACGCTGCGGCCGCTCGATATTCTGGCCAGACACGCCTGGTCGGACGGTTGTTCGCTCGATCTGTCGGCAGACATTCTGCAATCGTCGGCGAATATCGGGGAATTAGTAGGCGCCGCCGAAGCGCGCCGCTTCCTCGCCTTCTGCGAACGGGCCCGGCAGATTTTCCACACACTCGACCGCACCTTTATGCGCGCGCAGCGTCCCTCGCCGTTCGGACTGGTGACGGCGTCGGGTGCGAGCGGCCTGCCGCAGCTGATGCGCATCTCGCCCTTCACCACCCTGTGGCAGGAACTCGGCAAATACTTTCACGACCCGCGGCTGCGTCAGCTGTTCGGGCGCTATGCGACCTATTGCGGCTCGTCCCCGTTTCATGCGCCGGCGACGCTGATGCTGGTCGCGCATGCAGAGCAGGATGGCGTATGGAGCGTCGAGGGTGGCATGCATCGGCTCGCGCAGGCGGTTGCGGCGCTCGCGGAGCGCAAGGGCGTGCGCATTCACTACAATTGCGGCGTCCGCGACATTACCGCAGCCCATGGCCGGGTGTCCGGGATCACGCTCGAAAACGACGAGTGGCATCCGGCAGATGCCGTCGTATTCAACGGGGATGCCGCGGCGATTGCCGATGGCCATCTGGGTAAGGACATCGCACGCGCAGTGCCGCAAATCGACAAACGTCATCGCTCGCTGTCAGCCGTCACCTGGACCGGACTGTTCGAAACCCGTGGCTTCCCGCTGACGCGGCACAATGTCTTCTTCTCCGGCGATTACCGCGCCGAGTTCGACGACATTTTCGTGCACCGGCGCGTGCCTGCCGATCCAACGGTCTATGTCTGCGCGCAGGACCGCGACGATGCCGGTGCGAAAGACGCAGGTCCGGAGCGGCTTCTCATTCTGATCAACGCTCCGCCTACCGGCGACCGCGCGTCAAACCTGGAGATCGAGTCATGCCGCGATCGGACCTTCCTTCGCCTGGAGCAATGCGGACTGACCGTTTCGACGTCGCCGACGGCAATGCGAGTCACGACGCCGCAGGATTTCGACTGGGATTATCCGGCGACGGGCGGAGCACTCTACGGCCAGGCGTCGCACGGCTGGATGGCGTCGTTCCGCCGGCCGGGAGCACGCAGCCGGATCCCGGGGCTTTACCTCGCGGGCGGCAGCGTGCATCCGGGACCGGGCGTGCCGATGGCGGCGATCTCGGGGAGACTGGCAGCGCAAGCCTTGATGCAGGATCTCAGTTCAGCCAGCCGGTCCCGCACAACGGCTATGCGTGGTGGTATGTCGATGGCCTGAGCGACGATGGCCGCTATGGACTGACGGTGATCGCATTCATCGGCAGCGTGTTCTCGCCCTATTATGCGCGCGCGCGGCGGCGTGGCGACACCGACCCCGTGGACTATTGCGCGATCAATGCCGTTCTCTACAGTCCGCGCGGCAAGCGATGGGCGATGACGGAGCGCGACCGCGACGCGCTGTGGCGTTCCGACCGCCACCTGTGCATCGGACGCAGCAACGTCACCGATGACGGCAACGAACTTGCGATCCGGATCGACGAAACATGCGTGCCGATTCCGTTTCGGCTGCGCGGCTCGATTCGGCTGCGGCCGGACATCCTGGGACACCAGGATTACCGTATCGACCCAGCCGGCCGGCATGTCTGGCGACCGGTAATGCCGTCGGCGCGTATCGAGGTCGACATGTCCGACCCGGACGTGTCCTGGACCGGGCATGGTTACTTCGATCACAATCGCGGCGCAGCGCCGCTTGAAAGCGATTTCGCGCGGTGGAACTGGGCCCGCTTTCCGCTGAGCAATGGCAACGCCATCGTCTATGACACGGTACCCCGGAAAGGACAGCCGGTCTCGCTGGCCTTGCGACACACCCAGGACGGCGTGGAGAGATTCGAGCCGCCAGCTTCCGTCGCCTTGCCGCACACGGCGTGGCGCGTATCCCGCGAGCTGTGCTCGGACTCAGCCGACGACACCACCGCGCGTACGCTGGAAGACACGCCCTTCTATGCGCGATCCGTGGTGACGGCGCGGCTGCTTGGCGAGCGCGCGACCGGCATGCATGAAAGCCTCTCGCTCGATCGCTTCGCATCGCGCTGGGTGCAGGCGATGCTGCCGTTCCGGATGCCGCGGCGAACCGGATGGAAGGGCCGAGGTTAGGACTCGGCCTTCGACTTTTTCGTCGACGCGTCCTTGTACTTCCTGTCGAAATGGCGGCCGGCAAGCTCGACCACGCCAACACCGATCAGAACCAGCAGGACGAAACCCGCCTCAATGAAACCGAGGTAGTTCTCCAACGCACCATCCCGCTATCTTCTACCCCGCCCTTTGCATCTGGGCCCGCCGCTCTCGCTCCAGACGCTCGAACAGGTCGATCACCCAGACTGCGCGATCGCGCACCCGGTACCACGGCGGAGCAGCCTCGCGGCTGATGCCGGTCGGCATCGCATCAAGCAGGAACTGGGTGGCCGGCAACGCGGGGCCGGCGGCATTGCGCGAACTCAACGCGATTGCGGGCAAGCCGAGGAACAGCGCCTCGAGCTTGCGCCGCGGCTGCACCACGGCGCGTTGCGAGACGCTGTCGAACCCCTGTCGCTCGATTTCGCGCCCGATCTCGGCATAAAGAATCCGCGCGGTATGTATCGCGGGCCGGCACGACGCCGGCAACGCGGCAATGGCGGGCGCCGCACGCCGATAGAGGCGGTCCGCATGCGCCAGCACGGCGCGGACCACATCGCCTAGTCCGGACGAAAAGGCCGGCCGTTCGATCATCCGGTCGGGGTCGATGCCGGCGTCACGCAACCATGCCAGGGGCAGATAAACACGGCCCGCGCGCGCATCCTCGCCCACGTCGCGGCAGATATTCGTCAGTTGCATCGCAATGCCGAGATCGGCCGCGCGTGCAAGCGTCGCAGGATCGCAGCGTCCCATGATCAGGGTCATCATCATGCCGACGCAGCCGGCAACGCGCGCGGCATATTGCTCCACCTCTTCGATGGTCTCGTAGCGCCGCGCCTCCGCGTCCCATGCAAAGCCTTCGAGCAAGGCCTCGGGCCAACCGCGTGGAATGGCATGCCGCTCGACAACGGCAGCGAAAGCGCGATCCGCCACCCGGTTCTGGGGGACGCCGCGATAGATGCGATCCAGCCGCTCGCGCAGCAAGGCAACCGCATAGCCGGCTTCCCGGCAACCGGCGCTGTCGATGAGGTCGTCGGCCTCGCGGCAGAACGCATAGAGTTCGGCGGCCGGCGTGCGGAACCGCTCCGGCAGGAGCAGCGAGGCCGCGTGAAACGATCGCGATCCGCCGCGCAGCCGCTCACGGCAATCGTCGATGTCGGACGGCGTTATCGGTCTAGCGTTCGGCAAAAACCATGGCATCGGGCACCACCGTGTCGAGTATGCGTGCGGAAGAAAGGACGCCGGGCAGCCCCGCTCCGGGATGCGTGCCGGCGCCGACGAGATAGAGATGGTCGATGTCTTCGCTCTTGTTATGCGGACGGAACCACGCGCTCTGTGTCAGCACTGGCTCGAGCCCGAAGGCCGCACCGCGGAACGATGACAGGCGATCCTGAAAATCCTGCGGGGTCAGCAGGCGCGAGGTGACAATTTCGCTCTGCAGACCCGGCAGGAGCGTTTCGCCGAGATAGCGGGCGATGCGCGCGCGATAGGGATCCGCGGCTTCGCTCCAGTCGATACCGGCATCGAGATGCGGCACCGGCGACAGGACGTAGAACGCATCGCAGCCGTCCGGTGCAAGCGACGGATCGGTCGCGGTCGGCCGGTGCAGATAGAGGCTGAAGTCGTCGGCAAGGGTCTTGCGATCGAAGATGTCGGACAGCAATTCGCGATAGCGCGGACCCAGCATGATGGTGTGATGCTGCACGTCCGGATATGTACGGCGGGTCCCGAAATACCAGACGAACAGGCTCATCGAATAGCGCGCGCGCTCGATCTTGCGATCGGTCCAGCGCTTGCGGAAACGCGGAGCGACCAGACTGCGATAGGTGGTGGCGGAATCCGCGTTTGAGATCACGATGTCCGACGGCAGGAATGTGCCGTCTGCGAGTTCGACGCCAATTGCGGTACCGTTGTCGACGGCGATCTGGCGGACTGGCGCGTTGCAGCGAACTGTGCCGCCCTGCCCCTCGATCAGCCGCACCATGCCGGCGATCAGTGTTCCCGTGCCGCCCATGGCGAAATGCACGCCGTATTCGCGTTCCAGGAATGCGATCAGGCAATAGATCGACGTGGCGCTGAACGGATTGCCGCCGATCAGCAGCGGATGGAAGCTGAGGACCTGTCGCAATTTCTCGCTGCGGACATGGCGCGCGACCTCGCCATGGACGGAGCGGAAGCATTGCAGCCGCAGCAGATCGGGCAGGATGCGAACCATGTCGGCAATCGATCCGAACGGCACATGGCCGAGCCGCTCGAATCCGGTGCGATAGGTGGCTTCGCTCAGCTTCATGAAGGCGCGATAGCCGTCGAGATCGCCCGGTGCGAGCCGCGTGATCTCGCGCTCCATCGCTTCAATATCGCCCGAGTAATCGAAGCTGTCGCCGTCGTGAAAGCAGATGCGGTAGAATGGCGAGACCGGCCGCAGATCGATGTCGTCGGCAAAACTGCGGCCGCACATCGCCCATAATTCCTCGAACAGGAACGGCGCGGTGACGATGGTCGGTCCGGCGTCGAAGGTGAATCCGTCCTGCCGGTACACGCAGGCGCGGCCGCCGGGCGCGTCGAGCTGCTCCAGCACGGTGACACGATAGCCGCGCGCGCCGAGCCGGATCGCGGCAGCCAGTCCGCCAAAGCCGGAACCGATCACGATGGCATGCGGCCGGCCGTCATGGCCTGTCTCGATTGTCCCGCGATAGCTGGTGATATCGAGCATGGCTATCCCGTCCCCGCCGGCACGACACCCGCATCGCGCGCCGCGTTGCGGATGATCTCAGCACATTCTTCCGGCCGCTCTTCATGGGCGAGATGGCCGAGCCCCGACAGCGTCACGATCTTCGATTGCGGCAGCATTTCATGCACGCGCTCGGCCTGCGACGGCGGAATGGTGCGGTCCTGCGAGCCCACGACCAACGTCAGCGGCACCTTCAGCCGCGGCAGCGCCGCTGCGAAGGAACGCAGGTCCCAGTTCGCCATCATGCCCAGCGCAGCAGCCACATGCGCCGGATTGCTGGCGAGGCGGCGGTAGAGTTCGATGCCACGCGCGTCGAGCGTCGAGCCCGTCTGCTCGATCATGCGCTCGATCGCCTGCGGATCGCGCGCGCGCCGGGAGAACAATTCGGAGACGAAGGGCATCACGGTGAGCAGCTTCGCAAGCGGAGCAAAAATCTGACCGGCCATTCCGCCAAGCGGCAGCAGCGCGCCGTTGAGACTGACAATCGCGCGCGGCGTGATCTGGCGCGACAATGTCATCTGGATCGCCACCGCCGCCCCCGCCGAATGCCCGACAGCAACGTCGGGCGCGATGTCGAGTTCGCGCAGCACGCCCGTGATCGCGCGCGCCATCCCGGGAAGCGAGAGAAACTCGCTCGGCGGCGCCTGCGTGAATCCCTGGCCGGGCAGATCGGGGGCGACAACGGTAAAGCCGGAGGCGAGCAACGGCATGAGTCGCGCCCAGGAATGCGTGCTCGCACCGGTGCCGTGAAGCAGCAACAGCGCCGGCCCCTCGCCCATGACCTGGACGTGCCACTGCATTCCACTGGCGCGGACGAAGCGGCTCGCCTCACGGTTCGGCCAGTCATGCCCGTAGCGCTCCCAATTCAAGCTCGATCGCATCCCTCACGATTCTCACGCGCGCAACCGCGACAGCGCCGCACGATCGAGCCCTAGCGCTTCGATCGCGGTCGCAACGATTCCGCGGCTGTCGAGCCCTGCGGTCGCGTACATCGCCGCCGGGCTGTCCTGATCGATGAAGATGTCCGGCAGCACCATGCTGCGGATCTTCAACCCGTGATCGAGCGCACCATGCCGGGCCAGAAGCTGCAGCACATGCGCGCCGAAGCCGCCCGCGGCGCCCTCCTCGATCGTGATCAGCACTTCGTGCTCGCGCGCCAGCCGCAGGACCAGATCGGTATCGATCGGCTTGGCAAAGCGTGCATCGGCGATCGTGACCGAGAGCCCGGCGCGCGCCAGTTCAGCCGCGGCCTTTCGGCATTCCGCAAGGCGGGTGCCGAGCGAAAGAAGTGCGATCGTCGTGCCTTCGCTGACGATCCGGCCGCGACCGATCTCCAGCGGCACGCCGGCCTCGGGCATGGCGACACCCTCGCCGTCGCCGCGCGGATAGCGCAACGCGAGCGGTCCGTCGTCATGGGCAGCGGCGGTCGCGACCATATGCACAAGCTCCGCCTCGTCGGCGGCCGCCATGATGACGAAGCCCGGCAGGCAGCCGAGATAGGCAAGATCGAACGATCCGGCATGTGTCGGACCATCGGCGCCGACCAACCCTGCGCGATCGAGCGCAAACCGCACCGGCAGTTTCTGGATCGCGACATCGTGCACGATCTGGTCGTAAGCGCGCTGCAGGAAGGTCGAATAGATCGCCGCAAACGGCTTCATGCCGTCGGCGGCGAGCCCGGCGGCAAAGGTCACGGCATGCTGCTCGGCGATGCCGACATCGAAGAAGCGCTTCGGAAATGCTTTTTGAAACATGTCGAGGCCGGTGCCGGCCGGCATCGCCGCGGTGATGCCGACGATGCGGTCGTCCTTCGCGGCCTCCTTGACGAGACTTTCGCCGAAGACCTTGGTGTAGGATGGCGCATGGCTCTGCGCCTTGGCCTGCTTGCCTGTCACGACGTCGAACTTCACGACGCCGTGGTACTTGTCGGCCGCGGCTTCGGCCGGTGCGTAGCCCTTGCCCTTCTGCGTCACCACATGAATGAGGATCGGACCGTTCGGCGCATCGCGCACATTCTTCAGCACCGGCAGCAGGTGGGCGAAATCGTGGCCGTCGATCGGGCCGATATAATAAAAGCCGAGTTCCTCGAACAGCGATCCGCCGGTCCAGAAGTTGCGCGCGAAGGCTTCGGTCCGGGCGGCCTGTCCGGCGAAATAGCTCGGGAAGGTTTTCGAGATGCGCTTGAGCGCCTCGCGAACCGACAGGTAGGTGCGCCCCGATATCGCGCGCGCAAGATAGGCCGACATCGCACCAACGGGCGGCGCGATCGACATGTCGTTGTCGTTGAGAATGACGATCAGCCGAGAATCCATCGCGCCGGCATTGTTCATGGCTTCATAAGCCATGCCGGCCGACATCGCGCCGTCGCCAATGACGGCGACGACGTTGCGTTTCTCGCCCTGCAGATCGCGGGCAACCGCCATGCCGAGCCCGGCGGAAATCGACGTCGACGAATGCGCGGCGCCGAACGGGTCGTATTCGCTCTCCGCGCGCTTGGTGAAGCCTGACAGCCCACCGCCCTGGCGAAGCGTGCGAATGCGATCGCGCCGTCCGGTCAGAATCTTGTGCGGATAGGCCTGATGGCCGACGTCCCAGATCAACCGGTCGTGCGGCGTATCGAACACATAATGAAGCGCGACCGTCAGTTCGACCACGCCGAGCCCGGCACCGAGATGACCACCGGTCACCGCCACCGCACGGATCAACTCGTCGCGCACATCGTCCGCGACCTGACGCAGGTCGCCTTCCTGCAAACTTCGCAGATCCTCCGGGATATCGATCCGGTCCAGCAGCCGTGAAAAGTCGCTCCGGTCAGACATGTCTGCCGTGATCGCTTCCGCCGCCGCTAAGGCCCGGCCGCGATCTCCCTGTTCGAAGGCCAACTATCAGCCAACCTCGTCAGGGATGACTATAACGTCTGACACAAATAGTGTCACTCTAAATTGACACTAGTTCCGATCGGGATGACGCTGCACCGCAGCATCCTCGCGCCTGGCGTATAGAGCCTTCACCTGCGCGAGGCCGACAAAGCCTGCGCCGCCGAGCCGGATAGCATCCGCCGGTCCGAGTGGGGCATCCGGCTCGCCGAGTTCGCTCAGGCAGATATCCGCACGTGAAAAATCCTGCGAGCGGGTCCAGCGGCTGGGGGTCGCGATCGTGAAAATTCCGGCCGCTTTCGCCGCCAGTACGCCATTGGTTGAGTCCTCGAAGGCGACGCAGCGCTCGGGCGGCACATCGAGCATCGATGCCGCCAGCAGATAGATGTCGGGTGCAGGCTTTTTCCGGGACACACGATCGGCGGACACAAAGGCCCGGATATCCAACGCGCCTTCCCGTCCGAGCACCGACAGTATCAGGGGCTGCATGTTGGCCGATGCCGAAGTCGCGACCACGCCGATCCGCAATCCTGCCTGCCGCGCCTCGCCCATCAGCCGCCGCACACCCGAACGCAGCTTGGCTGCGTTGTCCGACAGCATCTCTCCGTAAATGCGAGTCTTCTCGCGATGCACGGCCGGAACGACGGCATGAAGCGCGAGCTTCTGCTCCTGCGAGAGCGGCGCGCCGTCGATGAAATGCCTGATGCGATCCGCGCCGCCGGACACGCTGAGAAGCTTCTCATACAGATCGGGTTTCCAGTCGAAACCGAGTTCGAATTCGAGAAAGGCCTGATTGAACGCGCGGCGATGCAGTTCGTCGGTATCAACAAAGGTCCCGTCCAGATCGAATATGAGCGCTTCGAGTGCCATCGCGGCCTCCGGTTGTAAAAGAAGTCACTCCCTGCCGAAGATGCGGCGTTCAGATTCACTGCACCGTTATGTTACGCGCGAGAAATGCCTCATAGCGCCGCATGAAGTCCTGACGCATTTCGAAATGCGGCAAGGCGCCAGTCTGCATCCGCTCAATGGTCCAGTTCGGTCTGGCCGCAAATTCCTTCAGTCCGCTGTAGTCCACGAAATCGCCGCGCACGCCGTGCGCAACGAAGACCGGCATGGCGAGCGAGCGATAGATCCGCGTGATGTCCTTGCTGAACAGATAGCCGGAAACGAATCGATAGGGCGCGTGGCGCGCGCCGGGCTGGTGCGTTGTCAGGTAATCGTAGTCCAGCAGATCTTCGTCGATCTCCACCCTGCCATAGGTCTTTTTCAGGAAAAAGCGGATGCTCGTGCGCGAGCTCAGCAGATCGAAGAAGCCTTTGCTCCAGATCGGATTGCGAAAGAACGCGTAGAGCCACGGCATGCCCCGCGTCGTGCCAGGCGCGTCATCATATGGCCCGCGGCTGTCCATTCCGGTCGGGCTGATCAGACCCAGTGTGCGATACTGCTCCGGCCGCTCCGCCGCCGCGCGTGCCAGAAATTCGGTGCCGAGAGACAACGCGATCGCGTCGATCGGCTTGTCACCATGCTCCGAGCGAATGCGTCCGGCCATTGCGTGAACCGCATCGGTCATCATGCGCGGGTCGTAAGGCCGGTCCGACCGGTCGGAAAATCCGAAACCCGGAAGATCGATTGCATAGACGGCGCGCTTCGATCGGAAGTGATCGTAAACCGGCTTCATTTCGTAGGCCGAACCGGCGGCATTAATGCTGTGGACCAGAAGCAGCGGAGCCGCATCCGGCTCGCCGTCCCGATAATAACTAAGCGGGCCGACAGGCGACGAAAGCGCGATGCGTTGTCCGGTCAGGGCGTTCGGCAAGTCAGGCGTCATTCAAACCCTCGGGGATCGTAAGAAAAGTCATCGTATCACACAGTGCAGCGGCATGCTCACACGGCCATGACGCTTGTGCCGGCGCGTCTTCATGTTGCGAGAAACGCCCTGACCGGCACCAGCGACTGCGCCGGCGCTTCCTCATGCGGCACGTGACCCAGCGCGGGAAACGTCACGACCTTGGCCTGCGGCATTTCGCGGACATAATCCGCTGCATTGCCGACCGGAATCATCTTGTCCCGGTCGCCCCAGATCAGCAGGACCGGAACCTGAATCCGACGCAGCAACGGTACGGGGTCCCGCAAGATTGTCTGCTCCATTCGCGCAATCAGCGCGTTCCGGCTGCCGGGCGCCAGCATGAGTTCATAATAGCGATCGACGGTGCCATCGGTCAGCAGGGACGGATCGCCATAAGCTTTCGCCAGGCTCGAGCGGACCATCGACTTTGGCAAGATGTAGCGCATGACATGCGCCATGGCCGGCACATCGGGCTTCTTGTCATACGAGAAACCTCTGCTCGCAAAGCCATCGGGGGAAATCAGCACAAGCTTTGTCACCCGCTCCGGATGATGCGCCGCGAAATTCCAGGCAATGCGCCCGCCGATCGAGTTGCCAACGAGAGCCGCCCTGGCAACGCCGAGATGATCCATCAGAGCCAGAATGAGATCCATCGTGCGCTGATCGTCATATCGCCCTGTTGGATCAGGCTCCGACAAGCCGGACCCCGGCAAGTCGAGTCGTATCACGCGATATTCGTTCTGAAGCGCCTCGGCCCATGGCTCCCAGGTGTGCAGGCTGGACCCGAAGCCATGCAGCATGATCACCGATGGCGCGGATTTCGCACCACTGTCCCGAACATGGAGGCGAACATTCTCCACGCTTACGATGTCCGCAGCCGACGCCTGGTATTTGCTCTGCAACGCAGCTCTTGGACGGTCCGGAGTCCACAGCCACACACCAATGATCGCGCCAGCGACCACGAGCAGGCAGAGCGTTGAGACGATTGCAAGTTTCAATCACGCGCCTCGCTCGATCAGCCGACGGGTATGACGGAGGCAACCGAATGACGCGACCGAGAGCAACGCCGCGTCCCGTTGGACGCTGACGTTCACTTTGATGTCCATCAATGCGCCTGCGAACGATCCTTCTATCGTCTCAAAAAAAATATCGAGGAGCACGGCTTTGGGAGAATGACTTGGGCGAATACCAAACGAAACCTCAGCGATGCGAAGCTCACCGCTGGAATGAATCGGAGATGCCGGACGTCTGGCCAAGCTGGCTTCGCCTGGCGATATCCGACACCAGGCATCGCCTCTCCGGGCAGGTGAGACATCATGACGGCCGGCTTCGGATAACGACCGCGTACGGACAAGTGACGGTCGAAGATGGCGACTGGATCGTCTATTGGTCGGGCTCAAGACAGGAGCTCGAGGTCTTTTCACCTGAAGACTTCCAGAGAAAGTTCGATCCGGTAGTCTACCGGGATGACAGCGAAAATCCGCACAACAAGAATGCAGAACAGGCATTGCGCGATATTCACGCGCGCCGCCCGAAATAGCCGATTGTCCCCCTAGGCACGGCAAAAACCTTTTGCGGATATCCGCGCTCCGTGCATTCAACAAGCCATTTGGACATTCCGACAGCACAGCCTTGCTCACCCATCACAGAGCTGAACGCACGGCGTGCGACAGAGTTGCGGCATCGGCACGGGGCAATGGCAGATAGCGCGCGTGCATTTCCTCTGCGAGCCGCCGCGACGCCGGATGCGGCTGCTGGGATGTATCGATCAGCAACGCGCTGATTCCGGTCGATCGCAGGTTCCGCGCAGCTGCCAGCGCATCGGCCTCCGCACGCTCGCGGCCGGAACCACCGTCGCGCGCAATATTGCCGCGCCCATCGGTGAGAATGACAAGAAGCGGCGTCTGGCCGCGCCGGATTGCCAATTGTCCGGTGAGACAGGCCTGGTCGAGGCCGGTCGCCAGCGGCGTGGCGCCGCCCGCCGGCAATTCGGCAAGCGAGCGCTTGGCGCGCGTCAGCGAGCGCGTCGGCGGCAGCAGAAGGTCGGCACCCTGTCCCCGAAAAGCCAGCAGCGCGACCTGATCGCGGCGCACATAGCAGTCGGCAAGCAGCAATTCGACAGCGCCCTTGGCTTCGGCGAGACGATGAAATGCGGAAGACCCGGACGCATCGACGAGAAATATCGTCAGCGTTTCGGAAGGCTGCTTGAAGCGAACGATGCGGAAATCGTCGCGCCGTACCTGCACGCGAGAGCCCGATCCACCGCCGCGCAGGCGTTGCCACGGCGCGGCAGCCTTCAAGGTCTCGACGAGATTGAGCCGAACGCCCGGCTTGAGATCGCCTGCCCGGGTCCCCGCCGGCCGCCCGCGCCGCAGCGATGCGCGAAGATTGGCCGACCGGCCGCCATTCATGCTGCGTGTCCGGCTGACATTGGGTTGCCCCAGCCGCTCCAGCAGACCGGGCGGAATGGCCGCCCGCACAGCCTCCAGCACCATCTCGCGTTCGGCGTCGGGCCGCTCGGCGTTATCTGTTTCGCTTTGCTCGTTATTGTCCTCTGGCGGCGGCGGTGTTTCGTCTTCCTGCTGCGGAGCGGGGATGATGGTTGCGCGCGGCGCGAGCACCAGTCTCGCGGCAACGCCCGCATCCTCCGCAGAAACGGCCATGCGGCCGTTCAGTGCCGCATGGATCCGCGCCACCCGGAGCGCAAAGGTCCAGGCGCGGCTCGAGTCCACACCGAATACGGCCGCCGCCTCGGCGAGAGCGCCCATCATGCGTTCGTCGACATGAACATGCTGCACGCGGCCGCGGGCAGCCTCGATGGTCTCGCGATCGAACGGCATCGAGCCAAGATCGGACAAACCGTCGATCGCAGTGAACAGCGCCAGGCGGTCGAGCAGCGCGGCAGGCGCGCCTTCATCGGCGCCGATCCCTTCATCGAGCAGAAGCAGGCCAAGGCTGCAGGCAACCCGCTCGGTCAGCCCCTCCCGTTCGATGACAATGCCGCCGCCATCGAGCGCTGCGCCAAGCCGTGCAGCCAAGGACGCCGATATGCGCTCCGCCGACGGAATCATGATCACGCCGCCATCGCATTCCGCCAGCACGCCGCGAGCCAGCACAGGGCGGCCCGACCGCAGCGTCGCCGCAAGGTCGAGCCCGCCCAGCAGCCGATCGTCATCGATCGAAGGCGGAATTTTCCGAACCGGCATGTCCGGACGCATCATCGCCCGGATCGCCGCAATGAAGTGGCCGCGACCCTCGCTGGCTGGCGACCGAACGACGAGGCCACCAAGCGAAGCCGGATCGACAGCAAAAATGCATGCGGCCAACGCCGCATCGTTGCAGACGGGCGCGGCTTGCGCTCTCATGCCTCAAACATATCGGCCATGACGCGATCGATCCGCGCCGTCGAGCCGACTTCGTCGAGCGGATCGCGGCGTAGCCGATGACGCAATGCGATCGGTGCAGCACGCCGGAGTTGATCGTCGCCGACGCTTTTCTGTCCGTCGAGACTGGCGATGGCGCGTGCCGCGCGGATCAGGGTCAGTTCTCCACGCAAACCGTCGGTACCGAGATCCATGCACAGCCGTGCTGTGCGCTCGCGCGCCTGGTCGCTGATGGTGACCGACGAAAGCCGTGCGCGCGCCGCTTGCAGCGACCGGCGAACCGCTTCATCCTTCTTGACCCATTTCTGCATGAACGCAGCCGGCGCCTGGTCGAATTCGTCGCGACGTCGGACCACTTCGATGCGGGTCGCGATATCGGACGGGGTCCGGACTTCGACCGAAAGCCCGAAGCGATCAAGCAATTGCGGGCGCAACTCCCCTTCTTCCGGATTTCCGGTCCCGATCAGGACGAATCGTGCGGGATGCCGCACGCTCAGTCCTTCGCGCTCGACCACGTTCTCGCCCGAAGCGGCGACGTCGAGCAACAGGTCGACGATGTGGTCCTCCAGCAGGTTGACCTCGTCGATATAAAGAAAGCCGCGATGCGCGCGTGCGAGCAGCCCCGGTTCGAACGCCTTCACGCCCTGGCTCAGCGCGCGCTCCAGATCGAGCGCACCGACCACGCGATCCTCGGTGACACCCAGCGGCAAATCGACCACCGGCACGGGCGCGAGTTTGCTCTTGTGCGGCCCCTGGCGTGCACGCTCCTGACACTCCGCGCATCCCGAACCGTTGGCGCCGGGATCGCACTGATATCGGCAGCCCACCACAACGCGCATTTTGGGTAACAGCGCTGCAAGCGCCCGAACCGCCGTCGATTTGCCAGTGCCGCGATCGCCAAAAACCAGCACGCCGCCGATCGACGGATCGACCGCCGCGATCAGAAGCGCGAGCTTCATCTCATCCTGACCGACGATCGCTGAGAATGGGAATACCGGTCGCATCGCTAGCTCCGGTCCGATGCCGGCTGCGCGCGTCGCGTCTCCAGGCAAAAGCGTCTCAGCTTTGCCGAGTGGTCCCGGACGTATTCGGCATGCAGGTCCATGCCGCATCATAAATAGGTGACAAAAGAAGTGTCAATTCAAATTGACACTTCTTTGTTGATCACTGTTCGGGTTTTACTGCCGCGGCGCCTTCTGCTCGCCGGCCGAATCCCCCTGCCCGGTGGTCGAAGTGGTCGGCGGCGGCGTGGTATCGGTCGGCGCGACGCGATCGGGCGCGACGGGTTTTTCGGCCTGAATCGACATTTCGCCGCCGCTTGCGGTCTGGGTATTGCTCTCGCGCGTGTTATAGCCAAACGCAAGCAGCCCCATGGCGACCAGCGCAACGGCCGCGAGACCGAGGATTTCGGTTAGGCCGCCGCCAGTCGAGCGATCGGTCGGCATGCGCGAAGTGTCATGATTCATTGACAGCCTCCTTGTGTGTGATTTGGAGGCTTAAGTCGGCGCCTGCGATTTCGTTCCGCGTGGCCGGTCTGCGAGCCACGCTGGGCCACGCGCGCGGGCCATCCTCATGCGAGAGAGGGTGTCGTGCAACACAGATTGGACTCAGCTGAAAGGCTCAGCTCGATCTCCTGCGAGCAAGAGCTGCGGGACCTGGGTGAGGTGCCAGCGGGAATCCACCCGATCGAAAACCCACACCATGTCGAAGCGATCCTCCGGCCAATCCGGCACCGCCGCGGTCTCGGGTACGAGAAGCCTTGCCATCGGCGGAATATTTTCGTGCTCCCATGCCACTAACGCAGTGCCATCGACGCTCGTCACTTTGGTGATCAACGCCTTGAGTTCGTCTTTTCGCAGCGAATCATCAATGCCTGCCGCAGGCTTGAGATGGGCCGCAAGCGGAGCGATCGTCTGATAGGGACGCTTGCTGTGAGCGTCTCTCTTCAAATTTGCCTTCGCGGCAAAGAGATGTTTGGGCCGGCCAAGCGGCGGGGACGGGTCATGATCGCGAGGTGCGAAGAACCGAACAAGCGCCCCGGCCCGCTGCCAGCCCTGTGGTGTCAGCGACTCCGCGTCGGGCTCTCCATTCGCGTCAACGCCCTTTGGCCCTCGATGCACAGGCTTCTCCGCGTGTCGAATGACCATAATTTTGTTCGTCGGCATGTTGCGATCGCATCTCTTCTGCCGCGCGCAGTTGCCCGCTTGCTGTCTAGCTGCGCGATAGCGGTAAATTTTGCCTTACGCCGGTCATCAAAGCGCCGCTACCGATGCCGGCTCGATCAATTCACACCGTTCGCTCAGTTCGACAAAACGACCGACGTTAAGCGATCTTGCGCTTTGGCCGGTCACGGACGCTGAATTCGACGTCCAGTATCGTCAGGAATTGCGATATCGTCGTCGGCAGGTAGCGGCCGGCCAGCACGCCGAAATCCATCGAACATTGATTCAGCGCACGATCGGCCAGCGGGATCGATACCACCTCGCCCTGCCGGAGTTCGCGCTGAAAGGAGTTCCCGGGCAGAAATGTCACCCCCGCGCCGGAGCGCGCGAATCCACGCAGGGCCTCGATAGAGTTCGTCTCGAGTGCGGGGACAAGCGATTCACCGATCCGCCGACACTGCTCGTCGATCAACCGCCTGATGCCGAAGCCGCTTTCCGGCACGGCAATCGGCATCGACAGAACTTCCCTGAGTGCAACCTTCTGCCGGCCCGCCAGCGGATTGTCCGGATGGACCAGCGCCATCAGCGGATCGCGAAACCGGCGCACGAACCGAACCGCGGCATCCGGCTGCGCGTGAAACGACACGCCAATGTCCACTCTGTTGTCGCGAACCGCCGCGACCACATGGTCCGTGCCTAGCGTGATGAGATTGAAGCGAATCCCCGGATGCCGGATCCGGAATTTCGCGATCACGCTTGTGATGCTGTCGGCAACCACCCCTTCGACCGTCGCAATTCGGATCACGCCGCGCCGAAGACCGCGCAATTCCTCGAGATCGGAGCGCATGCGCTCGGATTCGAGCGCGACGGCCTGGGCGTAGCGGGCATAGACCTCGCCGGCAGCGGTCAGCGCCATGCCGCGGGGACGCCGCTCGAACAACGGAACGCCCAGCTCGGTTTCCAGATTCTGGATCTGGCGGCTCAGCGCCGACGGTACGACATTGAGGCGCGCGCTCGCCACGCGGATCGAGCCGCTCCGGACCACTTCCAGGAAATAGCGTGTCGGCGCCTGTGACATCACGGCTCCATCAACCGTTCTATATATACGAACAGTATCGGTCGAACGATCCTGCCGGAAACGGCGTCAGCCAGAATAGCCCGCGATAGCACGGCTGCCTAATGCGTTGCCAGAACCAGAACGCACAGGCCGATTCTTTGCGCTTGTGGGTATGTCCGCGGGCGCACAATCTGGCGCAGCCGAATTTTCGCTGCTTGCCGTCTCAAGGGAGTTCGTCATGACACGACATCGCCGTTCGCTCGTCGCCGCCCTCGCCTTCGCGGGCGCCCTAGCCGGAGGATCGGCCGCGCAGGCCCAGGACGTCATCAAGATCGGGGCGCCGCTTCCGTTGACCGGTCCACTCTCGCCGGAAGGCAGCAAGCAGCAGCGCGGCAATAATCTGTGGGCCGAAACGGTCAACGCGAAAGGCGGCATCAAGGCCGGCGGCAAGACCTACAAGGTCGAGATCGTTTACGTCGATTACGCCTCCAACACCCCCCGCGCCGTACAATCGGCTGAGCGCTTGATCACGGAAGACAAGGTCAACTTCCTGTTCTCGCCGTTCGGATCGGGAGCGGCCAAGGCAGCCTCCAGCGTTTCGGAAAAATACGGCATTCCGACCATCGCTGCGACCGCCTCATCGGAGCAGGTCTACGATCAGGGCTACAAATATCTGTTCGGCACATTCACACCCAACCAGACCCTGACCGAGCCGCTGGCCGATCTGGTCACGGCCAAGGACAAGGCGATCAAACGGGTTGCTATCCTGGCGCGTAACGACCTGTTCCCACTCGCGATTGCACAGGAAATGGAGAAGTCCGCCAAGAGCCGGGGCCTGGACGTCGTCACCTTCGAGCGCTACGCGATCGGCGCCCTCGACCACGGTGCCGCCATCACCCAGATGCGCGCCGCGCGGCCGGACTGGGTTTTCGCGACCGGGTACATCAACGACCTGATCCTGATCCGCAAGCAGATGAACGATCTCGGGCTGCGACCGCCCGTTGTCACCATGATCGCAGGTCCGGCCTATCGCGAATTCGTCGATGCTGCGGGTCCGCTCGCCGACAACGTGTCGAGCGCGGCCTGGTGGCATCCGGCGGTGCGATATAACGGCAAGGACGTGTTCGGCACGACCGAGGCCTTCAACAAATTGTGGGATGAAAAGTACAAGGCAGAAGCGGACTATTCAGAAGCCTCGGCCGCGGCCGCGGGCGCAGTCCTGCAACTCGCGATCGAGAAGGCCGATTCGATCGATCCCAAGAAGGTTCGCGACGCCCTCGCGGAGCTCGATGTCGAGACCTTCTTTGGCAAGATAAAGTTCGGACCGACCGGCCAGGTTCATTCGCTCGAGCCTCCGGTTTTCCAGATCCAGGGCGGCAAGCCGGTCGTCATCCATCCGGCCGCAATCAAGCAGGGCGATTTCCGCTTCAGCGGGAAATAGCCGCAGGCGCGGACGCGGCAACTCTATGCCGCGTCCTCTTTTGCCAACAGACAATGCTACTGGGCGCCCGCGGGTAATCGGTCATGATTTATGCGCAGATACTGGCGAACGGCCTTGTGCTGGGCGGGCTTTATGCCTGCATCGCAGTGGGCTTTTCGCTGGTCTGGGGTGTTCTCAACGTCATCAACATCCTGCACGGGACCTTCATCGTGCTCGGATCCTATGTCGCGCTGTTCGCCTATAATTACGGCGGCATCCATCCGTTCGTCTCGATCATCATCGCGGGTGGCGCGCTCTATGTCGTGGGCTATGCGATCCAGAAAGGGCTGATCAACCGCGTCATCACCGCGCCGGTCCTGATCACGCTGACTCTCACCTTCGGTCTCGATCTGCTCCTCAACAACGCGATGCTGGTCGCGTTCACGGCCGACTATCGCAAGATCAATCTCGCCCATCCTCTGGGTACGTTCGAACTGGGTCCGATCTTCCTGCCAGGCGATCGCGTTGCCGCCATGGCGCTGGCCGTTCTGTTGACGCTTCTCCTGTATTGGCTCCTGCGCAATACCAGGATCGGGCGCGCGATCGTGGCGGTCCGCATGGATCGCGACGCTGCGGCGCTCATGGGCGTCGATGTCGGCAGGGTCAACGCCATCACCTTTGGGATCGGCGCGCTGATGGCCGGCGCTGCCGGCGCATTGCTCAGCATCGTTTATCCGATCTCACCTCTTAACTCGACGCTGTTTCTGGGCAAGGCGTTCGTGGTCTGCGTGCTCGGCGGGCTTGGCAGCGTGCCGGGCGCGCTGATCGGCGGGTTGGTGCTCGGCATCATCGAAAGCCTCGGCTCGTACTGGTTCGGCCCCGAGCATGCGGTAACAATTTCGTTCGCGCTGTTGCTGGTTCTCCTGTTCGTCCGCCCCAGCGGTCTGCTCGGCAAGCGGGGCTACGAATGAGAAACTGGCTGATCCTCGCAGCCGCGACCGTCGTGTTCGCTGCGCTCGCCCTGAGTGGCAACAATTACGTGCTCCGCCTTGCAACGATCGTCTGCATGTATGCGGCGCTGGCACAATCGTGGAATTTCATCGGCGGCATGACGGGCTACCCGTCTTTCGCCACCGCTGCGTTCTTCGGCCTCGGAGCCTACACCTCGGGGGTGCTGCAGAATTACGGCGTGCCGATGATCGCGGGCTGGGGCCTCGCCGGTCTCGCGGCAGTGGTTTTCGCCGGCTTCATCGGTGGCGCAATCCTGCATCTGCGCGGGCATTATTTTGCAATAGGTAGCCTGATCATCGCCGAGATGCTGCGTGAGATCGTCAACACCACGCCGGATTTGACCGGCGGCGGCATGGGACTGAATCTGCCGATCCTGAAACTGTCGGTCACCGCGCAGGCGCAGATCTTCTTTCTCGTCATGCTGGCGCTCGCGGTGGCCGCGACCGCGACGGCCATCGTCGTGCAGAACAGCAAACTCGGATTCGGCCTGCGTTGTATCCAGCAGAACGAGGACGCCGCAAACATCCTCGGCGTCAATACCTACGCTTACAAGACCGCCGCGTTCATGCTGTCCGCCGTCTATGTCGGTATCGCCGGCGCCGTCTATGCCTCCTGGGTCAACTATATCGAGCCGCCCGACGTGTTCGACATTCTGCTGGCCGTCAAACCGCTGGTAATGGTGCTGCTCGGCGGAATCGGCACGATCTTCGGTCCCGTGCTCGGCGCGATCGTGCTGCTGGCATTCGAAGAATTGGTCTGGCGAATCTTCCTGACCGTCCACGCGGCGGCACTCGGAATTATCATCATTGTGCTGGTGTTGTTCCTGCCGAACGGTTTGCTGTCGCTGATCCGGGACAAGTGGTCCCGCCGCGGGGTCGGGTCGTGACGGCGCTGCTGGAACTGAAGAATGTGTCGCGCCGTTTCGGCGGCCTGAATGCCGTCAACGACGTGACTCTAACGGTCGTAGAAGGTGAGATCCTCGGACTGATCGGACCGAATGGAGCCGGGAAAACGACCCTGATCAACCTGATCACCGCGGTACATCCGGCGACCGCCGGACGCGTATTCTTCGACGGGCGCGATATCACCCGGATGCGGCCCCACCAGATCGCGCGGCTCGGGCTCGCTCGCACCTTCCAGATCGTGCAGCCATTCCCGAAAATGACGGTGCTGGAAAACGTCGCCGCGGGCGCATTGTTCGCGGGCAACGCGCACAGTCTTGCCGACGCCCATGCGCAGGCCCGCGATCATCTCCAATTCACCGGCCTCGCCGGCTCCGCGGACAAGTCCGCCGCCACGCTGACGCTGGCACAGCGCAAGCGCCTCGAGCTGGCCAAGGGCCTCGCCATGAAGCCGCGTCTCCTAATGCTGGATGAGGTCAATGCGGGGCTGAACCCGTCCGAGATCGACGATGCGCTGGCGATGATCCGCAAGGTTGCGGAGCGCGGAGTCACTATCGTCGTAATCGAGCATCTGATGAAGGTCGTGATGTCGATCTCGCAACGCATCGCGGTGTTGCATCATGGCCAGCTGATCGCGGACGGCGAACCGAATGCGGTCTTGCGCGATCCCAAGGTGATCGAAGCCTATCTCGGCTCGAAATTCGCCGCCGCTCACGCTGGAGGCGCCGCATGAGCGAAACGCCGAAGCTTCTCGTCTCCCATCTGCAGGCCGGTTACGGCGACGTACAGGTGCTGTGGGATATCTCGATCGAGGTCAAGGCCGGCGAGCTTGTCTGCCTCATCGGCTCGAATGGCGCCGGCAAGACCACCCTGTTGCGCTGCCTGTCAGGCGTGCTGGGCACAACGTCCGGGACCATCGCCGTGGATGGCCGCGACATGACGAACGCGCCGTCGGCAGCGCTGGTTCATGCCGGCATCGCGCATGTGCCGGAAGGCCGCCGTCTGTTCTCGGCGATGAGCGTGCGCGACAACCTTCTCATGGGCGCGTATCTGCGCGACGACAAGGACGCGATCGCCGCGGACCTCGAGCGTGTGTACGCGATGTTTCCGATCCTCGCGGACCGACGGCGGCAGGACGCCGGAACCATGTCCGGCGGCGAACAGCAGATGTGCGCGATCGGCCGTGGTCTGATGGCCGCGCCGAGCCTTCTGATGATCGATGAATTGTCGCTCGGCCTCGCGCCGCGCCCCGTCGAACTGCTGATCGAGCGGTTGCGCGAGATAAATCGCAGCGGCGTTGCGATCCTGCTTGTCGAGCAGGATGTGGTGACTGCGCTCGAACTGGCGGATCGGGGCTACGTCATCAACCGAGGCCAGGTCAGCATGTCCGGCGCCTCGCAAACGCTGCTCGCAGACCCGACGATCCGCGAAGCCTATATGGGCCTGTGATCTCGCCTTATCGACTTGTGCATGCTGGAGACTGAGTGAATGGGAACGATCGATTTCGAGCCGGGCGGCTATCGTTTCATCAAGGGGCCGTTTCAATATTCGGCCGGTGTCGCAGCCCTGCCGGGCTTCCGGCTGGTGCGCGTCATGTTTCAGAATCCGGTGCCACTCGATGACGGCTTTGCGCGGATCGAAACCATCCTCAAGGCTGCCGGCCGGCCACTGACATCGTTCGCGGCTTGCGAATTGCGGTCGCCGGCGCCGTTCAGCGAAGACGGGTTCAAGACCTTCAACCAGCTCTATGTCGGCACTTTGTCGCGCTGGGGCATCTTCGATGGCACCACCAACCCGGTCGCGCGCAGCAATGTCTGTCCGGAACTGCACAAGCCCGCGACCCCGTCGTTTCACGCTTTCACCTTCACCGAGCCGGGCGACTCCCCGGTCAAATCGGTCGTTGTCGCCGGCAGCGGCGAGGCGGAGGAAGGTCATGCGAGCTATCGCGAGAAGGTCATCCGGCTCGGCGATCTGAGCGCCGATGGCCTGCGCGAAAAGGCGCGCTGGGTTCTGGGCGAGATGGAACGCCGGCTCGGCCTGCTCGGCGCCACGTGGGCGGATACGACGGCGGCGCAGGTCTATACCGTGCACGACCTGCACCCCTTCCTCGGCAGCGAAATCGTGAGGCGCGGCGCCGCGCGCTGCGGGCTGACCTGGCATTTCTGTCGGCCGCCGGTTGTCGATCTGGAATACGAGATGGACTGCCGCTGCGTCTCCGAAGAGCGCGTCGTGTAGCAGGCGAGACCCCGCTGGTGTTCACCGCGCCGGCGCAATGGGCCACGTAAACGGATGTTCCGCGACGGACGCCGGCGCGCGGGCGCCGTCCGTCCGAATGGTCTGGAATCATGTGACTCGAGACCCTATCTTTGATGTGTGCAGTATAACCGCCGAAACGTCTTGATCATCGCTGCTGCCCTGTCGGCTGGCATTGGAAGGGCGCGAGCCAAACCCATGGATCCGCAGTCGACGATCATCGACGACCTGAGCCGCGATCCGCCGCTCTCCACCATCGGCTCCCGCTGGCAATTGATCAGCGACCGCGTGATGGGAGGCGTATCCAACGGCAAGATGGTGGCGGGCCGGCCGGCGATCCGCATGCGCGGCGACGTGAGCCTCGAGAACAATGGCGGCTTTGTTCAGATTGCGCTGGATCTGTCGCCCGAAGGCGATGCCGTCGATGCCAGCGCCTGGCGAGGCATGGAACTCGATGTGTTCGGAAATGGCGAGGATTATGGCGTGCACCTGCGCACCCAGGATCTCGACCGGCCGTGGCAATCCTACCGCCAGAGCTTTCGGGCAGAGCCGCACTGGCAGACCATTCAATTGCCTTTTCAGGATTTCGTGCCGCATCGAACCGACATCCCGCTTAATCTGGGTCGGCTGAGGCGTCTCGGCATCGTTGCGATCGGTCGCGCATTTTCGGCCGATGTGGCCGTCGGCGGCTTGCGATACATACGGTAAACATCACCGGCGCGGTGACCAAACTGCGCGCCGCGGGCGTCGCACGGGCCAGACAGCCTTCGGAGTTCCAGGCACCCACTTGAACGGTCCGGATCGTCGGTTGACACGATCGCCGCGCAAGCAAGGCGGTTTCAGCGGCCGCTCTCGGAAAGGTGAGCGCGCCGTTTTGTATCTTTTCGTAACGGCGCCCGTATCTTGACCGAAGACATCAGCAGGTCGGCCACAGTGCCGAAACGGAAGCGCGAATGATGGTGAAACGCTCAATTGCTGGACTATTTCTGTTGGCGGCTCTTGCGATGGCAGGGGCGGCCTACGCGCAATCTCCGGCACCCGCCAAGACCGAAAAGGCGACCGTTGCGGGTGGCTGCTTCTGGTGCGTGGAAGCGGATTTCGACAAGGTCGAGGGCGTTATCTCGACGACCTCCGGCTATATCGGCGGCAAGACCGCGAAACCCGACTATCGTCAGGTCTCCTCGGGTGGCACCGGCCATGCGGAGGCGGTCGAGATCGTTTTCGATCCCGCCAAGGTTTCATACGAGAAGCTGCTGCAGGTGTTCTGGCGCAACATCGATCCGGTCGCGAAGAACCGGCAATTCTGCGATTCAGGCGACATGTATCGCAGCGCGATCTTCTTTCACGGAAACGAGCAGCGGACACTTGCGGAGAAATCCAAGAAGGACATCGAAGCGTCGGGACAATTCACTCAGCCGATCGTCACCGAAATCACCGCCGCCAGCACGTTTTATCCGGCTGAAGACTATCACCAGGATTACCACCTGAAGAATCCCAGAAAGTATTCCTTCTATCGTTGGAATTGCGGGCGCGATCAGCGTCTCGAGCAGATCTGGGGCAAGAAAACGAACTGATGGAGGCCGACATGACCAATCGCAGAACCATTGTCGGCGTGATCGCTGCCGCCGGCGCCGCGCTGTTTGGATTGCGCTGGATGAACGACGAGGAGGCGATGGCCGAGACCAAGACCTTCGAGGTCACAAAAACCGCGGAACAATGGAAGCGGCAGCTGACCCCCAACCAGTACAATGTGCTGCGCAATCACGGCACCGAACGGCCGGGTACGTCGCCGCTCAACCAGGAGAAACGCAAGGGTGTTTTTGCCTGTGCCGGATGTGACCTGCCGCTATTCTCGTCGGACACGAAGTACGAAAGCGGCACCGGCTGGCCGAGTTTCTGGCAGCCTCTGCCGAACGCCGTCGGCACCAAGAGCGATCGTTCGATGCTGATGAACCGGACCGAGGTCCATTGCCATCGCTGCGGCGGGCATCTGGGTCATGTGTTCGAGGACGGCCCGAAGCCGACCGGCCTGCGCTATTGCATGAACGGCGTGGCCATGACCTTCAAACCCGCCAGCGCCGCCTGACGCGGGCAACCCGGACTAGCCTCGGTCGCGCAGGCTGGCCGCCGCGATGGCATCGAGAACATGCTCCGGCGTGATCGGCTGCCTTGTCACTGCCGCACCGAATGGGGACAGCGCATCATTCACCGCGCCCCAGACGGCGGCGGCAGCGGCGACCGTCCCCGCCTCGCCCACGCCGCGCGCGCCGAGATTGGTGTTGCTTATCGGCGTCTCGATATGCGCCACCTGGATGTCCGGCATCTCTCCGGCCATCGGCACCAGATAATCCGCGAGCGTTCCGTTCTCGAGTTGCGCGGTTTCGCCGTAAATACACTCCTCGTAGAGGGCGGAGCCGATCCCCTGCACCACCCCACCCCGGATCTGCTCATCCACCAGCAGCGGATTAACGACCGTGCCGCAATCGTCGACTACCCAGAAGCCGAGCAGCTTGACCGTGCCGAGACCCGGGTCGACTTCGACATGCGCCGCTTGCACACCGTTCGACGCCAGGTAAGGCAGATCGCGTGAGGTGAAGCGCTCGGTGATATCGAGCGGCGGCAGATCCTCCAGCGGGATGGTATGCGACTTGTAGTGAGCCGCCGAAGCGATATCGGCGAGCGACAATTGCGCCAGGCCGGCGGTGTTGAAGATGGCGCCACCGTCGATCCGCAAGCTGTCCGGCTGCGCCTGCAGGATCGATCCGGCGATCGTAAGGATGCTGGTGCGGAGTTGGCGCGCGGCGCGCAACGCCGACTCTCCGCCCAGCGCGGTGCCGCGCGACGCCCAGGCACCGCCGCCGAACGGAGCCGCGGTGGTATCGCCACTGACGATCTCCACGGCGTCGATGCCGACGCCCAAAGTGGTTCCGACGATCTGCCGAAGCCCGGTCAGCGTCCCCTGTCCCTGATCGGTGACGCTGGTGGCGCACCGGATCTCCCCGTTCGGTTCAAGCGACAGGCGACAGGTTTCATGCGCTGACACGCGCACATCTAGCGGACCGTAGAGCTGGGGACCTACGCCCGTCTGTTCGATAAAGGCAGCGATGCCGATGCCGCGATGGACCCCGCTCGAACGGAATGTGGTCTGCTCCGTGCGCAACGCGTCGTAATTCATCAGCGACAGCAGCCGGTCATGACAGCGGTCGAGCGAAAGCTCGGTCAGCGTGATGCCGGCGATATTGCGGACAGCGGCCTGATCCGACGCCATGTAGTTGCGGCGGCGCATTTCGGCCGGGTCGATGCCGAGCGCGCGCGCGCCCATGTCGATGAGCTGCTCGGTGACGGTACACGCAACCGGCTGGCCGACCGCGCGCAATACGCCACTCGGCGTCTTGTTCTGAAAATAGCTGCGCAGGCGGCCGCTAAAACCGGCAAGCCGATAAGGCGCTGCCGACATATGCACCGCCTGCAGGCCTTCGCCGAGGCTGCCGCGCGGATAGGACGAATAGGCACCCATGCCATGCAGAACGGCGACGTCCATCGCAAGCAGAGTGCCATTCGAATCCACGGCAAGACGGCCTTTGACCTTCATCTCGCGCGCATGAACATCGCTGACAAAGGATTCCAGCCGGTCGGCGACGAACTTGACCGGGCGTCCGAGCAACACGGCAATCGCGGCAACCGCCATTTCGTCGGGATAGGCGGCGAGCTTCATACCGAATGCGCCGCCGATATCGGGCGTGATCACCTGCACGTTTCGCGGCGCGAGTCCGAATTGCGCGGCGTAAATCTCGCGCATCTGGTTGGGCACCTGATGCGATTGGTGCACGGTGAGCTTGCCGAGACGCGGGTCGAAATCGGCGAGGATGGAGCGCGGCTCCAGCGTAACGCCGGTTTGACGACCGAAGGTGAAATCGTGCTCGATCACCAGGTCGGCCGCCGCAAAGGCTGCCGCTGGATCTCCGGCGGTGAACGTGTGATCGAGGCCGAGATTGGCGGCGAGCGCGCTATTGACCTTGTCCGCCCGCGGAGACGCCGAAGCCTCGGGCGAGCCGATGGCGGGCAGCTCTTGCCATTCGATCGCAACGCGCTCGATCGCATCTTCCGCCTCGGCGCGGCTGTTGGCCACAATGGCGACGACGGGCTCGCCCTGCCAGGTCACCTCGTCTCGCGCGAGCGGAAATTGCGGCGGAGAGATATGGCTCGGCAGCGCCGCAAGCCTGGTCTGCCAGGGCTTGCAGACCGCGGCCAGGGTCGCGGCGGTGACAACCGCAATGACGCCAGGCGACGATGCCGCCGCGGTGACATCGATCGCGCCGACGGTTGCATGGGCGTAAGGGCTTCGAAGGAACGCGACATGACCGGCGTTGGCAGCGATATCGTCGGTGTAACGGCCGCGCCCTGCCACCAGCCGCCCCGCCTCCGGACGCGCGATCCGGGCGCCGACAAGACCATCGATTTTGGTCATGATCCAGCCTCCGCGCGCTGCATAATGACTGCTTCGATCGCATCGACAATCGCCTGATAGCCGGTGCAGCGGCAGTAATTGCCCGACAGCCCATCGCGAATGGCGTCCCGCGACAGCATCGGGCCCTGCAGCATCTCGGTGGCCGTCGCCAGCATCCCGGGTGTGCAATAGCCGCATTGCAGCGCGTTGCGCCGGACGAATTCATCCTGCAGGTCGGCGATGCTGCCGCCGGCGGTCAGGCCCTCGACGGTCACGACATCGCAGCCGTCGGCCTGCACGGCGAGCATCAGACAGCCGCGCACCGAAACGCCATCGACCATCACGTTGCACGCGCCGCAGACGCCGTGTTCGCATCCAATATGCGTCCCGGTCCGGCCCAGCGCGTGACGGATGAAATCCGCGAGATGCGTGCGGGCGTCGACCGAGGCCTCGACGGCTTCGCCGTTGAGGACGAACGCGATCTCGTGACGCTCGGCAGGATCATCCGACATCGGCGGCGGTCCGGAACTCGGCGAAGGCGCGGCGCAACAATTCGGCGGCCTGGCGCCGCTTGGTCTCAGGCCGGCCCTGATGATTGGCGATCGGGTCCATCCCGGCTGCGATCGCGTCAGCCATCTCGCGCAAGGCCGCGTCCGGCGTATCGGCCGCGATGCGCATCGACGCCGTGGCGGCCGACAGAAGCGGCGCCGGTTCAGACCCGAACACCACCGCCTCGATGTCCCCGACCCGCCCGTTGCGCAATCGTCCCGTCACCGCAATGCCGACGATGGCGAAGTCGCCATGCCTTCGGCTGAACTCCTGAAAGTGGAAAAGCTGATCGTCAGCCGCGCAGGGAAAGCTGACCCCGGTGATGATCTCGTCATCGCCGCGATCGGTCGCGTACAGGCCCTGAAAGAAATCACGGGCAGGCATATCGCGCGTTGCGGCTTGGCGGCTCAGATGGATCGTTGCGTTCAGCAGGACGGCAACCGCCGGCATCTCTGCGGACGGATCGGCGAGTGCCAGACTGCCACAGGTCGTCCCGCGATTGCGGACCGCCATATGCGCGACATGGGTCATGGCAGACGCCACCAGCGGCAGACGACCCGCGATCAGATCGGAGCCCGCGACGTCGCGGTGACGCACCAATGCACCGATGTGGATCGCGTCGCCGCGCTGGGCGATGCCCCGCAGGCTCGCAATCCGGTTGATGTCGACCAGCATCGCGGGCGACGACAGCCGCATATTGAGCGTGGGCATCAGGCTTTGACCGCCGGCCAGAACCTGCGCCTCGCCCGCGTTGTCGGCGAGCAGCGCCAGCGCCTCCTCGAGCGTTTCGGGCCGGCGATACAGAAAGTTCGGGGCCTTCATCGCACAGGTCGCCTAATCGGGCACAAAGCTGGTGACGATCGGCGGGAACATGAAGATCAGCACCATCATCAGGATCGTGAGCCAGACATAGGGGATGGCCGCGCGATAGACCATGCCGATGGTGATGCCCGGAGGCGCAACGCCTTTCAGCACGAACAGCAGCAATCCGAACGGCGGCGTCAGCAGGCCGATCTGCATGCAAAGCAGGTAGAGAATGCCGAACCAGACCAGATCGACGCCCATCGATCGCAACAGCGGCATATAGAAGGGCAATGTAATCATCATGATGCTGGTCTGGTCGATGAAGAAGCCCAGCAGGATCAGGATCCCCAGCATGCCGATCATGATGACATTCGGGGTCAATTGCGCGCCTTCGATCAGTGCGACGAGGCCCGCGGTCGCTCCGGAAAAGCTGAGCAACTGCGCGAAGGTGGTGGCGCCGACGATAATGAACAGCAACGATCCCGATATCGAGACGGTCCCCAGAAACGACTTCCAGAGGTTTTGCGGCGTCAGCGCCCGATAGCAGGCTGCCAGAATGATGGTTCCGAACGCACCGAGTGCGGCGGATTCGGTGGGAGTCGCCCAGCCTTCGGTCATGCTGACCACGACAACCGAAAAAATGAGGATCAGCGGCGCGACAGTGACGACAAGATTCAACCAGGGCCGCTCGAGCTTGATGCCCTCATCGTCGGACACGGGCGCCAGGCTTGGATTGATCCAGCATCGCAGCATTACATAGGCGATGAACAAGGCTGCGAGGATCAGTCCCGGCACAATGCCACCGACCAGCAAGCCAGTGATCGAAATTCCGGCGAGGCTGCCCAGCAGCACGGCGAGACCCGACGGCGGGATCAGGATATCGACGCCGCCGATCGCTAGCGTCGGCCCCATCGCGGTCTTGGGATCGTACCCACGCGCGAGCATTTGCGGGAGAAGAAGCGAGCCGAGCATTGCGGTGGTTGCGATGGTCGATCCGGATATGGCGGAGAAGATCGTGCCGGCGACCAGCGTGACGACCGCGAGCCGTCCCGGCACCCGCTTGATGACGGCATCGACGGCGTCGACCGATTTCAATGCGAGGCCGCTGTGGAACAGGACTTCGCCCATCAGCACGAACAGCGGAATGGGCACCAGCGAGAACTGCGCGACCGACACCTGTTCGTTGCGAACCATCTGCTCGAGGCCGGGAATACCGCCGAAGATCAGATAGGAGCCGACGATATTGATCAGGAAGAAAACGAAGGCGACCGGCACGGCCGCGAGCAGGAACAGCACTTTCGCGCTGAACATCGCCACCAATATGGAGACCCAGCTCATGGCATTTCGTCCGGCCTTATCCCGGGCACGCCTTCCGCCGGCAGCGGCACGCTACCCGCAGGATTCCGAACAAGCGTGACGAGCAGTTCCAGAGCCTGAAGCAGCATGGCGAGCGAGGCCAGCGGGATAATCCAGTCCAGCCACCATTGCGGAAAGATCAAATCCTTGAAGATCAGAGTGTGGTCCTGATAGCTGCGAACCAGCAGCATGGTCGCGATGACGCCCGTGATGAGCGAAATCACCATGATGACGACCAAGACCCCGCATTCAACGATACGGGTCTTGGCCGGATCCAGCCGCGCGATGACGACATCGACCCGGATATGCTCGTTCGTGCGCAGCAGGTAGGGCGCGACAAAAAAGGTGGAAGCGAACAGCGCATACTCGGTCAGTTCGATCATGCCCGGGATCGAGGCGCCGCCCGCCATCCTCAGGATTACCTCGGCGCTGATCCCCAGCATCATGGCGGCGATCATCAGAACCGCCAGGACGCACAGCATGCGCACCAGCTGACCATTGAGCCAGAAGATGGCGCGCATGCTAACGAAACGCCCGGAGAGTAAGCACCAGACCCGTTATTTCTTGGTCAGGAGCGGCTGCAGCTTGCCGATCGAATCCGGGCTCAGCTTCTTCAGATCGTCCCAATAGAGTTCGAGCGCGATCTTTTTCCATTCCGGGCCGAAGTCGACGGTCTTGATGCCACCCTTTTCCATCGCATCGAGCGATTTCTTGGTGGTCTCTTCGGTATAGGCGATCATGTCCTTTTCGAACCATGCGACCGCATCGTCGATGACCTTGCGCTGTGGCGGGGTCAGCTTGTCATAGGACGCCTTGTTCATGAGGATATTGACCACGACGTTATAGAAGCCGGGATCGATCCGTACCTTGGTGAGCTTGGCCCAGCCGAAATCGTCGATGCCCCAGAGCGGATAGCCGTAGCCCTGCACCACGCCGCGTTCCAGGGCGGTGAACACTTCCGGCGGCGCGATGTTTGCGCTGGAGATGTTATAGCGTTTGAAGATCGCATTATAATTCGGCTGTCCCCTGAACCGCATTCCGCTCAGGTCCTCCGGCTTTGAGACCGGCGCTTCCTTCGTCAGATAGAGATGGAACGGAACCCCCATTCCGTAGGTGGTGAGGTAGACCGCGTTCATGCGATCGTTGGCGATCTTGTTCAGCGCCGCATAGGCGCCGGACGCGCGTTGCTCGGCAACCGTCATGTCCGACAGGATCTGGGCGTCGCCCTCCACCATATTGCTCTTGTAATAGGCTGGCGGGATCGACGCGATATCGAGCACACCGGACTTCACGGCATCGGCTTGGTTATTGCCCGGGATGGCTTCCGGCCCGCCGACGATCCGGATCTGCAGGACGCCCTTTCCGGTCTCGTTCACCCGATCGACGAATCGCTTGAAGGGGATGCCGTAGGTCGTGGTCGGCGGCACGAACACCGCCGCTTTCAATGTCACCTCCTGCGCCCATCCCGATACCTGGGTCGCGAGCAGGAGACCGGCTCCCGCCACACCTGCGGACAGCAATCGAGGCATTGCGCGAAAATCGCTCATCGCGGGCATGGCACCCCTCCTTTGATCTGGGTCAACTCTATAACCGAAGGATGTTCGGTTATAGCGGAACCGTCAAGCGCGATCGCGCGCGCCCAACTGATTTCATTCTGGGCAAGAGCCTGCGGTTTGCGCTGCAAAAAAGTGCAAAGCTGGCGGCGCCGGTGAGAGCAAACCGCCGCGACCATCGAAAGTGCTTGTGTATCAGGATAAACGACGCGACCGAACGGAGGCGCATCGCACAGATTCAAGCCACCGACTTCGTTTGCATTGCAGCAAAGATCAGGTGCTGCGCGCACAAACCCGACCATAAGTTCAAAACCGAACATAGTTCGATTTACTCTGGAAGGCGTATCCGGATTGCTCTATCGTGCGTGAAACGAAGCACCGTCGCAACACAGGAGATCGTCATGGCCAAACTTCGACATGTCGCCATTCAGGTACCCGATCTTGAAAAGGCTGCGGCCTTCTACGAAGGCGCATTCGACCTCAAGCGCGTCAGCCAGGTCGAAAGCCCGATCGGCAACGCAATCTCACTGTCGGACGGGGTGATGAACCTCACGCTCCTGCATTTCCCGGAAGGCACCAAAGGCGGCAAAGGCGGCCCGGACTGGGCCGGACTCCACCACATCGGCTTCGTGGTCGAGGACGAGGCAAAGACTGCCGACAAGATCAAGGAGCTCGGCGGCGAGTTCTTCATGCAGCTTCCGAGTTATCCGGGCGTCGATGCCGAGAAGAAGTTCAAGGACGTGAACGGCATCGTCTTCGACGTGGCCGAGCACGACTGGCGCCAGGCTTAAGCCGTCGCATGCGGATCGTAGCGGTCAACGAGCGGACAATCCCGCTTTCGGCTGCCAGCCGGAATGCAAGCATCAGTTTCGACGCGATGACGGCAAGCGCCATCGCGATCGTCACTGACGCGAACGACGGCGGCAAGCCTTTGACTGGAATTGGCTTCGACTCGGTCGGACGCTACGGGCATGGCGCTCTTTTGCGCGAACGGTTCATTCCCCGCCTGCTCGCGGCGGATCCGGACGATTACGCCGATGGCGATGGCGGCATCGATCCGGAAAAGGTCTGGGCCGTCGCGATGCGCAATGAGAAACCCGGCGGACATGGCGAGCGATCGGGCGCGATCGGGCTGATCGATGCCGCCGCCTTCGATCTCGCAGCCAAGCGCAAGGGCCTGCCGTTATGGGCCTATCTGGCGGAGCGATATCGGCGGCCGGCTGTGAACGTCATCGATATCTATGCCAGCGGCGGGCATTATCGCACGGACGACGATATCGGCCATCTGCGCAAGGACATCCAGAAGGCGATGGCGCGCGGGCATCGCCGCTTCAAGATCAAGGTCGGGGGGATCGCGCTCGCCGAGGATGTTCGGCGCATCGAAGCGGTGCTGTCGATGCTCGAGTCCGGCATGACGCTTGCCGTTGACGGCAACGGGTCCTTCTCTCGCGACACCGCGTTCGCCTATGCCGAGGCGTTGTCCGGCCTCCCGCTGGCCTGGATCGAGGAGCCGGTTCATCCCCTCGATTACGACCTGCATCGCGACATGGCAGAACGCTTCCCCTCCCCGATCGCGACCGGCGAAAACCTGTTCTCCGCCGACGATGCCCGCAACCTTCTCCGCTATGGCGGATTGCGGCCGGACCGCGACATTCTGCAATTCGATATCTCGCTCAGCTACGGCATCGTCGAATACGGGCGGATTCTCGACATCATGTCGGATCATGGCTGGAACCGCACTCAATGCGCACCGCATGCGGGTCATCTGCTCGCGTTCAATGTGGTGGCCGGGCTCGGTCTCGGATGCGCGGAAACCGCCATCGACGAAAACGGACTTTTTGGAAAGCTGACCTCGGCGGTGCCGGTCGCGGACGGGCGCGCCCGGCTTTCGGAACGCGCGGGCGCAGGATTGGAAACGTCACCGGCATTCTCCGAGATTTTCTCGGGCTTGCTGCACTAGCTGGAGTGGCACACATGCGGCCGCGAACACATTGCCGGCCTGGATCGAACGACCTCGCCACGTCACGCAAGATGGGAAGACAGGGACAGAAGGCATGAACCAGATCGTTGCCGACCCGAAGGACGTCGATTTTCCGATCGCCGAAGCCGACATCCGCGCATTGGTGCGGCCGGATCATGTTCACCGGCGCGCCTATTCCGATCCGGCAATCTTCGCACTCGAGCAAAGCCGCATCTTCGGCCGGCTTTGGATCTACGTCGCGCATGAGAGCCAGTTGAAGAATCCGGGCGACTTCATCCGCACCCGGCTTTCAAAATACGAAGTGCTGGTGACGCGCCATCACGACGGCAACATCTACGTCCTGCATAATCGTTGTCCGCACCGCGGCGCGCGGCTCTGCATGGTCGATAAGGGGTCCAATCGCTCGTTCAGTTGTCCGTATCATGCGTGGGTGTTCCGGCCCGACGGCACGCTCGCATCGGTCCCGCATCCGAAGAGCTATCCGGCCAATTTCGATATCGCCGACCCGCAAAATCACATGCAGCGCATCGGCAACGTGCAGAGCTATCGCGGCTTCGTGTTCGCCAATCTGTCCGACAATCCGCCGCCATTGACCGAGCATCTCGGACCGATGACCGAGGTGATCGACAATCTCGTCGATCGCGCACCCGATGGCGAGGTGGAAATTGCGGATTCCAGCTTCTCGCTGGAATATAGCGGGAACTGGAAGCTGCATCTGGAGAACGCGGCGGATATCTTCCACCCAACCTTCGTGCATGCGTCATCGGTCCTGCCGGCCCGGCGCGCGCCCGTTAATGCCTCGATCCTCGATCAGGATCAGACCCGCGAGATGCTGCTCGCGAACGGCTTCGGGTTCAAGGAATGGGAAGGCATCCAGCTCAACGGCCTCGATAGCGGCCACACCTACATGACGAGCTTTTACGACAGCGGCGTGCTGTCGCGGCAAAGCGAAGACCCGGTCGCAACCGAGTATCGCCGGCTGCTGACCGAAAAGCTCGGCGCCGAGCATGCCGAACGCGTGCTCGGCATGAACCGGTTCAACAACATCATCTATCCGAACCTGATCATCAACGCGCAATACCAGCAGATGCGCGTCACCATCCCGCTCTCGGTGGATCGCACCTTGGTCCGCGTTCATTGCTTCCGTCTGAAGGGCGCCCCGGATGCCATGTTTCATCGCGCGGTACGCTTCCTCACCACCATCGGATCGCCAGCCTCGATGATATTCTCCGACGACGTCGAGATGCTGGAGCGCTGCCAGCGCGGACTTGCGACCGAGACCGGTCCGTGGATCGATTTTTCCCGCGGCCTGGACAGCGACCGGCAAGGCCCGGACGGCAGCGTGTCGGGTGCGGCGAGCGAGATGCCGATGCGCGTGCAGTTCAATGCCTGGGTGAAGCACATGACCGCCGAGGCCGCCTGATGCTGCCCTACGAGGTGTTTCGCGAGATCGAGCTGTTCGTTCTGACAGAGGCGCGCCTGCTCGACGAAGGCGCGTTCGAGGCCTGGCTCGACCTTTACGCGCCGCAGGGCATCTACTGGATGCCGAGCCAGCCCGGACAGACCGACCCGCTGAATGTCGCGTCGATCGTCTATGAGGATCACGCGATCCTTGCGATCCGGGTGCAGCGACTGCTGGAAGCACGCGCGCTGGTGCTGACACCGATGCCGCGGACCGTGCACATGGTCAGCAATATCGAAGTTCTGGGCGGGGATGCTCATTTGCAGGAATTCGAGGTCGCCTCTGCGTTCCTCTGCACCGAAATTCAGGGCGACCGCCAGCGCATTTACACCGGCCGGCAGGTTCACCATATTGCGCGGCAGGACGGCTCGTTCCGGATCCGGCGCAAACGCGTCGCGCTTATGAATTGCGACGGCGTTCATGCGCCGATGACGATACCGATTTAGGGCCAGCGACCGGCAGCACGATTCACGGACAGCACCTTGGTTCAGGTCAAGAAAGAAACCGTCCGCAACGCAATCCTGGATGCTGCCCGGGATTCGTTTTCCGATCGCGGATACCATCGCACGACCCTGCTCGACATTGCCCAGCGCGCGGGGACCGGCGTCAGCAGCCTCTATTCGTATTTCCCGTCCAAGCTTCATCTGCTCTATGCCGTGGTCGAGCCGTGGCAGAAGGAATGCATCTGGCGGCTGGAAGCCGCTGTGCGAAAGGTTGAAGATCCGCGCGACAGGCTGCGCGCGATTCTGCTCGGCGTGTGGCGCGATATCCCGATGGAGAATATCGGCCTCGCCAACAGCCTGATGGAGGCGCTTGCGTCCGCCGATCCCGGCGAGAAGAAGCCTTCGCCGCTCCTCGCCTGGGCTGAACAACGGCTGCGCGTCATGCTTGAGAGCGCAATCCCCACTCAAGCCGGACGGTCGATCGATTACGATCTTCTGTCCCATCTGTTCCTGATGGCCTATGACGGCTTCGTCATCAATCGCCGCCTCAACGATCTGCGCGACATCGAACGGCTGGTCGAGACGGTTTGCGACATGATGATGCCGGCGAGCCATCCGGAACGCGTGGGTGATATCGATCGACGCCCGGCAACCAGGACGAAAGGGTCGCGGACCAAGCGGGAACGCTCGGATCAACACGAGGCCTGACCGGCGCTCTTGCAATGGCGCGGCCGGAAAAGCCCTCTCTTCAGAGGCAGCAATACTCGTTCACCGCGAAGCTGGAATGGCTTCGGCGCGGGCGGTCGCCGTGCGACGGCGCGATTAGTATTTGATTTTGTTGGTGGGCCCGGCAGGACTCGAACCTGCAACCAGACCGTTATGAGCGGCCGGCTCTAACCATTGAGCTACGGGCCCCCGCCGGCGGGTGGGCGCGGGTCCGCACTCATAGCAATGCCGGGCGGCAACGCAAATGCCGCCCGGCATAAAGGCGATGCGGGTGGACAATTCACCCGCCCCGTGACGTCACCAGATCTGATCGCGAGGGTGCGCCACAGCCCGGACGGCGGTGCGGCGCGGCGTCCGTTTCGTCGAGTATTGGGCACGGGCCCGGCGGGCCTCGGACGAGAATTCCGGAAGCGGGGCGCCGATGGCCGGGCTCTGGATCGTGGCATAGACCGGAGCCGCGCGTCCGCCGTTCGCCATTGCGACCGCGCTGGATCCCTGGCGCCGCGCCACGTCGTGATAGCCGCGCGCATAAAGCGCCACCGCGCGATCAGGATTGCCGCCCGCGGCGCGATAAGCCCCGGCCAGATACTTCACGGCATAGGTCATGTTGGTGTTGGCATCGAGCAGCCCCGCGGCGCTGCCGCTGTAGCCCATGGAGCGCGCAGTCCCGAGCCGGATCTGCATCATCCCGTAATTGCCCTTCGACACCGCACGCGGGTTGTAACGGCTCTCGCGCATGATCACGCGATGCACGAGAGACGGCGGCAGGCCGTGCGTGGCGGCGTGGCTCTGGACCAGGGCCGAGTAAGCTTCATTGGCGCTGGCCCCCGACATCGGGATCAGGCCCGCGGCAATGAGGCCAAGCGAAAACAAGGCAGCGCGAATCGTGCAGACACGAGTCATCGGAACTCCGGTCGTTGTTGGGGATGCCTGTCCTTAGCTGACGCAATGCGGCTGCGATGCGGCACGTTCCGCGATCAGGCTCACTCTTTGTAACCGGGTGTTGCAGGCGGAGGGCTGTGCTCGCGCTAAGTGCCGCCAAGCCATGCAGTAGCTGCAGGTGCGCCTAAACGAGGCCGGAAAACGTCAATACCTGGGGCAATAATGGGGCGGGAAGAGAGTCATGCGATCGAGCGCTGCGGCACGCGGGAGGCATCGTTGTTGACCTCCACCAGTTGCGCCAGAAGGTCGAGCAGGACACGGCGCTTGGTCGCATCGAGCGGTGCCAGTATCCGCTCCTGTGTCCGCCTGACGCCCTCCTCTGCGCTCCGCGTCACGCTGCGCCCCTGCGGCGTCAGCCTGAGCAACTTCACTCGCTTGTCCTCGGGCGAGGCATAGCGCTCGACAAACCCCCGCGCCTCCAGCCGCTCAAGCACATTGCCGAGCGTCGAGCGGTCGAAGGCGATCTGCGCCGACAGCCGGGTGGCGTCGATCCCCTCATTGTCCTGGATCGCCACCATTGACGCATATTGCACCGGCGTCAGATCGAAAGCCGCGCATTCCTCGATGAAAATCGCGACCGCGATCTGCTGCGCGCGGCGGATCAGATGGCCAGGCTGGCGGTGCAATTCCTCAAGCAGCATCGATGCCGGCCCATTTCATAATCCGCGCAATGCCCATCAGATCCGTCGATCCCTCAGTGAAAGACTTCATAGAATCCGAGCTTGCGCTGCATCGGCGCGTCGTCGACCTGGAACAGGAAGGCCGGCTTCTGCGCCGAACGATTTGCGATCGCAACCGCGGCATGGGTCGGCACTGCAAGCGTATCGCGCGCGGCAGCCTGAAGCGCGACGCCGTCGATCATGGCCTCGACCTCGCCCTCGATCACATGCAGGACCGCCGACGCGGAGCGGCGATCCGGCTTCGCGGTTTCGCCCGGACGCAGCATGATGGCGGAGAAACCGAGCACCGGCAAACATTCGGCGCCGGTCTGCGGATTCACATATGCGAGATGCACCATTTCGCCGGCCGCCGTGACCGAAGCCATCGCCTGCAGGGCCTCACGCACGTCCTGCCACGGATAGCGCAACAGCGGATAATTGGCGCGCGGCCCGCTTAGGGCGCGATAAGGCAGAAGGCCCGAACGCTTGTAATGCGTTTGCGACTGGTCCGGTTGATTGCGCACGGCCTGCGGCGGCCCTTCCAGCGCATAGGAGGCCTCATGCGCGAACACAGTCGGCAGATCGAGCGCGTCGAGCCAGATCACCGGGCCGGAGCCTTCGTGGCGATGTTCGTGCCACATCAGCGACGGCGTCAGGATCAGGTCGCCGGGCTCCATCGGCAGTTTCTCGCCATCGACGATGGTGTAGCCGCCCTCGCCTTCCACGACGAACCGGACCGCGCTCGGCGTATGGCGATGGTTCGGCGCGGTCTCGCGCGGCATGATCAATTGCAGGCCGACATAGATCGAAGGCGTCGCCTGCATGTTCTCGAGACCGAGCCCGGGATTGGCGAGGACCAAAACGCGGCGCTCGGCTTTCTCGATTGGCGTCAGTTCTCCGGCCTGCATCAGCATCGGACGCACATCCGCGTAACGCCACAACACCGGCTGCGTGCGACGGTACGGCTTGTCGTGCGGAAGGGCGGTGCGCAGGCTCGGCCAGAGCGGGACCAGGTTTTTCGCGGTAAGTCCGTCGACATAGGCCGAAGGCAATTCACTGAGCGTTCCGAGAGCGGTCATGTCGGCGTCTCCTGGTTTCCTTTTCTTTTCTTTGTCCGTTTGCCGCTTCTTTCCTTGTTGCAGATCAAGCCGCGTGACCGGGCTCCACAGCGCGCGCCTTGGCACCGGTCAGACCGTTGCCGCCATAGATCCAGCGAACGGAATGGTTGAAATCGTCCGGCGTCTTGTCCTTCAGCCAGGCATTGCGCACCAGCCGCTCGACTCCCTCGACATGGAAGATGCGTCCGAGTTCGCGCGAGGACAGCACGACACGATAGGCCCGCGGGATGCGGATGGTCTCATAGGCCTTCAGCGCCGCGGTAACGTCGCCGCCGGCCTTTTCGAACGCATCGGACAGACAGACCGAGTCTTCCATCGCCATGCAGGCGCCTTGCGCAAAATACTGATAGGTCGGATGCGCGGCATCGCCGAGCAATGCGACATTGCCGTCGATCCAGCTTGCAATCGGATCGCGATCGCCCAGCACCCAGCGGCGCCAGTCCTTCGGAATTTCCAGAACCTTGCGGATCCGCGGCACGATGTGCTGAAACTTCTCGACCACTTCCTCGCGTTTGCCGGGTTCGTTGCTGCCGACGTTTTCGAGATCGGTGACAAAGGTCGCGACCAGGTTGAAGGTCTTCCAACCCTGCAGCGGGTAATGCACGAAGTGGGTCTTGGGGCCGACCCAGATCGACGCTGCGTTCCAGCGCAGGTCCTCGGGCATCTGTTCGATCGGCAGCACGGCGCGATAGGCGACGTGGCCGGACAAACGCAGCGGATCGCCACCCGTCATCTGCTCGCGGATCGCCGACCGGATGCCATCGGCACCGATCAGCGCATCGCCCTCGTATACGTTGCCGGCCGCGGTCTTCGCACGCACGCCACTCGGCGTGTTCTCATAGGAGACGACACGTTCCTTGTTGATCAGCGTGACGTTGGGCGAGGCGCGGCAGGCATCGAGAAACGCCGAGTGCAGATCGGCGCGGTGGATCACCGCGTAGGGATTGCCCATGAATTTGCGAAACTGCTCGCCGACCGGCGCCCGCAGGATCTCCTCGCCGGACAGGCCGTCCATCATGATGAGGTTGTCGATATAGACCGCGCGCTCGCGGCAGGTCTTGCCGACCCCCAGATAATCCATCGCGTGAAAGCCGTTCGGCCCGATCTGGATGCCGGCGCCGATCTCGCCGAAGGTATCGGCCTGTTCGAGCACGGTGACCTTGGCACCGGTGCGCGCAAGGCCCATCGCCGCGGACAGGCCGCCGATGCCACCGCCGGCGACGATCACTGATGGTTGCGACGATTTCGCCATATCCACTCCTCCCGACATGCGCAGTCTTGTCGCGCTTTTTTAACAGCATACTGTTTTTCAGTATACTGTCAATCGGTCCGGCGGCGGATGACGACGCGCGTTAAAATGTTGGTGGCGGAGGCTGCACGATTTCGAAAAGGCTACCGCGCCTTCGGCACACAGGCCTTCTCGATATTGTCGACCCTAAGTGCAGTTTCGGCGTGATGTTCTCGACAATCCGGTCAATCTCGGCCGCATTGAACTGCATCACCATCTGCTCGGCGGTGCATCGGCAATGGACTGACATCATCGCTTCGGACACGCCCTTTTTTTCGGGCGCCGTCCGCTGATTTTCGAGACATCCTTGCGCGACCTCGTTGACGAAATCCGCGCGCTCACCGGCGCTCAGGGTTTCGCCGAGCGCCTTGCCGTCTTGTGCGGACGCTGGGTCTGCCGGAGCGCAAGACAAAATCGCAGCGAACGCGATCGCTGCGAAGACCGATCTGTTTGCGACGCCCCGACAGCCGGGCATGCGCCAGGCGTCAGGCCACGGCCTCTTCGATGCGGCGCAGATCGTGCTCCGGCAGGACGCGGTCGTATTTCTCCTGCTCGGAGCGAATGCAATAGCGCGGATTGTCGGCGTCGCAGGGAATGAGGCGCACAATCCGGTAACGGCCGGGGGCCGCCGATCGCAGCGTCGACGGTACGATATCGACCCATTCGCCGACTTTGAATTGATGCACGCGATCACTCATAACCCGTCTCCGCTCGTGGCCGGCCGCTCCATCGACGTGATCGAACGACCCGGCTTCGTGTTGACGCCACCCGGCGTTCGGGCGGCCTGTTCGTTATCGCAGGCAAATCGGTCCGCTCCACCGCACACAGCGGGATCGCAGGATCGGCAGGGACTGGGAAACGCGATCGACATGTTGCGCTCGTCATGCGGAGCCGATCGCGCCGTCTGCCGATAAGCCTACAAACGACGATGAAGATTGGACATTGATGGCAGGAACGCCGTCGTCCTATCTGCAACCCGCGGGAATCAGCCCGTTTGGATGAGCCGCGGGTTTAATGTGGCCCCTTATGGACCCAAATCGTTTGAAATTCCAGCATTTTCGGCCCTAGGGCGAATTAAGGCGACAACGCCTTAATTCGCTTCCCGGGACGCCGATATCGGCACCGCCGGGGGGGCGGCGCGCTACATCTTCAGCAGCCGCTTTGCATTCCCGCTCAGGATCTTCACCTTGTCCTCGTCGGACAGCGGAATGGTGTCGACCCAGTCGGTGCCGGGCTTGTTCATCACGAACGGCCAGTCGACCGCGAACAGGATACGGTCGACGCCCATCTCCATCACCGTGCAAAGCAGCGCCGGATTGGAGAAGAAGCCGCTCGTGGTGACGTAGAAGTTCTTGCAGAACACGTCGCGGAAGCTCATCGACTTCTGGCCCGGCCGTGCCAGCGCATGATCGATGCGCCAGACCAGGAACGGCAGCGTCTCGCCGAGATGGCCGAGAATGATCTTCAGCTTCGGATGCTCCTGGAACAGCCCCGACAGGATCATGCGGATCGCGATGGTTGCGGTCTCCACCGTGAAGCCCCAGGCCGCGCGGATCACCATCGGGTAATCCTTGATGTAGTCCTTGTAATAGGCGTCCATCACCGCCGGCATCGGCACCGACGGATGCAGATAGATCGGCACGTCGAGCCGCTCGGCTTCGGCAAAGACCGGGCGCAGTGCGTTGTCGTCGAGCCATACGCCGTTGGCGAGGCCGTGGATCATCGCGCCCTTGAAGCCGTTCCTGATGCAGCGTTCGAGTTCGGCGGCAGCGGCCTGCGGATCGGAAGTCGGCAGCGCGCAGAAGCCGGCAAACCGCGTCGGATGCCTGGCGATCGCTTCGGCCAGCCGGTCGTTGACGCGCCTGGTCAGCGCGATGCCCTCCGGTCCGGTGAGCTCCTGTGCCGAGGGCGAACCATGCGACAGCACCTGGATGTCGATGCCGGCCTCGTCCATCTCGCGGATGCGCAGATCGCCAAGATCGCGCAGGCGGCGCACCTGCTCCTCCGCCTGGGTGGCACGGCCGATGCCGCTATAGGTCGCGGATAACTCCTCGTCCCAGTAATGCTCTTCGATGGCGATGACCGGACAGGCAGGCTTTTTGCGCATGGATTTCCCCCGCATGGATTTTGCGGGGGAGCCTTAGCACATCTTGCAGCCGGATGACCTAGCGCCCGGCGCGGTCCAGATGCTCGCGCAGGATGCGGACGTTGCGCCGGTTCGCCCGGAACATCACGTCGAAGACGTCGCCGGCAACCGGTACGATGCCAACCATGCCGTCGATGGCGACATTGCCGAGCATGCGCGCAAGCACGGTTTTCGGTGCGCCGAGCCGGTGGGCCTCGTACACGATGTAGAGCGCAAGGGCCGTCGTGATGGTATCGCCAACGCCCGGCGCAAGCCCGATCAGGCTGTCGGCGCCGAACCGGATTTTCGTGAATGGAATGGCGAAGCGCGTGTCTAGCAGCGTCGCCAGCCGGTCAATGCGGGCGATACGCTCGGCGCGGGAGGCGGAGCGGGCAAAGCGCGCCGTGCGGGCGCTGTTGGCGAAGGCTGCGGTCATGGCGCGTCAGACATGGTGAACCGCAGCCCGATTGCAAGGTCGCGACGATGACAGCCAGCAGCGGAACTTCCCGCCGGGCTGGCGCGCGGGTTAGGCTCGACACGATGACAACAGCACCGGCCTCAGACTATCCGCTGTATTTCCGCGACGGCACCGGCTTCGTCTGGTCGATCGAAACGCGTGGGCTGCGGCTTGGCAACGATGGTCTCACCTTCACCAGCGAGCGCGAAACACGAACAATCCGCTCTTCCGAACTCCGCTCGGTCCGCCTGCATACGGCTCACGCCAATCCCAACGAAACGCCGATCGGCATCTGCCGGGTCGGCTTCGGAAGATTCCGCGCGCTGACGATATTCAGCGGCGATTCCCATATGCGTGCCGACGAAGCGCAGCGGATGGCGTACCACGCCTTCGTGCGCGACTTTCACCGTCGCATTCCGCCCGCCGATCGTCCTCGCATCGCATTCAACGGCGGCCTGAGCGACACGCGGCACATGATCGTGAGCATTGCGATGCTGGCCGGCGCTGCGCTTTTTGGCGTGTTACCGCTGGTGCTGCTTTTTCTCGTGCCACCTGGCATACGCTCGGGGTCGCTGCCGCCGCCTGGGCGCTTGCCTATTCCGGCTGGAAAACCTGGAACCGCAACCGGCCACGGCCCTATTCGCCCGACCGCATACCCGACGATCTGCTGCCGTGACGGAACCTGAGGTTCCGTCTTGCGTCGGCAGTCTATCTGCCGCTAAAGAACAAAACGCGAACTTAAACGTTGAGCAGACATGCCGCTGACGCTCGAACAAAAGCTCGAAATTCTCGCCGACGCTGCAAAATATGACGCATCCTGCGCGTCATCCGGCGGTACCAAACGCAATGCGCGCAGCGGCGGCATCGGCTCGGTGACCGGCGCGGGTATCTGTCACGCCTACACGCCGGACGGACGCTGTGTCTCGCTTCTGAAAATCCTGCTGACGAATTTTTGCATCTTCGATTGCGCCTATTGCGTCAGTCGGCGCTCGAGCAACGTGCGGCGCGCGCGCTTCACGGTGGACGAGGTGGTCAAGCTGACGCTGGACCTGTACCGGCGCAACTGCATCGAGGGGCTGTTCCTGTCGTCGGGCATTGCGCGGTCGGAAGACGATACGATGGCCGACCTCGTTCGGGTGGCGAAGTCGTTGCGCGAGGATCACGGCTTTCGCGGCTACATCCACCTCAAGACCATCCCCGGCGCCAGCGAAGCGCTGATCGCACAGGCCGGCCGCTATGCGGATCGGCTGTCGATGAACGTGGAACTGCCAACCGATACGGCGCTCCAGGATTTCGCGCCGGAAAAGACGGCGTCAAGTATTCGCAAGGGACTCGCCACGACACGGCTGCATATCGAATCTTCGAAGGATGCCGGTCCCGGTCACGGCCGCATCGGCAAAGCCAGACCGCCGCGCTTTGCACCAGCGGGGCAATCCACGCAAATCATCGTCGGCGCCGATGCGACCGACGATCGGACCATCCTCGGCGCCACCACCACGCTCTACTCGTCCTATGCGCTGAAGCGCGTTTATTACTCCGCGTTTTCGCCGACCGGGCATCCCTCGCAAAAACTCGCGGCGGCGCCTGCCCCACTGTTGCGCGAACACCGGCTCTATCAAGCCGACTGGATGTTGCGCTTTTACGGCTTCGACCTTCCGGAAATCGGCAGCGCCATGAGGGGCGGGATGCTCGATCTCGACATCGACCCCAAACTTGCCTTTGCCCTCGCCCATCGCGAACGCTTTCCGGTCGACGTCAACATTGCGGATCGCGAGACCTTGCTGCGGGTGCCGGGTCTTGGCACTCGTGCCGTCGACCGCATCATTGCGTCACGTCGCTCCGGGCTGCTGCGCTACGGCGATGTCGCCCGCATCGCCGGTGCGATGTCGCGGGCGCGCGATTTCATCGTGACGCCGGACCACCGGCCGCGAACCCTCGATAGCGTCCATCTGCGCGCCCGCTTCGTCAAACAGCCGAAGCAACTATCGCTGTTCGGATAAGCCGATGTTTGCAGTGACGCTGGAGAACGACGCCGACGAGGCCGCGTTCCGGGCCGCGGCGAAGGCGTGCCTCTCGCGCAGTCTGGCGCCCTCCGACATCGCGTTCGTCTCGCCGCAGGAGCCGACCTTGTTGCCGCCGCTGCCCGCAGGTGAGAACGATCCCGCGATCAGCGTGCCGCGGAGTTTTGCTGGCCTGATGCATGACGCGATCTGCCACAGCGCACCGGACCGCTTCGCGCTGCTGTACAACGTGCTGTGGCGCATCATTGCCGGCGAGCGCGACCTTGCCGACCGCGCGAGCGACGCGCATGTGGCGCGGCTGATCGACTATCGGCACTCGGTCAGGCGCGACATCCACAAGATGCATGCCTTCCTGCGCTTTCGGGAGCGAGCGATCGACGGACGCAGCGTCTACACGGCCTGGTTCGAGCCGCACCATCATATCCTGCGGCGTGCAGTCCCGTTCTTCGTCGACCGTTTCAGCAACATGGATTTCGTGATCGCGACGCCGCGCGGCACGGCGATCTGGCGCGACGGATCGCTGACATTCGCTCCGCCCGGCCCGAAACCGGCCGACGCCGATCGCGATGACGTGCTGGACGGGCTGTGGCTCACCTATTTCCGCACCACGTTCAACCCGGCCCGCCTGCGGCTGAAAACCATGGTCAACCACATGCCGCGCGATTACTGGAACAACATGCCGGAAACCGCGATTATTCCGGAAATGGTGGCCGAAGCCGAACGCCGCGTGACCGGAATGATGGACATGAGCGCCGACCAGCCAGAGCTTTTCGCGGAACGGATTTCGACACGCCGGGCCAACACCGGTCAGCAGACGGAACTGCATGCCGAAGGCAGTCTTGATGCGATGCGCCGCGCGTCCGCAACCTGCACGCGTTGCCCGCTTTACAAGGGTGCCACCCAAACCGTTTTCGGCGAAGGTCCGCGCGATGCCCCGGTGGTGTTTGTCGGCGAGCAGCCGGGCGACCAGGAAGACCTCGCCGGCCATCCCTTCGTCGGACCTGCAGGGCAGCTATTCAACCGCGCTCTGGCCGATGCCGGGCTTGATCGAAGCCGTGCCTATGTCACCAACGCGGTCAAGCATTTCAAATACGAGCCGCGTGGCAAACGCCGGATTCACAAGAAGCCGAATGCGGGGGAGATCCAAGCCTGCCGCTGGTGGCTCGACGGCGAACTTGCGGCGATCAAGCCCGAGCTGGTGGTGGCTTTGGGCGCGACCGCTGTTCAGTCATTGGCACAGCGCGCGCTCGCGGTGACAAAAATGCGCGGCCCGTTCGATTTTGCCGGACAACGCGGATTCATAACCGTGCACCCGTCCTATCTCCTGCGGCTGCCGCGCGAGCCGGGCGACGAGACGGCGAAGCGTGAATATGATGCGTTCGTCCGCGATCTGAAGCAGATCGGTGAGCTGGCGCCGGCGATCCGGATCTAGGTCCCCCGTTCACGCAAGCCGCTTTTCGGGTCACAGCGACAACACCGTCAGCGCGCCCGGACGCATCTCGTAGCGAAGCGGGATATATTCGCGTCGCAGTTCGCCATCGGTCGACGCGAAGGTACGGCGGCGCGTCCTTCCGATCACGACATGACGCGCAACGATGGTGCGTATGCCATCGCTGTCGTCATCGTTGCGCCAGGTGCCGGCGAGAAGGTTGGCGCTCGCCTTCAGCTTCGACAAGGCTCCGGCATTCTCGACAATATGGATTTCGAGCACGCCCTCGTCGAGAACCGGCCGGCGCCAGTCCGGGCCGAACCGATTGTTCGTCACCAGCACCGCAAGCGCCTCCACATGCTCGCGCCGGTTCTCGGTGCGGATGTCGAGCGTGAATGGACTGGTCCGTCGCAGCGCGCGCATCGCTGCAAGACCGACCCCGACCAGCCGGCCAAGCTTGTGACCGCGCACTTCCTCGCGCGCCTTTGCCATCTGGCTGAAAAAGCCCAGACCGGAAAGCGAATGGAAGTAGCGCCCATTGACACGGGCCAGGTCAATCCTGCGGGGGCGCGCATCGCCCAACAGCCCGATAGCCTGTTCGATATCCTGCGGCATGCCGAGATCGCGGGCGAACAGGTTCATCGTGCCGAAGGGCAGTACGCCGAGGGTCTTGTCGGAGCCTGCCAGCGCATGCGCGGCGCATCCGACCGACCCATCGCCACCGCCAACGATCAGAGTGGAAATGTTGCTCTGCGCGGCCCGCTGGATCTCGTCTCTCAGATAGGCTGGGCGCACCAGCCGGATTTCGGCGCGGTCGGTGTGGCCTTTCAATGCCGACGCCAGCGCCTCGCGCACGCGCTGCGGTCCCGCATCGATCAAGGCGCCGGCGCGCGCATTCAGAAGAACCAGCGTATCGTCCATATGCCCCCGGCACGTTTTATCCCGGCTGATGACCCCGGACCGATCACCCGGCCACGGTGCACGGTCGAATCGGCGGTGTCCCGGTCCGGTCGTATCACCGGCGGATGACGGCCGAATTCCGGACGGCCGACAATCCGGATTGCTCAATGCACTCAGGGCGCTTTTGGTTCGACCCCTTCCGCAGGGCCGCATTTGACCGCGAATTCGTCCCGCACCTTTACGAAAGAAGGCCGATTCATCCGGTTCTCGTCGAGTTCGTCCAGCATGCGCAGTGCGAGATTGCGGCAGAACCCGCGATCGGTAACCGGCTGCGCCGGGATCGACCTGGCCTTTGCCGGTCGCGCCGGGCCGCAGGTGTCGACCACGCCAACGAAGGCATGGGCATATTCACCGGTCTTTTCCTTGCCGTCGTCGAGATAGGCGATCAGGGTCTGGGCGCCGATCCGGCAGGGGCCGAGACCGGATCGCGGCTCCTTCTTCGCGGCCTCCGCCGGAGCGCAGCACAGCACCGCTCCCGCCAGCAGCAAAGCATGCCGGATCATGCCTGGCCCTCCCGCGCGATTGGACGCGGGCGGCCGTCCTCGTCGATGGCGACGAAGGTGAAATTCGCGTCGGTGACTTTCTCGTGATGGTGCGTCATGAACCGCCGCGCCCAGGCCTCGACGTGGATCTTCATCGAGGTCCGTCCGACCTTTTCAAGCTCGGTATAGACCTCCAGCACGTCGCCGACCCGGACCGGACGGATGAAGGTCATGGCCTCAATCGCGATGGTCACCGCCCGGCCCTTGGCCCGTTCGACTGCGGCAATCCCGCCCGCCTGGTCCATCCGCGAAAGCACCCAGCCGCCGAAGATATCGCCGTTGGCATTGGTGTCCGCCGGCATGGCGATGACGCGAACGGTGAGTGCGCCGCGTGGCCGCCCGTCGATTGTCGTTGCTTCCGTCATCTTCGCATGTCGCCCCGAAACCGCCCGGATATCTGTATGCAATGGCGATCGCGCCACGCCAAGACGGATTTGGTGGCGGCCATTCGGATCAGGCGAACCGGCTTTGACGATGCTCAAACACCTGCGCCCGCGCGACCCGCTGTTCCGGCTGTTGCTGGTCAATCTGGGCATAGGGACGGCGGCCGCCGCCCTTCTGTTCGGGGGGCTGCTTGCGCTCAATCCGGCGAATTTGCGCCAACTCATCCTTTCGGATCAGTCGCCGGAAGTGGCCCTCGGACTGCTGCTCTTCGGCTTTCTCATCACCTTCGGCAGCGCCGCTATGGGCACTGCGATCATGTCCATCGCGCGGCGCGATGCGCCGCCCTCGGGCGGGGCCCGCATGCGCGACCAGCAAGAACCGGTCCCGGTCAGGCTATTGGCGAAGCGATAGACCGGAACTCCGGACATCGGACGCCCGTTGATCGTCGCAGGGTCGCGGCGACCGTGGCCCGAGGATGAGGAGCTTTCAGATGCCGGCACGATCGAAGAAACAGCAGATGGCGGCAGGCGCCGCATTATCAGCCAAACGCGGCGAGCGCTCGAAGGCGAGCTTGCGCGGCGCATCACGCAGCATGGCGAAATCGATGACCCAGTCCGAACTGCGTGAATTGGCAGGCACCGAACGCAAGTCGCTCCCCCGGCGCGCGGCCAAGAAGCGCAAGTGAAGCGCAAGTGACGAACCGAGGCGCTCAGTCCCTGCCTTCCCGCCCTGTCTCGACATGGAAGCGGTGCAGGATCCGATGGAAGATCGGCGCCAGAACGAAGGTCGTGGCGATCAGGATGATGAGGCCGGACAACAGCGCATAGAAGCCGGCGAAGATCTTGCCGCTCTGATACTTGAGCTGGTCGAATACCCCCATGCCGGACAGGATCATGGCGGCGTTGACGAAAGAGTCGATGAAGCCCATGCCCTCGAAATACGCGTATCCCGTCATGCCGATGGCCAGCCCGAAGCAGGAGAGCCCGGCCCACATCAGCAGCGCCAGACCCATCCGCGCTGCGAAATGACGGCGTGCGATCACGTGCTCGGAGCGCCGCTCGAGCCGTGTCAGTCTGGCGAGCCCTGTTGCGGGCTTGCGCTCGGTCATGGGGATGGATCGTCCGATTCGCCTGACCTGATGATAAGCGAAGTCACGCGCGCGGACAGCGGATCGCCGATGCGCCATACAGGAAATTATCAGGCCACCGGCGAACCTTGTTGGCGCTGCGGCGTTCCTGTCTCAAGCACGCGCCGCGTGACAACCGGCCGTAACGGGGAAGTCGGACGCAGCTGATTTTGCCGGTTTCTGGCTGCGGCATCAGCGCATGGGTACGCGCCGTCGTCTAACCCGTTCGCGGCGCGTGCGCTCTCCGGTAATAGTAGCGGCTCAGCTATTTCAGCTGCTCCGAGAAGTAATGCAGGGTGCGCCGGTAGATTTCGGACCGGTTCCACTCGCGCATCACTTCGAAATTCTTGCTGCCGATGTCGAAGGGTTGGCCGCGCTGCCAGCCATTCACCTTAAGCAGGTTGGCGGTGGACGCGAGCACGTCCGGCACCGACCGGCGCAGGTCGACATGTCCGTTTCCGTCGTAATCCACACCGTACTTGATATAGGACGACGGCAGGAACTGGGTCTGGCCGATCTCTCCGGCGTATGCGCCGATCATTTCCTTCAACGGCAGGTCCTCGCGCTGCAGGATCTGCAGCGCTGCGAACAATTCGCGCTGGAACAGATCGGTGCGCCGGCAGTCATGCGCCAGTGTCGCGAGCGTGCGCACGATCGGCATCTTGCCCATATCGGCGCCGTTGTCGGTCTCCATCGTCCAGATCGAGACGATCAGCTCCTTCGGCACGCCGAATTGCTGCTCGACGCGCCCCAGCAGGGCCGCATGTTTCTGCATCATCGCCTTGGCCCGCTTGATGCGGGCCGGACCGACGCGGGTGCGGGCATAGTCCTCCCAGCTTTTCTTGAAGGTGCCGCGCTGCCGCCGGTCGAATTCCATCACTTTCGGATCGACAGTGATGCCGCCGAAGGCCTGCGCGATCACGGGCTGCGAGATGCCCTTCCCCGCCGCCTCTCGCGAAAACTCCGCGATGAAGCGGTTGAAATCGCCGCCGCATTGGGCAGACAGCGCAGGGCTGGCCAGAAGACCGAGCGCGAATGGCAGGGCCAGAACCTTGGCAATCAGTCGGACAAGCATGCGGGGGTGCCTCGAAACCGGATTCGGCGCAATATCGCATGCCAATTGTGGCTTTAGAAGAGAGCGCACCGCCGCAGCGACCGGAACGGACGGCCTTTTCTCGGTCCCTTGCCCGTTCCGGCGGCAGTCTTTCAAACAGAGGGTTACGCCGCGCGGCGCTGGTGGCGGCCTTCGCGCACCTCCTCAATGATCTTCTTCGAGAAGGCGTCGAGATCGCCCGGATTACGCGACGTTATGACGCCGTTATCGGTCACCACCGCGGAATCCTCCCATTGCGCGCCAGCATTGATCACGTCGGTCTTGATCGAGGCATAGGACGTCATCTTTCGCCCCTTGGCGATGCCGGTCTCGATCAGAAGCCACGGCGCGTGGCAGATCGCGGCCACGGTCTTTCCGGCGTCGAAGAACGCCCTGATCAGCGAGAGCGCGTCCTTGTCGGTGCGCAGCACATCCGGATTGATCTGCCCGCCGGGCAGCACGATGGCGTCGTAATCGGCGGCCTTCACTGCGGACATGGCTTTGTCGACCTTCACCGGCCGGCCCCAGTCCTTCTTGTCCCAGCCCTTGATCTCGCCCTGCTCCGGCGAGGCGATGTGAACCTCGGCGCCTGCCGCCTTCAGCGCGTCGCGCGGCTGTTCCAGCTCGGATTGCTCGAAGCCGTTGGTGGCGAGGATGAGGATGCGTTTTCCGTCCAGTTGTCCTGGCATGCGTATCTCCGTGAGTGAATGGCCCCGGAGACAACGGTGCAGCGGCGCGAAGGTTCGCATGACCCATCGCGCGAAACCTGCGCGCTTTTGCCTCGTAATTCGGCAGGGCCTACGATTGGCCGCGCAAAACCGGGCGCATCACCATGCGACGCCTGATGAAATTCCTGCACACCATGGGAGCCATCGGGCTGATGGGCGCGATGGCGTGCCTGCTGGTGCTACTGCAGATGACGCCCGCGCCCGCCGAACTCGCGCAATACGCGCTGATGCGGGAGGCGATCAGCCGGGTCGCCACCTGGATCTTCCTGCCCTCGCTGATGCTGACGCTGGTCGCCGGCCTGCTGGCGATCGCCGTCAACCGCGCCTTCCACAATGTCGGATGGCCCTGGGTCAAGGCGCTGTCCGGCATCCTGCTGTTCGAATATGGCTTCATCGGCGTGCAGGGCCCGATGAAGCAGGAAGCCGAACTGGCCGCCCGCGCGCTGGCGGGTGAAGCGCCGGTCTCGGAACTGGCGGTGTCGCTGCCGGCGGAGACCATGTCGCTGTGGATCCTGCTCGCGGTCGCCACCGCCAATGTGGTGCTGGGCGTGTGGCGACCCCGCTTAACCACCATCCCGGATTGAGCCGCACGCAGCCGGGCGTATGTAGAATGGAACTCGGAACCGCGCCCGGCGTTCACACCTGGCGCTGCGCACGCAGCGAGTTTCCGATCCCTAAGTTCCCGATCCCTTGAGTTCCCCTGTCACTATTGCGTCGCAAACCAAAATATGGTGCGATGCAATATCTGTGGCGAGCGTGGAGGCCGCGTGTTGGCAAGTCCGAAATTCCTGCTGCGACGCGCCCTCGCCTGCGCCAAACTCGCCCGCGAGACCAGCGACGACGACTGCCGCGCGCGTTGCCTGAGGCTGGAGCAGGTTTATCGCCGGCTCGCCCAGAGTGACGCTGGGCTGGATGTATCGGCCGCCGGCGAGCCGCACGAGGTGCTGCGCAGCTAGAATGCGGCTCCAGAAGGACCGGACATGCGCGCCATTCTGAATCACTGCAAAGACATTCCGGTCAGCGAGATTCCGGACGGGACCTTGCTGCTCGCCGAAGGACAGAAGACCGGCCGCGTCTATGTGCTGGCGCAGGGCCGCATCGAGGTGCTCAAGGGCGACACCCAGATCACGGTGCTGGACGAGCCGGGCTCGCTGGTCGGCGAGATGTCGCTCCTGCTCGACATTCCGCATACCGCGACCGCGCGTACGCTCGGCCCCTGCCGCATTCACGTGATCGAGGATGCTGCTGCGTTCTTCCGCGCGCGTCCCGAATTGTCGTGGCTGGTGGCGCGTCTGCTCGCCAACCGGCTGAATGCCGCCACCACCTATCTGGTCGACCTGAAGCGGCAATTCGCCCATTACGGCGATCACCTCGAGATGGTCGGCGAGGTGCTGGAGACATTGCTGCTGCAGCAGGAGCGCGATTTCCATCCGGGCTCGGACCGCGACCGCGGCCTGCCGCAGGTCTGAAATCAGGTCTGATCTCAGGCCGCCGGATTCGGCGCGCTTTGCGCGATCGTCGCACCGACCCAAGCGGGCAACGCGCTGGCGAATGCGAGCGGCCGCACCAGCGGCTGGTCGAGCTGCACGACCTGCACGCCCATCGCCGACAGCCATGCCGCCTCGCCAAGCGCGGTCTCGACCAGGATGTGCGGCGGGATGGTGCCGAACTCGAAGCCGGCATTGAATATCCAGGTCGGACCGATGCGGTCCACCCACGAGCCGCCATTGGTGAAGGGCGACTGATGGACGTGGCCGGAGAACACGATGTCCGGCCGATATTGCGCGATCCAGCCCGCGACCTCGGCATCGCCGAACGATTTCGCGCCGGTCCAGCTGGTCGGTGAATCGATCGGCGGCGCGTGATGGATCCAGATCCAGCGCAGGCCCTCGCGGCGCTCGGCATCGCGCGCAAGCTGCGCCGCGAGCCGCTCGCGCACCACCGGACCGTCCCACCACGGGCAGATGGTGAACAGCGTATCGCCGATCACCAGACTGTCGCCGTCGCGCGCGAGATTGGCGTCGCGCAGCTCGTCGATCCAGCGCGCGACCTTCTCGCCGCTCTCGCTCTGCGAATCCAGATCGTGGTTGCCGGAGCAGACGATCAGCCGCGTGGTCTGGCTGATGCGCGCCAGATATTTCCGTACAACCGCAGTCTGCGCCCGGAAATCGGCGATGGCGCCGAGATCGAGCGCATCGCCCGCCAGCACCACGACATCGTACTTGCCGGCCTGTTTCAGCAGCCAGTCGAATTTCGGCAGCGAATAATGCAGATCGGCAACCAGAAGGCACAGCATCGGTCAAACGGACATGCGAAGGAGCGTCAGTGCGGCCGCCCCCGGCGGGGGCAACGTGATGCTTGTTGAACGAATCCGCCGACGATGCGCGGGGTTTGACGGCCGCTAGCGCACAGCACCCGCCCGCGCAACCGGACCGGCCAGCGGCGACACCCCCGGCGCCAGCGCCAGGATCGGCTTCCACTTGTCATTCCAGCGCGACATCGACGCGCGGTCGCCTTCATAGACCGCGCCGAGGAAGGCCAGCGCCAGCTCGGCGGTGGCGGCCTTCACCATCGGATTGAGCTCGACCCCGCCGGTCACCGCGCGATCGGTGAACATGCTGTGCGAACCGCCCTGAAAAACGGCGATGGCTTTGCGCGGCGTGCCGATGGCGTTGTAGATCGCGAGCCGGTCGGCCGCCGGCGAGTAATAGCCGGGGATCTGGATCACGTCCTCGGTGGCGGTGACATGCAGCGTCGGCACGCTGACATTCTCCAGCACCGGCGCCAGTTGCTTCTCGCCATAGAACGGCGGCGACGAGATCAGGATCGCCGCGGAGAAGCGCGGGTCCTTCGCCTCCAGCCGCCGGCCGTCGCGCATCACGCCGGCGCCGACTGCGACCAGCGCGGTGTTGGCGCCATAGGAATGCCCGGCCGCGACGATGCGCCGGCGATCGATCCGCGCCGCATAGGGCCCGGCTTCCTGCGACAGCACGCGATCGAGCGCGAAACGGATGTCCTTGCCGCGCGCCAGCGCCTCGCTCTCCTGCGCCGCAGTCTGCAGCCGCTGCACAATGGCGAACGGATTGCCGGCCCAGACCGAACGGTCGCTGCCGACATGCTGCACATGCAGGCTGGCGACGCCGCGCGCCGCGAAGGCGCGCGCCAGATAGGAATAGCCGCGCCGCGAGCCGCCCATGCCATGCGAGAACACGACCAGCGGCACCCGCGCGCTCGCGCCGATATCCGTCGGCCAGTGCAGCCGCGCCGGCACCGCGCGCCCGCGCGCCGCATCGATCCAGTCGAAATCGACGATGCGGATGCCGGCCGCGTCGGACGAAGCGAGTCCCTGTCCTTGCGCCTCGCCCTGCGCGCGCGCCTGGCTTTTGCCCTGCGCCTGCGCCGTGCCGCTCAAAGCCGTCAGCGCCAGCGCCAGCAAGGCCGCACTGATGCGCTGCCGGCTTGCCGCGACCGACACGCTGCCCGATCCCGTTTGCATGATGACCCTTCGCTGGACTGAACGCGCGAGCCCCGAAGGCGCGTCGCGTCCGGATGCCCTGATCCGGATCGATGCCTTGAAGGCTCGCTCTCATCCCCGCATCCAATCGCGGCGACAAAAGCGGCTGAAATGAGTCACGCGCGGCAACTTTACATTTCAGCAACACGCGCGCCGGTTTCGTTTGCAGCCGGCGCGCGTCAGCGCCCGTTTTGTTTGCAAGCGGGCGCTCTTGAGCGCCCGTATGTTTGCAAGAGCGCGCGCGTCATCGCCCGTATTATTTGAGGCGCCGGGCGCGCCTTCCGTTGCCGGGCCTCTCCGCAGCGCGCATCGGGCCGTCCCGATGTCGCGCGACGAAAGAGAGGGGAATGGTGCGCCGGACGACGCAACCTTCCTTCAAGCGTGCGATCCTTTAAGGATCGCCGCGTCTTCCGACGCACCATCACGGCGTTTTCCTTGCGGCGCCGGGCCGCGCTTTGCCTCCATGCGCCTTGATCTGCGCATGGCGTCAGCCGGCTCCCGGCAGGAGGCCGTAGTGCCTCCGGGCGGGGCCCCGGCGCCGCCCGAGTGCCGGCTTGCGAAGCCGGCCCGCGGGCGCCGTACCGGTCACGCGCGGGAATTGCCCGCACATGCCCAGGGGCGGCATCGCCGAAACTCCGGCCGCGCCCTCCCCTTCGTCCCGCACTCACGACGCCTCATGAGAGCGCCCCTCGGCGGACGAGGTGAATGGGTATATAGTCTTAGATAGGAATATTGTCAATATGACTGCGAAAAATTACCTTCCTCTACCGCCCTGTGCTTCTTTCTAGTTCTAGCTTTCGGTCAACGTCGCTGATTTAATGGCCACTTCAACCTAGGGTTTTACCATGCCGGTGGTCTACCCACCCCCATTTTTGGAAGTGCGCTACTACACGCTCGATCCGTATCCCCCAACAACAGGTCTATGCGCCGGTTATGACGGAGGCGTGTGGCGAAACGCGCGGTTCGCAGACCATCTCTTCAACTGGCTTCCGTATGCAGCACTGTCTCAAGAACATCAACTTGCATTCAGCGCCCACAACTTTGTTGAAATGCTCCGCCTAGCAGCGGCGCATATCTACAATACAAAAAAAACTGCAACACGGGGTGAAATTGGCGAACTGATACTGCATCTGGCTTGTATTCTTCAGTTCAAGACGATCCCGGTGATGTGCAAACTGATACTGAAGACTTCATCGAATGATACAGTAAAAGGTTTCGACGGCGTACATCTTCTTCCAAAAAGCGATACATCGTTCGAATTGTGGCTCGGCGAGTCGAAATTCTACATCGATCCAGAAGACGCAATTCGAGAAGCGATAAAATCAATCAAGGAGCACATCCTACCATCGTTTCTCATCACAGAAAAGGCGATGATCTTTGGTCACGTGGCACCGGATATTCCGCATCGCGAAGAAGTCATCAAGCTATTTAAATCCCAAACTTCGGGAGACGAATTACTAAAGCGCGCAGTTTTCCCAGTATTGATTGCCTATGAAAGCGGATCGATCTCTAGCCATACAATCGTCGCCGAAGCATTCATAAAGAGCCTTGAGGAAGAAATCGCGAAGCTTAAGACATACTTTGCCGCGAAATCCGAGGGCATTACCCTCCGGGTCGAACTGATATTCGTGCCACTTGGAAAGAAAAAAGACCTTGTCGATAGTTTCGATAAACTTCTGGAAGCATTTCTATGAGCGAACTTGATGACTTAAAGAATATCAAACCCCATGAGACGTTGACCTCCGGTCAAATCTTCGATGCAATTTTTGCTGCCGGGTCAGTTCTAAGTAATAGCGACCGCGAAGCAGAGAGTGCACTCGAAATTGCAATCCGACTTCTGGAAGCGCGCCGCAAAGGGCAAGTACCAGACGGCTGCGTAGGAGCGGTGGAATTTCTCGCAGAAGAATGCGGATTATACCCTTACATTGACGCAGACCACTTCGGATTTCTCACACAAACAGTTATCGAAGCCCATGCCGTTCAACTTGATGAAAAGCTCTATCTACATTCGAAGCAAATGCAGATATTGCTTTGGCTGCTGGAAGGCGACAGCGTCGTCCTGAGCGCTCCCACCAGTTTCGGCAAGAGCCTTTTGGTTGACGCGTTCATAGCGCGAAAACAGCCTCATACTGTTGTAGTTATTCTTCCCACCATCGCGCTCATAGACGAAACACGTCGGCGATACAGGAAGACCTTGAGCGACTCTTATCGCATCATCACAACGATATCGGAACTTTACGAAGCGACCCAACCAACCATTTTCGTCCTCACTCAAGAGCGATTCTTGCAGCGCAAAGATGAGCTAAAGATCGATTTTCTATTCGTCGACGAATTTTACAAGCTCGATCCAGATCGTGGCGACAGCCGTTTTGAAACGTTGAATTTGGCTCTCTATCGAGCGCTACCCGTGGCCCGCCAGAGCTTCATGGCCGGGCCACATATTCGAAATATCGAGCTAGGTCCAAGATGGTCGGGCAATTTTCGCTTCGTCCGGACAGACTATCGCACGGTAACGGTCAATATAATCGACCGATCAGCGAGCGGTGAACTTTTCGAGACCTTCTTGGACGACCTCATTAGCGTTGGCGAAGAAAGTTCGCTGGTCTTTACCGCCACGCCCCATACGGCGCAAACGCTGATGGACGATATTGTGGGGGCTGAAGTAGCCTACCATTCCAATCTCGGGCCGAAGATCGCAACCTGGATCGAGAAAAACTATCATCCAGCGTGGCCCGTAGCACGTGGCAACGAGCGCGGCATTGCTGTCCATCACGGTCGACTGCCGCGATCATTGGGACAGCTATTCGTGCATCTCTTTAATGAGAACGAAATCAAAGTTCTAATTTGTACGTCCACTCTAATAGAGGGGGTAAACACATCCGCAGCCAATGTATTTATATACGACAAAAAAATAAACCGATCTGACTTTGACTTCTTTTCCTTTGCCAATATTCGGGGCCGTGTGGGCCGAATGATGCGACACTTCGTAGGAAACGCATTCCTGTATCACGAGCCGCCACACGAAGTTGAAACCAGCGTGCGAGTTCCGATTCTGAACGATCCAGGCGCATCCACAGATTTCCTAGTTATGAATGTAGATCGCGCAGAACTCTCTCAAGCTGGCCGCCAACGACAGGAAAGCTTGCCACGCGCTACTGATCTCAGCTCTGAAATCCTTCGAGAGCACGGAAATCTTGGAACAGAACTCCTTATGGCGCTTCGTGACCGAATCGAAGAGATGTTGGATACTCAACCGCAAACGCTAACTTGGACTGGCTTTCCAGATAAAGAACAACGCAAAGCGGTGGCTGAACTGGCCTTAATGGTTGCACACAGTCGCCGCGACCCAACCGGCATTCATACGGCGCCGATGATCGGCTGGGCATGGTCACAACTCAGTAGAATTAAAACATTGCCCAAATTTCTTCGTTGGTTTTCGGGTGTATGGTTTGAGCATGACAAGGCAGCTGGTGTCGACGCAGCCTTTCAGTTCCTCCAAGCATGCGAATTTTCATTTCCTCGTACACTTGCAGCCGCTGAAGCGATAGTTCTTCACCTAAGACCGGATGAGGATATTGCGTACGGTCCATACATCGTGGGTTTAGAAACGTGGTTCAGACCAGCCTGGATGAAGGAACTGGACGAGGCAGGAATACCGATTCCCTTAGCGGAACGGCTAGCACCCCATCTTTATGATCCAACTAGCCGCATTAATGCGCTCAAACAAATTTCGCAGCTCAATCTGTCAGAGATGACAGACTTTGATGAAGTCGACCGTTTTATTGTTTCTCTTTCAACAGCCTGATAGATCAACTACCTTCGTTAAAACACAAGCACAAAAAACCCCGGCTTTCGCCGGGGTTTCGCTTTTCTGATGGATTGCTTCGGCGCTTTGCGCCTCGCAATGACGCGCTTCCGCAGCGCAAATTGTAAACCGTCAGTTATCCAGGAAGCTCCGCAGCTTCCGTGAGCGCGACGGATGCTTCAGCTTGCGCAGCGCCTTCGCCTCGATCTGACGAATGCGTTCGCGGGTCACCGAGAATTGCTGGCCGACTTCTTCCAGCGTGTGGTCGGTGTTCATGCCGATGCCGAAGCGCATGCGCAGCACGCGCTCCTCGCGCGGGGTGAGCGAGGCCAGCACGCGCGTCGTGGTCTCGCGCAGGTTCGACTGAATCGCCGCGTCGATCGGCAGGATCGCGTTCTTGTCCTCGATGAAATCGCCGAGATGCGAATCCTCTTCGTCACCGATCGGCGTTTCGAGCGACAGCGGCTCCTTGGCGATCTTGAGAACCTTGCGCACCTTCTCCAGCGGCATGCCGAGCTTTTCGGCCAGCTCCTCCGGCGTCGGCTCGCGGCCGATTTCGTTCAGCATCTGGCGGCTCGTGCGCACGATCTTGTTGATGGTCTCGATCATGTGCACGGGAATGCGGATGGTGCGCGCCTGGTCGGCGATCGAACGGGTGATCGCCTGCCGGATCCACCATGTCGCATAGGTCGAGAACTTGTAGCCGCGGCGATATTCGAATTTGTCGACCGCCTTCATCAGGCCGATATTGCCTTCCTGGATCAGGTCGAGGAATTGCAGGCCGCGATTGGTGTATTTCTTGGCGATCGAGATGACGAGGCGGAGGTTGGCCTCCACCATTTCCTTCTTCGCCTGGCGCGCCTCGCGCTCGCCCTTCTGCACCGAATGCACGATCTTGCGGAATTCGCCGATCTCGAGCCCGGTCTCCGACGCAAGCCCGTGGATGTTGCCGCGCAGGTCCTTCAGCCGGTCCTTGTCGATGGCGACGAGGTTCTTCCAGCCTTTTGCCGAAAGTTTCGAGACGCGGTTGAGCCAGCGCGGATCGAGCTCCGAGCCAAAATAGTTCTTCAGGAAATCCTCGCGCGCGACGCCGTGGCTCTCGGCCAGCCGCATCATCCGGCCCTCGAGGCCGACGAGGCGCTTGTTGATCTCGTAGAGCTGGTCGACCAGTGAATCGATGCGCGCCTGGTTCAGGCGCAGCGACTTCACCGCGGTGATGATCTCGTCCTTCAGCTTCTTGTATTTGCGTTCCTGCGAGGGCGACAGCGACTCGTTCTGCAGGCGGTTGGCGATGTCCTGTTCCTGCAGCTTGCGCAGCTTCTTGTATTCGTTGGCGACGGTGTCGAAGGTCTCCAGCACCTTCGGCTTCAGCTCGAGCTCGATCGCGGCGAGCGACATCGAGTTCTCGAACTCGTCGTCCTCCATGTCGGCTTCGGCCGCGAGTTCGGCCGGGTCCTTCTCCACGGCGTCGTCGCCTGCGGGCGCGGCCTTGAACGGGGTGGCCTGCGGCGGCGCGGAGGGCGGCGAGTCCTGCGTGGCGATGTCGGCGCCGGGCAGCGGCTTGCCGTCGGGACCGACCGGCGCCGGCAGCTTGGCGTCGGGGCCGGCATAGGTCGCTTCCAGGTCGATGATGTCGCGCAGGAAGACCTTGCCCTCGTTCAGTTCGTCGCGCCAGATGATGATGGCCTGGAAGGTCAGCGGGCTTTCGCACAGGCCTGCGATCATCGCCTCGCGGCCGGCCTCGATGCGCTTGGCGATGGCGATTTCGCCTTCGCGCGAGAGCAGTTCGACCGAGCCCATTTCGCGCAGATACATGCGGACGGGATCGTCGGTGCGCTCGGACGGCTCCTTGTCGGACTTGACGATCAGCGGCTTGGAGGTGACCTCGACCAGCTCGCCGCCCTCGTCGTCGTCGTCCTCTTCCTTCTCGGCGTCGGCGTCGGCCTCGTCCTGCTCGATCACGTTGATGCCCATCTCGGACAGCATCGACAGCGTGTCCTCGATCTGCTCGGAGGTGACTTCCTCCGACGGCATCACGGCATTGAGCTGCTCATAGGTGATGTAGCCGCGCTTCTTGGCCTGCTTGATCATCTTCTTGACGGCGGCGTCGGAGAGATCGAGCAGCGGCAGCGGCGTATCGGGCGTCGTCTCGGTGTCCTTGTCGGCCTCTTCCTTGGCGGCAACCTTGGCCTTCACGGCCTCCTTTTCGGAGACGGCCTTGGCGCCGGCCTTCAGAGCGGCGGTACGGGACACTTCTTGACGCATGGGAGGCACTTTCGGAGCAGGAGCGGATTTCAAGGCGGGAGCAGGCTTGGCAGCGGGAGCGGGCTTGGCGGTAGACTTCGGACTGGTCTCTTTTGCGGCGGCCTCTTTTGCGGACACTTTAGGGGTGGCCTTGACCGGCTCCTTGACCGGCTCCTTGGCGGTTTCTCTGGCCTTCGGCTCCGGCTTGGACGGGGACTTGCCGGTGGCGCCCCGAAACAGCGACTTGACCGTGTTCTTGATCGAATTCTTGACCTTGGCGGCCGTCTTGGCGGCCGTCTTGCCGGCAGCGCCCCTGCCAGCTGCACTTTTGCCGGCTGCGCTTTTCGTTGCCGCGCTCTTGCTCGCCATGAAGCTTCTCTCTCCTGCGGCGGGGCATTCCCCGCCGTTTCGTCCACCCCTACCCTATGGCCTGAACCCACATCATACAGCGAGTCCCGCCAGGCCGGGTGACCGAATCAACACACCTACAATCGTGGGGGCTCGTTAAGTGGGGATTAACCCCGTAACCCCTTGGGCCTGCGATCAAAAGCCCAATCGCCAAAAAAGCCCCGCAAAAACGGGGCCAAACCTCATACGCCACGAACCGGCCGGCCGGACGAGGCCCCGAACCCCTCGATCAGCGCCTCGGTTCCCTCGAGCGCCGCGAGCCTGTTCTGAACGTCCCGGATCCAGGCCAGATTGGCTTCGCTTGGATCGTCCCCGAGCGCGCGCTCTGCGTCCTTGAGCTCCTTATTTAGCGTGCGTGCCTTGCGATGCAAGGTAACGATGTGCGCCCACCATTGCGCAACGTCCGATTCTCCGGCTCCCGGGCGGGCCGGCCAGTCCGACGTATGGGTGATCGCCGCCCGCACCCGCGACACCAGCGGCCCGAAACCCCGTGCCGACAGGGCTTCCTGCAGCACCCGCGGGTCGAGCACCGCCTCCCCGGACACCGCATCGAGGATGCTGCGCCGAAGCAGATCGGCATCGGGATGCTGGAACTCGATCTCGGCGAATTCCTCGGTATGGGCCTCGAGCAGCCAGGGATGCTCGATCACCGCGAGCAGGATCAGCGCCTCGCGCGGCGAAATCGCGCTGCGGAAGCCGCGCACCAGCGGGCTCTGGCCGAGCCTCGCGGACTGGGTGAACGGATCGCGGGCCTGACGCGCGGTGCGCCAGTCGCCGCGCGGACCGCCGCGCCGGCCGGCCTGCTGGAAGCTGCGGCCACGCTCGTATCCGCCCTGCGACTGCGCCGGCGCCAACAGCGCCCGCACCCGCGCATCGAAATCCTGCCGGTAATATTTGCGAACCGACTCGTGGCCGATGCCGCCGAGGATTTCCCCGATTCGGGCTTCCAGCGCCGCCCGGCGTTCCGGCGTATCGAAGGATGCGCTCTCGGTCTCGCGCATCCAGAGAATATCGGCGAGCGGATGCGCGCTTTTCAGCACTTCCTCCATCGCGGCGCGCCCACCGGAGCGGATCAGATCGTCCGGGTCCTGCCCCTCCGGCAGCATCGCGAAGGCCAGGCTCTTGCCCGGCTGCAATTTCGGCAAAGCCAGATCGACCGCGCGATAGGCCGCGCGCCGCCCGGCCTTGTCGCCATCGAAACACAGCATCGGCTCGTCGGCGATCTTCCAGAGCAGGCCCAGCTGCTCCTCGGTGAGCGCAGTGCCGAGCGGCGCCACCGCGCCTTCGAAGCCGGCGGTTACCATCGCGATCACGTCCACATAACCCTCGACCACGATCAGCGACTTGCCCTCATGCACCGCCATTCGGGCCTTGGCGCCATTGAACAGGATCGAGCCCTTGTGAAAGAGCTGGGTCTCCGGCGAATTGAGATATTTTGCGGGCGCATCCTTATCGAGTGCGCGTCCGCCGAAGGCGATCAGCCGCCCGCGCCAGTCGGCAATTGGAAACATGACCCGGTCGCGGAAGCGGTCGTAGGGCACCGGGATGTCGTCGCCGGCGATCAGCAAGCCGGTGTCGATCATGTCCTCGACCGGAATACCCTGCTGGCCGAGATGCTCCTTCAGCGCGAAGCGATCCGCCGGAGCATAGCCCATGCGGAATTTCAGCTGGGTTTCGGGACCCAGCCCGCGATCGGCGAGATAGCCGCGCGCCTTGGCGCCGGCCCGCGACTGCAATGTCGCCTCGAAGAATCTCGTCGCCAGTTCCATCACGTCGTACAGCGACTTGCGGCGATGCTCGCGGACCTCGTCCTCGCGCGAGACCTTCGGCATCGGCAGGCCGGCCATCACTGCCAGCCGCTCGACGGCTTCGGGGAACGTCACCCCGTCGGTCAGCATGATGAAATCGAAGATCGAGCCGTTCTTGCCGGACGAAAAATCAAACCAGGCCTGTTTCTGGTCGTTGACGAAAAACGATGGCGTCTTTTCCTGATTGAACGGCGACAGCCCGCGCCACTCGCGCCCGGCCTTTTTCAGCTTCACGCGCCGTCCCACCACCTCCGAAACCGGCAGGCGGGTACGGATTTCGTCGAGGAAGTCGGGCGAGAAGCGCATGGCGTATGGCTATAGCCCGAATCGGTTGGATTAAAGGAAGACCCACGAAGGCGGAGATTTGGAAAACCGCATTTTTGCGCGATAACTCATTGGTTTTCCCGCTATCCACAGAGCAATTAAGCTACGGCCTGGTGATTGACCAAAATGAAATACGTTTGTATATACATCTGGCATTCGATCATGTGACCACGGAAGAAATCCAAAGGCTATTCGACGACATCAGGGACTTCGGTTTTGATCCCGCGAAACGGGACAAAAACCTGAGGGAGCGCGATATCGATTTGGAGGACATGCGGTTCGTTCTGGACGGACCCTATGCGGTACGGCGATCCGACCGGCACGGAGAAATCCGTTTCATGGTTTTCGGATTTCTGGACGATGTCGAAGTAACCTTCGTATGCACCTTCCGTGGCGACATTTGCCATGTGATTTCGGCAAGACGAGCCAGGCGCGATGAAAGAAAAAAATATCACCATCATCTCCCGGGACGATCCGCGACGGGGAAAGACGAATCTTGAGAAGCTTCGCAAGCTGACCGACGAGGAGATCAACGCCTCGATTGCCGGCGATCCGGATTGGGACGAAGAAGGCTGGACCGAAGCCGTCATTATCGTGCCGCCGAAAAAGCAGCCGATCTCAATTCGCGTCGACGAAGACGTCCTCGACTTCTTCAAGAAGCAGGGCGCAGGCTATCAGAAGCGCATCAACGCCGTGCTGCGCAGCTTCATGAACGCGAGCCAGAAAAGCAATAAGCGGGCGTAGCTGCACAGCCGCATATCATTTCGCCGGCAAACGAACGCTCGCGAGATCCGCGCCCACAACGATCTTGCCAGTGAACCCACTCTCCTCAGCGGCCTTGCGAAAATCGGTTTCGGTTAGGGGCGCTCCGGGGATGTTCCATTTATCGATGCGGTCAATCTCGCCCAGCGATGGCGTGAGATGGGTCATCACGTACATCTTAACGCCCGCGCGCTGTGCCATCGCGCCGACATCGGAGACCGTGCTTTGCCGATAGAAAATCGGCGCTGGCATTCCGCCTCCTTTCTCCGGCCCCATATTCGGATGGGTGCTCGCATGCACCAGGATGTCGGCGTTCTTTGCCAGCCGTTCCACCTGATCGGACGTGGAATGCGCACGCGGCGGGGACGGCTTGTCGTTCGACGCATCGCCACTAATCACCACGCTGCCTGCGGGGGTATCGACGCGATAGGAAGCATGGCCGGGAACGTGCGCCGACTTGATCGCAGTGACCTTTACATCACCCGAAGACCAGACCAGCTTTGGTTCGTCGGCCGGATCGAAGTTGATCACATTCAGCAACTCTGCGGGTCCTCCCGCCGGAGGGCTCTTGCGCTCAGCGTGTCGCTGCGCGATTTCGCCGGATTGCAAAAACACCGATCCGATGTTCTCCGCGAATTTTCTGCAACTGAGAACGTGACCGAGCGGCGATTTCGCGTCGGCCGCGCAAACCACATCAAGCTTCGGCCGCGCGGATTCGTAATGCCAGCGCAACTGCATCATATCTGCGAAGCCGTCCGTGTGATCGGAGTGAATGTGCGTAAAAAAGATCGCGTCGATGTCTCCAACTGAGACCGGGATCTGCGAAAGCCGGACGCTTGTCGCTCGGCCAGCATCGAATTGCAGCGTAACCGCACTGCAATTGTTGGCGTCGTCACCGTAACGAACGAGCGTGCCAACTCCGGCGAGGCCATTGACGGCTGCTGGCCCCCCTTTGGTTCCTGTCAATGTGACAGTCATGCAGGGCGCAGCAGTGGCAAACTGCGCCGTGAAGGCAAATCCCACCACAGTAGCAAGCACGGTCGATATTGTTCGCAGCATTCCGGGCAGTCGCGAGGTCATGTTCCACCCACCACCTTCTCATATAAATTTTTGCACGGCATCCGGCTTACAGACCTGCATCGCGAAGGATGGTCGGCTTTCGACCTTTGAACCAGAGCAAAAATCGCGCCAATTACCCGGCTTGTACCGGTCACCCGTGTGCAGACGGATGGGAGGTGCTTGCCCGTGACAAGCGCGGGCATGACGACTGTGATGTAGACCGCCCGATCCGGATCGCGCTCCGCGCGTCCCGAATGACGAGTCAAACCACTTCGTCGGTATAGACCTGAAACTTGGTCAGCGTCGTGCGGCCGAACGAATTGGAGAGCGGCACGTCGGCGGCGTCGCGGCCGCGCGCCATCAGGATGCGGCCGATGCGCGGGTGGTTGTGGCGCGCGTCGAAGGTGTACCAGCTGCCCGACAGATAGACCTCGAACCAGGCTGAAAAATCCATCGGCGCCTCGTCCGGCGGCACGCCGATATCGCCGAGATAGCCGGTGCAATAGCGGGTCGGGATGTTCATGCAGCGGCACAGCGTGACCGCGAGATGGGCGAAGTCGCGGCAGACGCCGCGGCGCTCGTCATGCACCGAATGCGCGGACTTGGTCGGCGCGGCGAATTCATAGCCGAAGGTCAGGTGATTGTGCACATAGTCGCAGATCGCCTGCACCCGCTCCCAGCCGGGCCGCGTGTCCTTGAACAGCGACCAGGCCAGATCGGTGAGCTTGTCGGTCTCGCAATAGCGCGAGCCCATCAGGTAGACGAGGCAATCGTCCGGTAATTGATCGATCGGAAGCTGCATCGCGGTCGGCACGACCGCATCCGGCAACCCGGTATCGCGCACGACGCCACGGCAGGAGATGACGACGCCGCCCGCAGGCACCACCAGCCGGCCACAGACATTGCCGAAGCCGTCGCGATAGAAGGTGATCGGCGTATCGGGCGCTGTCGTGATCATTTCGGTGCCGACCAGATCGCCGTGCCGCGACGGATGCACGTTGAGCATGATCACCATCGGCGTGGCTGCGTCCGCGCCGTAGCCGATGTCGTAACCGATCCTGATCTGCATGAACGCAAATGGCCCTGATGTTCAAAGGGCCAGTTCGCAACAGCCCTCATTCCCGCGAAAGCTGCAATTCCTTGCCGTGCCTTAAGTTCCCGTTTTCACATTGACAAAGAGGAATGGATGCGAGGCGGCAAGACCGTTCCATGTTCGGATCGGACCATCAGTTCTGTGTTTCCGACACCACGCGGATATTCACCTTCATCTCGAGATGATCCGACGGCTTGCCGGTATAGCTGCCCCAGAGCGGCACCGCCTGGCGCGGCTCGCGCGCGATCGCAACGCGAATGAGATCGGTATTGCCGACGATGCCGTTGGTCGGATCGAATTCGACCCAGCCCGCGCCCGGCAGATAAACCTGCACCCAGGCATGGGTGGAGCCGCCGCCGACCCGCTCGTGATCGCTGCCGCGCACATGCAAATAGCCCGACACGAAGCGTGCCGCGTAGCCCAGCGAGCGCACCGCTTCGATCATGAACAGCGCGAAATCGCGGCAGGTGCCCATGCCGGTGCGCAACGTCTCAAGTGGCGTCTGCACGCCTGGCTGGTAACGGCGGCGATAGACGAAGTCGCGCTTGATTGCGTGGGTGATGTCGGTGAGCAGGTCCTGCGTCAGCGTCTGCCCTTCGGAGCGCACGAATTGCCGCGCCCAGAGTTCGATCTTGCGATCGGGATCGTCGAATGAGCGCTGGATCGACAAGGCGAGGTCCGGCATTTCGTCTTCGTCATAGGCGAAGGGATGCAGGAACGCGTAATCCTCCGCCGACAGATGCAGGCCGCGCAACGGACGGTGATCGACCTTCACCTTGCTGTCGAACACGAGCTTCTCGAACTGACCGGCGAACCTGACGATGCCGACGGTGTTGCCGAACACATCGCGGATCCACCGCACCGACACCGGCCTGGGCTCGATGGTCAGTTGCTCGCCGATTACCCGCAGGTCGTGGCCGTCCCGCGGCCGCAACATCATGCGATGTTCGCCGAAGGTCACCGGTCGGGCGTAGCGATATTCGGTCTTGTGATGAATGGTCAGGATTGGCATCTGGACGTCCGGGCTCCGGCATCGAAGAAGCAAGAATCGTGGCAAATTCGATTGAGCACCCGAATCACCCCGTCTTTCAAAGGCTTTTGAGGGTTCCCGATGAAATCGCGTTGGCCTGAATGCCGGCATCCGGGCCGTGCTGTCCATTTCCTGGGCATTTTCGCATGAACCGGCTTCTCGGACCGGACGAACCGCCTGCGGTCGTCACGTTGAAGCCGCAGAGCAGTTCCCCGTTCCTGCTGGTCAGCGACCATGCCGGACGGCGGATTCCCCGTGCGCTCGGCGACCTCGGCGTATCGGAGAGCGAGCTGCGCCGGCACATCGCCTGGGACGTCGGCATCGAGCCGGTGGTGCGCTTCATGGCCGACGAACTCGACGCCCACGCGATCCTGCAGCCCTATTCGCGCCTCGTCATCGACTGCAACCGGCCGTTCCTGGCGCACAGTTCGGTCGCGAAGGTCAGCGAAAGCACGCCGGTTCCCGGCAATGTGAAACTCACCGAGGACGCGATCGCGGCGCGGCGGCGCGAAATCTTCGCGCCGTATCACGACGCGATCACGGCCGAACTCGACCGGCGACAGCGCGAGGGCCTGCCCGCCTTCCTGGTGGCGATGCATTCGTTCACGCCGGTCTACAAGGGCGTGAGCCGGCCGTGGCATTCCGGTGTGCTCTATAATCGCGACTCGCGCTTTGCGGCGTTCGTGCTGCGCCTCCTGCGCGAGGAAGACGAGATGACCGTCGGCGACAATGAGCCCTACACGGTCTCGGACGACACCGACTACACGATCCCCGTGCACGGCGAGCAGCGGGGCCTGCCGCATGTGGCGATCGAGATCCGCCACGACCTGATCGAGACCGAAGCCGACCAGCGGGCCTGGGCGCAGCGGATGTGCCGGGTGCTGGTAGAGGCGAAGCGACTGCGCGACGAGAGTTACGGCATTCACGCTCTGCGCTGACGCAAGATTGACCAGGCGGCTCTCACCCGGCTGGTCTATGCTCGCGTCCGCGCCTCTCGCGGACCGCCGCAATGAATCTCCGTCAGCTCCGCTATTTCCTGAGCGTGGTCGAGACCGGGAACATGACCCGTGCGGCCGAGCAGCTCCATGTGGCGCAGACCGCGCTGGGGATGCAGATCAAGCAGCTTGAGGAAAGCCTCGGCGTTGCGCTTCTGGTCCGCCATTCGCGCGGCGTCGAGCCGACCGCGGCCGGAACGATATTGCGGGATCGCGCGATCGACATTCTCAAGCTGGTCGAGCAGACCCGCAAGGAATTGTCGGCCGGCGCCGATTCCGAGAAGGAATTCATCCGGCTCGGCATCACGCCTGCGCTGATGCTGATCGTCGGCACCGAGATCGCGATGGTGGTGCGCGAGCGCCTGCCCGGCGTTTCGCTCAGTCTGGTCGAGGCCATGAGCCACGTGCTGGCCGATACGCTGACACGCGGCGAGACCGATTTCATCCTTTGCTACGATGTCCCCGAATTGCCGCATGTCGCGCGCATGCCGATCCTGCAGGACGATCTTGTGCTGGTCACCTTGCCCGGCGAGTCCCCGCGCCAGCCGATCGCATTCGCGGACACGCTTACGCTCGATCTGGCGATGCCGGAGGAAGGCGATACGGTGCGCACCGCCATCGCCAAGGCGGCACGCGATCTCAATCGCGATCTGCGCGTTGCCTACGAGGTGCGGTCGATCTCGGCCATGAAAAGCCTGGTCGGTCGCGGCGCGGCGTCGGCGGTCCTGCCCTATTTTGCCGTGATCGACGAAGTCCGAAGGCAAGCTCGATGCCCGGCAGATCGTCGAGCCTTCGATCCGCCGCACGCTGTATCTTGCATCCTCCCGCCAGCGTGGCCCCTTCCGCAATGCGGACGGACTGGCCAGCGCGATACGGGCCTCGCTCACCATCGTGACCGACGCATTGGGACCGCTGGCGCATCCGCTCTGACGGCGCGCGCGCAAAATCCGCGCGCTGCGCTCAGCCGATCCTCTTGGATTTTCCGATGCCGCCACGGTGTGATGCTTCGGGCCGCGCCAGATGCGCCGCGGCGAAACAGGAGGCATCGATGTTTGGAAAGCTGTGGAAATCGATCGCGTTCGCGGTCGTCTTCACCCTGAATTCCAACGCGCTTTTCGCGCAGACGGCCGGCATTCTTGAGGCCACGCTCGGGGAGGCCGGAAAGACGCCGGAGATCAGCACCGAAACGATGCGGGCCGCGCTGCGCGACGGCAACGCCCTCGTACTCGATACCCGTTCGCGCGCCGAATTCGACGCCGGGCACATCCCGGGCGCCCGCAATCTCGATGCGGCACCGGCTGCCCAGGTGGCGGCCGTCACGGCGCTGACCGGCGGCGACAAAAGCAAGGCCCTGGTTCTGTATTGCAACGGCCCCTATTGCCAGGCGAGCCGTCGTCTCGGCGAGCAACTGGCGGATGCGGGCTTCACCAACGTGAAGCGCTATCAGCTCGGCATTCCGGTCTGGCGCGCGCTCGGCGGGCCGGTCGCGGTCGAACTTCCGGGCATCACCCGCATCTTCAAGGCGGATCAGACCGCCGTCTATATCGATGCGCGCGCAGCCGAGGACTTTGCCAAGGGCAGCATCCCCGGCGCCATCAGCGCGCCAGCCGACGATGTGGTGTCGGGCAAGCTGAAGAAAATGGCGCTGCCGGAGGATGACTTCAATCGCCGGATCCTGCTGTTCGGCACGGACGCCGCGCAGGCGCGCAAGCTCGCGGATTTCATGAGCAAGCGACCCTGGCACAATGTGTCGTATTTTCCGGGATCGTATGACAGCCTGGCGGCGGCGCTGCGCAGCAACTGACCGGCGCGCCATCTGACGGACATCGGCGGCTCCGTATGATAGGCTTTCGCGCAAATCATCCGGAGTCGCTGCATGGACATTTCTCGCATCACATCGGGCAAGAATCCGCCCAAGGACATCCACGCGGTGATCGAAATCCCGCTCGGCGGCGTCCCGGTCAAATACGAGATCGACAAGAAATCGGGGGCGCTGTTCGTCGACCGCTTCCTGCATACCGCGATGTTCTATCCCGGCAATTACGGCTTCATCCCGCACACGCTCTCGGCCGACGGCGATCCGTGCGACGTGCTGGTGGTCAGCCAGGTACCGGTGGTGGCAGGCGCGGTGATCCGCTGCCGCCCGGTCGGTGCGCTGGTGATGGAGGACGAGGCCGGCGGCGACGAGAAGATCCTGGCGGTGCCGGTGGATGCGCTGCATCCGTTCTACGCCGGCGTGCAGAGCTACAAGGACCTGCCCACGATCATGTGCGAGCAGATCGCGCATTTCTTCCAGCACTACAAGGATCTGGAAAAGGGCAAGTGGGTCACGATCGTGAAATGGCTCGATGCCGAGGGCGCCGAAAAGCTCGTGATGGAGGCGATTGCGCGCTACAATCCCTACAGCGAGGATTGAGGGCGAAAGCTATTTCGTCTCGCTCTTCTTTTTCAGGAAGGCCATCAGCATCGTCGCCAGCGGGACGATCAGCGACGGCAGCGCGCTGTCGAGCGGATGCCGCAGCGCCTGCCCGAATGAGGCGATGTCCGCCTGCAGCAGCCGTGCATCGGCCTGCAGCGCCTGCATGGTGTGATCGTGAATCTCGTTGGCCAGTTCGAGCTCGCGGCCGGGCGTCTTGCGATTGGCGATCAGCATCAGGATGCCGGCAATCACGAAATTCGCCGCGCCCAGGATCAGTGCCGCGCCGATCGTGCTCCAGACTTCGAGCAGCGCGAAGAACGCGGCGACCTCAAACATCAAAAGACCGATCAGCGCCAGCAGGCCGGCGGCCGCATTGAGGCCGGACCGGGCGATGACATGCCGCATCTTGATTTCGGCTATCGCGCGCTCGGTGCGCCAGAGTACGCGCAGGTTACTTATGAAGCGGTCCATGGCTATCTCGCTCGCGACATGACATTGGCAACCAGCACGCCCAGCAGGAAAGCGGCGGCCACCGAGGCGAAGGGATTGGCGGCGATCACGTCCTCGGCCTCCTCGGCGGTTTCGCCGAGCTTGTCCTGCAATTCGCGCAGGACGCGCTCGATCTCGCCGCGGATATCCTCGGGCTGAGGCGGCACATCCGTCTTGGCCGGAGCGGCCGCACCCGAGGCAACATCGCCCTCTTCCGCAACCCGCGGGACCTGCCGCAACTCACGCCGCAGCGCCTCGAGCTCGCGTTGCAGATCGCCGCGTCCGGTCATCGCTCATACAGCCTTTGCAATGCGCTCATAAGCGGCCTTCAATTCGGTGCCAAGCAAGTCCAGCGCAGCGCCGACGTCCCTCGCGCTGCGATCAAGCTTGGCGCGGGCTTCGAAATTGTCCCACTTGCTCTCGAGCTTGCGCCATTCATCCTGCGCTTCCATCGAGCCGAGATGCGCCTTCACCCGTGCCTCGTCACGCAGCCGCTTCAGGTCTGCAACAAGTTGATCGAAACTCTGCATGATTCTGCTCCTTCTGTCCTTTTGGATAGCGTAAAGACCTGAGGAATTTGCGTCTTGACCTGCCGCAACTGAAAAATCCTTAACGATTTCGCGATTGACGCGAGAGTGAGCCGATGCAGCACGCCAGATCTCCGGTCACGGGTCCGTCCAGGACGATGGCCCGGCCTTGTGGCCCATTGTTTGGGGTCGTTGTCTTTGGTCTGGCCGCGCTGGGTCTCTGCGCCTGCTCGTCAGCGCACGCGCAACAGGCGCGGGCGCCCGACCTGAAGACCATCAATGACTGCCTCAAGCGCGCGGACAAGGCCGACAAGCTTGGCACGGACTGCATCGGGCTGATCGCCGATCCTTGCATGCAGACGACGGACAACGATACCGACAAGAAAAGAGCCTGCGCGCAACGCGAACTCGCAGTCTGGAATGCCATCGTCGAAGCGGCCAGCAAGCGCGTGCGTGCCGGCGGCTTCAAGGATATCAGCAAGGCGCTGACAGATTCCGCCAAGAGCTGGGCGCAGCAGCGCGACACGCTGTGCCCGGTCTTTGACAAGGTCGAGCCGGGCTCGCTGCCGGGCGACGGCGCCTATTGCCGGATGCAGGCGACGGCGCAGCGCGCCCTGTTGCTGCGCAAGCTGGGCGATGCGGTGAACGAGCGCTAGCGCGCGGCGACCAAGCCTGCCGGAGTCATCCGCCCGCGCCGGCCAAGACGCGCGCCGCTTCGTCCTGCACGATGCGGCCGTCGACCAGATGAACGCGCCGGTCCATGCGCGCGGCAAGATCGAGATCGTGGGTGACGGCCACCACCGTCTTGCCGTTCTTGTCGACCAGATCGCGCAGGATCTGAAACACCTGCTCGCTGGACGCGGAATCGAGCGAGCCGGTCGGCTCATCGGCCAGCACCACCGGCGGATCGTTGGCGAGCGAGCGCGCCACCGCGACGCGCTGACGTTGCCCGCCGGACATCTGGTCGGGGCGCTTGTGCATATGCTCGGCCAGTCCGAACGATGCGAGCAGGTCCGCCCCGCGCTCGCGCATCTGCCGCGGTGTAAGCCGTCCCAGGGCGCGCATCGGCAGGGTCACATTGTCGAGCGCGGAGAATTCCGGCAGCAGGAAGTGAAACTGGAACACGAAGCCGAGGTCGGACAGCCGCGTCCGCGCGCGCTCGCTTTCGCTCATGCGGACGGTGGCATGGCCTCGGATCAGCACCTCGCCCTGCGTCGGCATATCGAGCAGCCCCAGCAGATAGAGCAGCGACGACTTGCCCGACCCCGAAGGCCCGGTGATCGCGACGAATTCGCGCGCGTGAATTGCCAGGTTAATGCCCTGCACCAGCGTCACCGGCACGATGCCGGACAGGATGCGGGTGACGTCCCTGGCCTCGATCAGGATCTCGCCATCGCTGTGGATCATGTCGCACCCCGGATGATCTCGACCGGGTGAACGCGCGCCGCCTTGCGCGCCGGCATGTAGCCGGCCGCGAACGATGAGACCAGCGCTACCGCGCCGGCCAGCAGATAATGCGAGGGATCATAGACCACCGGCAGGCGGCTCGAGTCGATGAAGGGGCTTTTGAACTCGATGGTGCCGAGCGCCATGCACATCAGATAACCGAGCACGAACCCGGCCAGCGCACCCGCAAGCCCGATCAGCGCCGCCTCGACGACGAAGATGGCGCGCACCGTCAATTCGCTCAGGCCGAGCGATTTCATGATCGCGATGTCGCGCGCCTTTTCATGGGTGATGGTCGAGATGATGTTGTAGGTGCCGAAGCTCGCGACCAGGAGGATCGCACCCACCACCGTGTACATGATGACATTGCGGATCACGAAGGAGGACAGCAGGTCCTCGTGGGCTTCCTGCCACGACACCGACTTGTAGCCGGTCTCGTGCTCGATCCGCTGCGCCACCAGGTTCGCCGTCATCGGATCGCCGACGCGCACGCGCAGTTCATTGATCAGGCCGGTCTGGTTGGACAGGATTTGCGCGGTCTTGAGCAGCACATAGGCGGTTCCCTCGTCGACCGAACGCACGCCCGAGTGAAACAGTCCGACCACCTGGGCGCCGAGTTGAACGCCTTCGCTGGTCTGCACCGTGATATTCGAACCGATACGCGCACCGAGCTTCTGCGCCAGCCGGTCGCCGAGAACGATCGCGTTGGTCGCACGATAGAGCGCAGCCAGCGTGGCGCCGCGCATATGTTGCGGCAGCGAGGACACCCGCGGCTCCCGCTGCGGATCGATGCCGGTGATGCTGACCGCAACATCCCGGCCGGCATAGCGCAGGATGCCCTGCGTCTTGGTCGAGGGCGCGACGTCGCCCGGGACCCAGCCTTCCAGCGCGGCCATGGTGGCGAGCGGATTCTTGATCCCCTTGCGGCGCTGCTCCGGCGTCAGGCCGTAAATCTGCGCAGCCTCGAATGCGCCCTCCGCCGGTTGCGGCGGCGGATCGCGGCGTTCGTCGGAGACGGCGATATGCGGCAACGCATCGATCAGGAGCCGCATGAAGTCGTTCTGCGATCCGACCATCAGCGAGGCCATCATGATCGAGAAGCCGACGCCGGTGGCGACACCGGCGACCGCGACCATGGTCTGGCGCGCGCGAAAGCGCACATGCGTCCATGCGATGTCGAAGACCAGGCTCATGGCGCGACTCCGCGAACCCGGACCGCCTGGCCGTCCTTGAGGCTGGAGAGTGCGGGCGAGATCAGGCGGTCGCTCTCGTTGAGACCGTCCACGATCTCGCTGTTGCGGGTGCCCTTGATGCCGACCTTGACCTCGCGGCGGCGCGCGATTGTCCCGTCAAGGACAAAGACGTGAGAGCCTTGCAAGGCCGCGGTCGGAATCAGCAGCGCGTCCGGCTTCTCGCGGGTGACGATATTGGCCTCCACGCTCATGCCGATCCGCAACGGCGTATCGTCGGGCAGATCGGCCCGGATGCGATAGGTCTTGGTGACCGGATTGCCCATCGGCGTGATCTCGCGCACCCGGCCCTCGATGCGCCGGCCCGGGAAGGCGTCGGTGCGAAACAGCACAAGCTGTCCGACCGAGACACGCGGGATGTCCTCTTCGTTGACTTCGGCCTCGACCTCCAGCGGTTTGGGCATGCCGACCCGGAACAGGATCGATCCGGCCTCGACGATCTCGCCGACTTCGCCATCCTGCCGCAGGACGATTCCATCCATTGGCGCGGTAATGGTGTATTGGTCGACGCGCTCCTCGAGCACGGAGATCAGCCCGTTGACCTGGCGGAGCTCCGTCAGCGATTTTTCATGCGCCTGGGTGGTGGCGGCGCCGCGTCCGACCAGCTCGGTCGTCCGTGCCACTTCGCGCTTGGCGAAGTCCTCGCGCGCGCGCAATTCGTGCAACGAGGCGCGGATCTCCTTGTCGTCGAGCCGCGCCAGCACGTCGCCGCGTTTCACCGCCTTGTTCTCGCAATTGCAGATTTCGACGATACGCTGCCGGACGAGGCTGGTCACCTTCGACCAGCGCACCGGCTCGACCGCACCGGTGGCGTAGACGATCTCGACCGCGGTGCCGCGTGACGGCGAGACAACCGTGACCTCGGGACCGCTGCCATACAGCCACCACCACCCGGCAAAAGCCGCAAGTGCAACGATGATGGTGGCGGCGAGAAATCTGACGCCCACGCAAATCCTCCCGAAAAGGCAACAGGAGGTATGCCTATAGCGAAACAATGTGGCGGCGGGTTTGACCGGGCGCAAACCCGCTTGTGCGGTGCGCCGTGCCGTCATGCCGCCCTGCTTTCCCGACGACCGGGGCCAATGGCCGCATTTCGCGCGCAACGGCGATCACGCTACCGATCTTGCAGGTGGTGTCCCAATTGCGATTTGTCCCGCGCGTAAACAACCCTACAATCATTATTCTAGCGTGATGCGAGGCGGCCGACATCGCTGAGCGGACGATCGAACGGCGGCACCCGGATGACCTTCGACGAGAACAAAGAGCCTCACCGCAAAACGAGCGCGCAACCTGCGAGCGGAATTGCGCAAGGCCACGCCGAACGCGACCTGTTGCAGGCCCAGCAACAGCTGGTGCGGAGAACCGAAGAACTCGCCAGAAGCGAGGCGCAGTTGCGATCTGCGCTGAAGGCCGGTCGCCTGGTCCATTGGGAAACCGATCTGGCGGCGGGTGTGCGGCACTGGACACCCGAAGCGATGGCCATGTTCGGAATCGATGTGCCGGACGGGATCGGCCATTTCGGCGGCGACAACGACGAGTTTCGCCGGGCGGTCCATCCCGACGACCGGCACATGACGCCATCATTCTACGAGATCGCCGACCGGCAGGACTGGTTTCCGGTGGAATACCGGATCGTGAAACCCGACGGCAGCGTACGATGGCTGGCCGGCGGCGCGGAGGTTGTCGCCCGCCTGCCCGATGGCCGGGCGTCCCGGCTGGTCAACGTGGTCGGCGACATCACCGACCGGAAGCTTGCCGAGCAACATACCGAATTGATCATGCGCGAGCTGACGCATCGCGCCAAGAACCTGCTCGCCGTCATCCTCTCGATCGCGACCCAGACCAGTCGCAGCGCGAATACGGTCGAGGAGTTTCACGAGCGGTTTTCGTCGCGGCTCCAAGGGCTCGCGGCCTCGCACGACTTGCTGGTGCATCGCGACTGGCAGGGCGCGTCGATCGCCGAGATCGCCGAAAGTCAGCTCGCGCCGTTCGTCGACGCCGGAACCGACCGCCTGCATCTGTCCGGCCCCGCAATGATCGTGACGCCGCGGGCCGCCGAAGCCATTGGGCTGGCATTCCATGAGCTCGCGACCAATGCGGTGAAGCATGGCGCGCTGTCGAACGACACCGGCTCCGTCACGATCGAATGGACGCAGAATGCGGCGAGCAGGGATCTGCAGCTATGCTGGATCGAGCGCGACGGACCTCAGGTTGCGCCGCCGACGCGAAAAGGCTTCGGACACATAGTGTGCGAACGCGTTGTTGCGCAACTGCTCGGCGGTGAGGTCTCGATGGATTTCGCGCCCGAAGGTGTCCGGTGGCAATTCCGTGTTCCGGCGGACCATCTCGTGCGCGCCGGCTGACGCGGTTGCGTCCGCCGTAGCGGAGCGAAACGCGCCCGCTCAGCCGCCGAGCTTGCCCTTCACCAAGGCGCTGGCCTTGCCGAAATCCATCTGGCCCGCATATTTCGCGCGCAACACGCCGACCACCTTGCCCATGTCTTTCATCGAGGCCGCGCCGGCCTCGGCGATCGCGGCATCGATGGCAGCCGTCATCTCCGCCTCGGACATCTGCTTCGGCAGATAGGCGGTAATGATGGCGATCTCCTCGCCTTCCTGCTGGGCGAGCTCGGGGCGGCCGCCCTTCTCGTAAAGCTCCTTCGATTCCTGGCGCTGCTTGATCATCTTCTGCAGCACCGGAAGCAGATCGGCATCGGACAGCGTCTTGCCCGAAGCGCGCGCTTCGATATCGGCATTCTTGAAGGTGGAATTAACCAGCCGCAGCGTCGCGATCTTGCGCTCGTCCTTGGCCTTCATCGCCTCTTTGAGAGCGTTGTTGATGTCGTCGCGCAGCATGGCGTATCTCCTCTGGCGGCAGCGCGCGTCATTCGAGCCAGCGCGCACCGCACCGCATTCGGCCTGCATGTAGCGCCCGGCCGCGCAAAAACCAAGCGCGCCGCCGATGGCTAGGCCGGCAGCGGGCGCGGGCCATAGAGAATGATCGCCGCCCCGGCCACGCAGACGGAGGCGCCGATCAGGTCCCAGCGGTCCGGTCGCGCACCCTCCATCGCCCATAACCACATGAGCGAGGCGGCAATGTAGACCCCGCCATAGGCGGCATAGGCGCGGCCGGCATGGGAGGCGTCCACCAGCGTCAGCAGCCAGGCGAATGCCGCGAGCGAGACCATGCCCGGAACAAGCCACCACACCGGTTGATGGAGCCGCAGCCAGGCCCAGAACGCGAAACACCCCGCAATTTCAGCCAACGCCGCACAGATATAGACAAAAGCAGTTCTCATATCCCTCGGTCCGGGGTTGGCATTGGCGTCCGGGGCGATTATTCAGGCCGCTTATGAACACCTTACACGATTCCGGACCTGGGTCCGGCTGGGCGGAGCCGAAGGCCACCGCGCTCCTGGTGCTGGCCGACGGCACCATTCTCGAAGGCTACGGCTTCGGCGCCACCGGCACGGCGGTCGGCGAGGTCTGCTTCAACACCGCCATGACCGGCTATCAGGAGATCCTCACCGATCCCTCCTATGCCGGCCAGCTCATCACCTTCACCTTCCCGCATATCGGCAATGTCGGAACCAACGATGAAGATATCGAGACGGTGAACATGGCGGCGACGCCGGGCGCCCGCGGTGTGATCCTGCAGGGCGCCATCACCGATCCGTCGAATTACCGCGCCACCCGCAATCTCGACCAATGGCTGCGCGCCCGCGGCATCATCGGGCTTTCGGGCATAGATACCCGCGCATTGACCGCACTCATTCGCGAGAAGGGCATGCCGAATGCCGTGATCGCGCATGAGCCGTCCGGCACGTTCGATATCGCCGCGCTCAAGAAAGAAGCGCGCGACTGGCCGGGCCTCGAAGGCATGGACCTGGTGCCGATGGTGACCAGCGCGCAGCGCTTCACCTGGGACGAAGGCGAATGGGTCTGGGGTGAGGGCTATTCGCGGGTCGACAATCCGGAATTTCATGTGGTCGCGATCGATTTCGGCGTGAAGCGCAACATCCTGCGGCTGCTCGCCTCGAACGGCTGCAAGATCACGGTGGTGCCGGCCACGACCTCCGCCGAGGACATCATGGCGCTGAAGCCGGATGGCGTGTTCCTGTCGAACGGACCGGGCGACCCGGCGGCGACCGGCGAATATGCGGTGCCGGTGATCCGCGAGATGATCGACAAGTCGATGCCCACGTTCGGGATCTGCCTCGGCCACCAGATGCTCGGCATCGCGCTTGGCGGCAAGACCATGAAGATGCATCAGGGCCATCACGGCGCCAACCATCCGGTAAAGGATCTTACCACCGGCAAGGTCGAGATCACCTCGATGAATCACGGCTTCGCGGTGGACAAGGACTCCCTGCCGGGCAATGTCGAGCAGACCCACATTTCTCTGTTCGACGGATCCAATTGCGGGATCGCGCTGAAGGACAAGCCGGTCTTCTCGGTGCAGTATCATCCGGAAGCCTCGCCCGGTCCGCGCGACTCGCATTACCTGTTCCGGCGTTTTGTCGAACTGATGCGCGAGCACAAGCGCAAGGCGGCGTAGGCGTAAGACTTTCTAATCCAGGCGCAACTTTCGCTCCGTCATCCTGAGGTGCGAGCGAAGCGAGCCTCCAAGGATGAACGGCCGAAGTGCGGGCCGTCCCCCTTCGAGGCCCGCGCGACGCGCGGGCACCTCAGGGTGACGGAGCTAGGTTCGTCGTGCCGCTGCATCACCGCGACTCAATCTCCAAGACCCGGCTCGATGCGCTGGCCGACGCCATGTTCGGCGTCGCCATGACGCTGCTGGTGATCGACATCCGGCTACCGGAGGCGTTCGATCCGAAAACCGGCGCCGAGCTGTGGCGCGCGATTACCGAGCTGCAGTCCAAATTCCTCGTCTATCTGATCACCTTCTTCGTGGTCGGCATGCGCTGGCTCGGCAACAGCAAACTCGCCGCCGGCCAGGAGACCGTGACCGGCCAGTTCGCGCGCTGGACGCTGCTGCATCTGTTCCTGATCACCTGCCTGCCATTCTCCACCATGCTGATCGGACGCTACGACGATCTCGCGCCGGCGGTCTGGATCTATGCCGCCAATATGGCGTTCGCGGCGCTGGTCTCGATCCGCCTCAACTCCATCGCCGACCATGAGGGCTGGCATACCGAAGGCCTGCGCGAGGGCACGCGCTCGCTATGGCTGCTGGTCGCGAGCGCGGCGCTGTCCGTGGCGATCAGCTTTTACGAGCCGCGCTGGTCGATGCTGGCTTATCTCCTCAACTTCGTCAGGCCACTGACGCATATCGGCGGTTCTCGCCACAAGGCGGCATCATGATCCGCGAGTCAGGCTCCCGGAACGGCGGCACGGATCGCGCGTTGCGGTCGTGTCATGACTGCAAACGCTACGGTAAAAGCCTACGGCTTCATGTTTCCCGATGACGGCGCGATCCCGAACAATCCGTCGCTGCCGTTATTGTTCTACCCGCGGGTGTTCGAACTGACGAGCGAGTCCGACCCTGCCGCAGCGATAGAGCGAACACTGCGCGCCAATCGCTGGGGCCGAAGCTGGCGCGACGGAGTGTACCCCTTCCCGCATTACCACCCGCGCATTCACGAAGTGCTCGTCGTCGCACGCGGGAGCGCGACATTGCGGTTCGGCGGCGCGCATGGCGAAAACTTCAGCGTCGAGCCGGGCGACGCGGCGGTCCTTCCCGCCGGGACCGGCCACCAATGCATCGAGGCATCGGAAGATCTTCTGGTCGTCGGCGCCTATCCGGCCGAGGGCATCTACGATCTTTGCCTCGGCACGCGGCCGGAATACGAACGCGCGCTGGTGAAAATACCGGGCGTGGCGCGGCCGGAGACAGATCCGTTTTTCGGGCGGGACGGCCCGCTGATCCGCGAATGGTCGTGACAGCAGCGGCCGGTTCTGATTGCATTGCCGCGATTGCCCCAGGTTCGCAGACGCGTGTCTCCCATGACGAATGCATTCCGCCTGCTGGTGGCGCTGATCGGCAGCGCCGTCTTGCTCACGACAAGCAACGCGCAATATGCGCGTCCCAAGTTCGAGATTGCTCCCGCCGCCGACCGGGGTTCGGGCATCGACCTCGGCGTGAATGCCGATCTGAAGGGCCGGCGGCTCCTGCCCGATGACAGCCCGTGGCACCGGGACATCTCCAGAGAGCCGGTTGATCCGAACTCGTCGCGCATCCTGGCGCGCATTGGCTGGGACAAGCCGCTGCATCCCGATTTCGGTACCGAATATGAAGGCGCGCCGATCGGCATTCCGTATGTGGTGGTGCCGGGCCATCAGCCGCGCGTGCCGGTCGCCTTCACCGAGGCGCCGCAGGAGAGCGATCCCGGCCCCTACCCGATCCCCGCCGACGCCCCAATCGAAGGCGGCCCGAACGGCAAGGGCGATCGCCATGTGCTGGTGCTCGATCGCGATGCGTGGGTTCTGTACGAACTCTTCAACGCATTTCCGGATGGCAAGGGCGGCTGGAATGCGGGCAGCGGCGCGATCTGGGACCTGAAAAAGAACCAGGAGCGCCCGGCGCGCTGGACTTCCGCTGACGCCGCGGGCCTGCCGATCCTTCCGGGTCTCGTCCGGTACGACGAGGTAGTCGGCGCCGGCAAGGTCGAGCACGCGATCCGTTTCACGCTGGTGAACACACGGCGCGCCTACATCCCGCCGGCGAGTCACTGGGCAAGCAAGGCATTCGATGACGACCTGGCGCCGATGGGCATGCGCATGCGTCTGAAGGCCGATTACGACCTGTCAGGCTTCTCGCCGGAAGCGCGGGTGATCCTGCAGGCGCTGAAGACCTACGGCATGATCCTCGCCGACAATGGCAGCGACAATTTCATCACCGGCGCGCCGGACCCGCGCTGGAACATGGCGGCGCTGCGCGAGCTTCGCCGGGTGACCACGAAAGACTTCGAGGTGGTGGAAATGTCCGGTCTCGTGGCCGATCGGCCGAGGCGATAGCCGGTAGCTTCGGCCCGGCGCAGCACGCTATAAGGCCGCATGAGCGACTGGATTACCTTCTTCGATTCCGATCACGCCATCTATGTGAATGCGCGGCACAAGCAGGTGCACGCCATTATCACCGGCGATGGCATGCTCGATCATATCAATGACGGCGACCGCGTGCTGGATTATGGCTGCGGCGAGGCGGCCTATGCCGAGCGGCTGCTCCGCAAGGCCGGGCAACTGACGCTGTGCGAAGCGGCGCCGACCTTGCGCGAGCGCCTGGCCGCGCGCGTCGCGCATCAGCGCAGTATCGCGGTGCTGTCACCGGAAGCGGTCGCGGCGCTGCCGGACGGCTCGTTCGACGTCATCGTCATGCATTCGGTGTCGCAATATCTGTCTCCAAAGGATCTTGAAGATCTGCTCGCGGAATTTCGCCGCCTGCTGCAGCCGGCCGGCAAGCTCGTGATCGGCGACGTGGTTCAGCCCGATACGCCGGCCTGGAAGGATGCGCTGGCGCTGCTCCGCTTCGGATGGCGCGACGGTTTCTTCCTCGCCGCACTCCGCGGACTCATGCGCACGGTGTTCTCGGATTATGCGAAGCTGCGCAAGAATGCCGGACTGACGCGCTACAGCGAACAGGAGATGACATCCAAACTGGGCGCTGCGGGCTTTCAGAGCGCGCGCGCCGCGCGCAATATCGGACATCTGCAGACACGGATGACCTTTGTCGCGCGCAGGGAACCGGCGGCAAGTTAACCCTAACAGAGTGTATTCAGCATAAACGTTAGCTGTAGGGCCGTGCTGTGCTTGCCCGCAATCACCGCTCCGTTATCGTCGGCGTTGGCCCGGTGGCGGAGCGGAGACGCAAAAGGTCCTGCAAGACCTTATCTTAGCCTGGTTCGAATCCAGGCCGGGCCTCCAGTTTAGAAGGCGGGACTCGATGATCATCGAGCCCCGCCTTTTCATTTCCGACGCGTATCAATTTCAGCGAGCCGCTGCCTAGCGGTTCTGATCGCTCTGCCGTCCACCCTGCCCCGGCTGGCGATCCTGCTGACCGCCCTGCTGACCACCCTGGCCCGGGTTCTGGCGTTGCTGCTGATTGTCGCGGTCACGGTCCTGTTGGCCGCCCTGCTGGCCGCCCTGTCCGCCTTGCTGGTTCTGCTGATTGTTCTGGCTCATGGCTTTCTTGCTCCCTTGCGGAATGATCTCCGCAGCGAGCCAACGTTGCTGACGCGCAGCACGTTCCGTTATGTGAAATGACACAGAGGAACCATCGGTTGGCTTGTCGCTTCATCCTGTAGGCAACAGGAGGAGCATCCATGACCGAGAGCAGAGAAACCTACGACCTGATCGGCAGCGACAAGGTCGAAGGCACCAACGTTTATGGGCCGGACGGCAACAAGATCGGATCGATCGAGCGCGTGATGATCGGCAAGCGTTCCGGGAAAGTCGATTATGCCGTGCTGAGCTTCGGCGGCTTTCTGGGCATCGGCGACGAGCATTACCCGCTGCCGTGGGCCTCGTTGAAATACAATACCGAACTGGGCGGCTACCAGACCCACATCACCGAGGATCAACTCAAGGGCGCGCCACGATACGCCAACGAGAATGAGTGGGATTGGAACGATCCGGCGCGCGGCCGCAAGGTGTCGGATTATTACGGGACCGCCTGGGCGTATTAGCGGCAGGCGTCGCCGAGCGTTCAACCACCCGATATGAAAGAACCCGGCTCGCGCCGGGTTCTTTTTTTTTGGGGGCCAAAAGGTCGCGGTTGCGTTGAACCGTTTAACGCGCGTCAAAGACCGCGAACCGCGCCCGGCTGCTGATCCGGTGCGCCATTGGGTTGCGACGGCTGGTCGCGCTTCATTGAGCCGCGTGCGTCCTGTTGCTGCATGCGCGGCAACTGCTTGTCCGGCGGCACCGGATCGACCAGCGGCAGGTCTTCATTCGGGTGAGGCTCGGGCGGACTTTCGACCGGATAGGGTTTCTCGGGCACTTCCGCCGGCGGCTTGGGTGGTTGGATCGGTTCTTTTGCCATGAAGTTCAACGCCGCTCCGCGCGACAAGTTTCCTGCCGTTGTTGAAGGTTACCGCGCAGGCGCCCGGCTAAGCGTCAAGCCTTTGCCGGGATGCGGGCAATGACCTTGATCTCGAAATCGAAGCCCGCAAGCCAGGTGACGCCGACTGCCGTCCAGGCGGGATAAGGCGGCTCGGGGAATATCGTGTTCTTGATTTCAAGGACCGTATCGAACTGACTGCCCGGATCGGTATGAAAGGTTGTCACGTCGACAATGTCGTCCAGTCCGCAATCTGCGGCCGTCAGCGTGGCGCGGAGATTGTCGAAGGCCAGCGCGACCTGTCGCTTGAAATCCGGCTCTGGACTGCCATCCTCGCGGCTGCCGACCTGGCCGGACACGAACAGCAGATCGCCCGAGCGTATGGCGGCCGAATAACGATGCTTGTCGTACAGCGCCCTGCGACCGGGCGGAAACACGGCTTGCCGTTTGGTCGTGCTCTCATCGTCCATCGTTGTCGCAATCCGTATTGTTGCTATTGCGCCTCGCCGACCGTATCCGCCATCGCTGCGCCTCGTGTGCCGAGCGGCTTCGGTGAGCCGGTGGTGGTGTCGCGTGCCGTCTGGTGCTCGATCTCGGCATTGATCTCAGCCCCGAGCAGGATCGCGATGGAAGTCAGCCACAGCCACATCATCAGGCCGATACCGGCGCCGAGCGAGCCGTAGGTGGCGTTGAAATCTGCGAAGTTTGACAGATACCATGAGAACAAGGCCGAGCCCGCGATCCACAACACCATCGCGACTACGGCGCCGACAGTCAGCCAGCGCCATTGCGCGTGCTCGCGGCTGGGACCGAAGCGATACAGCACCGCGAGACCGAGCACGATGACGATCATGATCGCGGGCCAGCGCAGCCAGGCGAAGGCCCATTCGGCCCAGCCGCCGATGCCGAGCCACGCGAAAACCAGCGGCAGCACGATCACCGCGCTGATGGCGAGCAGCAGAAACACCAGCCCGGCCAGGGTCAGCGCGAGCGTCAGGAGATTGAGCTTGATGAAGCCGCGCTTCTCGGTCTCGCCATAGATCACGTTGAGCGCATCGATCATGGCCTTCATGCCGGCATTGGCGCTCCACAACGCGATCAGGAAGCCGACGATAAAGGCCGTGCTCAGTCCGCCGCTGCTGCCCTGCGCGATCCGGGTGATCTGTTCTTCCACAATCCCGAAAGCGCCCTGAGGCATCAACGCCGCAACAAAAGCCAGATGGCGAGAAATGGTCGCCGCCTCGGAAAACAGCGCATAAGAGGATACCAGCGCGGTAATCGCCGGAAACAAGGCGAGCAATCCGTAGAAGACGACGCCAGCCGCCACCGCCAGCAGGCGGTCATTGCCGATCCCGGCGACGACGCGCCATCCAATGTCCTTCCAGCCCGTCAGTGGAATCTGGAGCGGAGATTCGGCGCGGCGGCCGCGCCCGGATTGCGCCGCGCGATCGCGCTGCTCGGCGGGCGTCCCGTCGACCTTGGTTTCACCGAAGAATGCGGATTTCTCCCGCGTATGGACGTCAATGCCGGACGGCGCGTCCAGACCCGCGGCCTGCGGCATGTCCGGACGTGGATCGCGCGGCTTTGCCGCAGCCCGGGCGGGGCTGCCCCCGCCGAAGCGGGCGACCGCATAGGCGGCCGCCATGACAAGACCCTGCACCCATAAGGGCGTGGGCCGGGTTTCCGCGTTTTGAGCCTTGTGCGCCTGTACGGACATGAAATCCCGGATTGGCCGAAAATTTGGGTCCGCAGACCGGTGCGCGGCCGGCCGAAGGCAAGCCTGTTCCGCCAACGCAAAGCAGCCGTGAAAGTTGCGGGAATCGGCCGCTTTTGCCTTCCCCCACGTCCGATTCTGGTCTAGACACCGGCCCGCGCGGGGCATTAGCCGTCCCGCCCGGTGGCCAAGGACGCGCGCAAGGCGCGCCCTTTTTTTATGCGCGAGCCGCCCCCGGACATGTAGCGGAGCCGATGCCCAAAAGAACCGACATCAAATCGATCCTGATCATCGGCGCAGGCCCAATCGTCATCGGACAGGCCTGCGAATTCGACTATTCCGGCACCCAGGCCTGCAAGGCGCTCCGCGAAGAGGGTTACCGGATCGTTCTGGTCAATTCCAATCCGGCCACGATCATGACCGATCCGGAACTGGCCGACGCCACCTATATCGAACCGATCACGCCAGAGATCGTTGCGCGCATCATTGAGATCGAACGTCCGGATGCGCTGCTCCCGACCATGGGCGGGCAGACCGCGCTGAATTGCGCGCTGTCGCTCAAGAAAATGGGCGTGCTCGACAAGCTCGGCGTGCAGATGATCGGCGCCACCGCCGAAGCGATCGACAAGGCCGAAGATCGCGAGCAATTCCGCGAGGCGATGAAGAAGATCGGGCTGGAGACGCCGCGTTCCGCGCTCGCCAATGCCTCGATCCTGAAACAGGCCGACCGCGAAAAACAGACCGCCGAAATCGCCGCGATCAAGGCGAAGAAACTGCCGGCGGGGGAAGAGGCGAAGGCGCTCGCTGCCTTCAACACAAGCTGGGCCGCGGGCGAAGCCGAGCGCAAGAAGAAATACATCGAGCGCGGATTGATCGAGGCGCTGGAAGCGCTGACGGTGATCGGCCTTCCGGCGATCATCCGGCCGTCCTTCACGCTGGCCGGCACCGGCGGCGGCATCGCCTATACGCGCGAGGAGTTTCTCGACATCATCGAGCGCGGGCTCGATGCGTCTCCGACCAACGAAGTGCTGATCGAGGAATCGGTGCTCGGCTGGAAGGAATTCGAGATGGAGGTCGTCCGCGACAAGGCGGACAATTGCATCATCGTCTGCTCGATCGAAAATCTCGATCCGATGGGCGTGCATACCGGCGACTCGATCACCGTCGCGCCGGCGCTGACTTTGACGGACAAAGAATACCAGATCATGCGCGACGCCTCGCTGGCGGTGCTGCGCGAGATCGGGGTCGAGACCGGCGGATCGAACGTGCAGTTTGCGGTCAATCCGGCGGATGGCCGCCTCGTGGTCATCGAGATGAACCCGCGGGTGTCGCGCTCCTCCGCGCTGGCCTCGAAGGCGACCGGCTTTCCGATCGCCAAGGTCGCGGCCAAGCTCGCGGTTGGCTACACGCTCGACGAGATCGCCAACGACATCACCGGCGGCGCGACGCCGGCGTCGTTCGAGCCCACCATCGATTATGTGGTGACGAAGATTCCGCGCTTCGCATTCGAGAAATTCCCGGGTGCCTCGCAGGTGCTGACAACCTCGATGAAATCGGTCGGCGAAGCGATGGCGATCGGGCGCAATTTCCAGGAATCGCTGCAGAAGGCGTTGCGCTCGCTCGAAACCGGCCTGACCGGACTGGATGATATCCAGATCGAGGGCGTGGACGAAGGCGACGACAAGAACGCGATCCGTGCCGCACTCGGCACGCCCACACCCGACCGGCTGCTGAAAGTCGCGCAGGCGATGCGGCTAGGTCAGGATGACGAGACGATCCACGAAAGCTGCAAGATCGATCCGTGGTTCCTGGCGCAGATCCGCGGCATCATCGACACCGAAGCGCAGATCAAGGCCCGCGGTCTGCCGACGACGCCGGGCGCGATGCGCCGGCTGAAGGCGATGGGCTTTTCCGATGCGCGGCTCGGCAAGCTGACCGGGCAGAGTGCAGCCGATGTGACGGCGAAGCGCCATGCGCTCGACGTGCGGCCGGTGTTCAAACGCATCGATACCTGCGCGGCGGAATTCGCTTCGCCCACAGCCTACATGTATTCGACCTACGAGACCCCGTTCGCCGGCAAGGCGTCGAACGAGGCGGCCCCGTCCGATCGCAAGAAGGTCGTGATCCTGGGCGGCGGCCCGAACCGGATCGGCCAGGGCATCGAGTTCGATTATTGCTGCTGCCATGCCTGCTTCGCGTTGAAGGATGCGGGCTACGAGACCATCATGGTCAACTGCAATCCGGAAACCGTGTCGACCGATTACGACACCTCGGATCGCCTCTATTTCGAGCCGCTGACTGCGGAAGACGTGCTGGAGATCATTGACGTCGAACGCTCGCGCGGGACGCTGCATGGCGTGATCGTGCAATTCGGCGGACAGACGCCGCTCAAGCTCGCGGAAGCGCTGGAGAACGCCAAGGTGCCGATCCTCGGCACCTCGCCCGACATGATCGACCTCGCGGAAGACCGCGACCGCTTCAAGAAGCTGCTCGATCAGCTCGGCCTGAAGCAGCCCGAAAACGCCATCGCCACCTCTCCCGAGGATGCGCGCAAGATCGCCGGCGAGATGGGCTTCCCGATCGTGATCCGGCCGTCCTACGTGCTGGGCGGCCGGGCGATGGAAATCGTGCATGACGTGCACCAGCTCGATCGCTATCTCGCCCGACTGATCGGCGATCTCGACCGCCCATCCGAACTCGTGGTGTCGGCGAAGCGCCCGCTGCTGCTCGACCGCTATCTGTCGGACGCCACCGAAGTCGACGTCGATTGCATCGCCGACGGCAAGGACACGTTCATTGCCGGCATCATGGAGCATATCGAGGAAGCGGGCGTGCATTCGGGCGACAGCGCCTGCGCGCTGCCGCCGCATTCGCTCGATGCCGGGATGATCGCGCGGCTCGAGGAGCAGACCCGCGCGCTGGCGCTGGCGCTGAAAGTCGGCGGGCTGATGAACGTGCAATACGCGATCAAGGATCGCGACATCTATGTGCTGGAGGTCAATCCGCGCGCCTCGCGCACGGTGCCGTTCGTCGCCAAGGTGATCGGCCTTCCGGTGGCCAAGATTGCTTCGCGGGTGATGGCCGGCGAGAGCCTGGCGAGCTTCAGCCTCAAGCCGCCGCGCATCGAGCATATCGGCGTCAAGGAAGCGGTGTTCCCGTTTGCCCGTTTCCCGGGTGTGGATACCGTGCTGGGGCCGGAGATGAAATCCACCGGCGAGGTGATGGGCATTGCGCGGAGCTTCGAGACCGCCTTCGCCAAGTCGCAGCTGGGCGGCGGCACCCGCGTGCCGCGGTCCGGCACCGTGTTCGTCTCGGTCCGGGATTCCGACAAACCGCGGATTCTGGAGGCGCTCCGGACGCTCGTCGGCCTCGGGTTCCGGATCATCGCCACCTCCGGCACCAAGCGCTACCTGGACGGGCACGGGGTGCCTTCGACCAAGATCAACAAGGTGCTCGAGGGCCGGCCGCACATTGTAGACGCTATCAAGAACGGCGACGTCCAGCTGGTTTTCAACACCACCGAGGGGGCCCAGGCTCTGGCGGATTCGACCTCGCTCAGGACCGCAGCCCTCTTGCATAAAGTCCCGTACTACACCACTCTTTCCGGAGCCGTCGCGGCAGCGCGAGGAATAAAAGCCTTCCTTGAGGGAGATCTCGAAGTCCGCGCGCTGCAGAGCTATTTCGGCGGCCGGAACTGAACAAGTCCCGGCGTGTTGGGTGACGGTTGTTTTTTGACAGAGGTTCCGATCGCGTGCCGGACAAATCCGCGTCGGCCTGCGATCATCACTTTTGTCTCTATCTGCCCGAAAGGGCGCGCTCCAAGGGCCGGGACCGGCCGCAGGGGCTGGAGGTTGGATGACGATGGACAAGATCCCGATGACCGCAGCGGGCTATACGGCTCTTGAGACCGAGCTGAAGCATTGCCAGCAGGAGGTGCGCCCGCGCATTATTCAGCAAATCACCGAGGCGCGCGGCCACGGCGACCTCTCGGAAAATGCGGAATATCATGCCGCCAAGGAGGCGCAATCGCATAACGAGGGCCGCATCGCCGAGCTCGAGGACAAGATGGCGCGGGCCGAGGTGATCGACGTCTCCAAACTGTCGGGCGATACCGTGAAATTCGGCGCGACCGTCACGCTGATCGACGAGGATACCGAGAAGAAGCAGGTCTGGCAGATCGTCGGCGAACCTGAGGCCGACGCCAAGTCGGGCCGCATCTCGATCTCGTCGCCGCTGGCGCGCGCGCTGCTCGGCAAGAAGAAGGGCGCCAATGTCGAGGTGGTCACACCCGGCGGCGCCAAGGCTTACGAGGTGCTGAAGGTCGAGTGGCGGTAACGCCCCGCAAACGCTTCACGCTGGTCTGTTGAAAATCGCCGGGCGCCTGCCCGGCGATTTTTTTTCAGAAATCGAAACCGCCGCAAGACGGCTTGCCGATGTACCGGCGCACCACGGGCGGAACGCATCGGGTTGCCGAGGCTCGTTCGATCCGGCACCTCACACGTGATAGCGGCGCGATTTCACGCCGCTATCGGATCATCGTATTCGGGATGAACAGCGCGATCTGCGGGAACAGGATCAGCAACACGATGCAAACCGCCATCGCCGCCCAGAATGGCATGATCCCCTTGAAGATCTCGCCGATCGGCGTATCCGGCACCAGGCCCTTGACCACGAACACGTTGATGCCCACCGGCGGGCTGATCAGGCCCATCTCCAGCACGATCACCATGATCACGCCGAACCAGATCAGGTCGAACCCCAAGGCGTCGACGATCGGGATCACGATCGCAAGCGTCAGCACGAGGATGGAAAAGCCCTCGAGGAACATCCCGAGCACGATGTAGATCAGGATCAGGGCGAACAGGATCAAATAGCGCGGCAATTCCATCGCGAGCAGGCCCTGCGCCAAGGCCTCCGGCAGGCCGCTGAGTGCGAGGAACGGCCCGAATACGAATGCGCCGATCAGGATCAGAAAGACGAATGCGGTGGTCTTCACCGTATCGATCAGGATGGTCGACAGCGACTCCCAGGTGATCGTCCGGCGCCACAGGGCGAGCCCGAAGGACAGGAAGGCGCCGACCGCGGCCGCTTCGCCCGGCGTGAAGGCGCCGACATAAATGCCGCCGATGCTGATTGCGACAATCGCGATCATCGGCCCGGACTGCATCAATGTACGAAGGCGCTCCTCGCGGCTTGCCCGCGCGCCCGGCGGTCCGATCTCGGGCTTGAAATAAGTCCAGATCATAATGGTCACGATGAAGAGCAGCGACAGCAGCAATCCGGGCAGGAAGCCGGCGAGGAGCAGCCGGCCGATCGATTGCTCGGTAAGGATCGCGTAGATGACGAACGCGGTGCTGGGCGGGATCAGGATGCCAAGCGTGCCTCCGGCGGCGACCGTGCCGGTGGCGAGGCTGTCAGAATATTTGTAGCGCTTCATTTCCGGCAGGCACACGCGTCCCATGGTGACAGCCGAGGCGATGCTCGATCCCGAGACCGCAGCAAAGCCCGCACAGGCCGCGATCGTCGCCGATGCAAGCCCGCCGCGCAGATGCCCGAGCCAGGCATAGGCCGCGGAATAGAGGTCGCGGCTCATGCCCGAGACCGCCGCGCAATTGCCCATCAGAACGAAAAGCGGAATGACGGCCAGATCGTAGACGGTGGAATAGGAATACGGCGCATTGCCAAGCGACGACAGCGCCGCCGGGATGCCGTTGAGCCAGGCGAAGCCGGAGATGCCGACCAGCAGCATCGCGATGCCGATCGGCATGCGCAGCGCCAGAAGGATCAGCATCACGACGATACCGATGACCCCGATCATCTCCCGGTCGAGTGTCATTTATGCATGCCGTTGCTCACCGGGCGGTGGCGCAGTGCCTGCCAGCCCTGAATGGACATCACCACCGCAAAGACAAGCGAACAGAACGCCACCGCGAAGCGGAACGGATAATGCGGCATGCGCAGCATGTTGCTGGTCTGGTTGAGCGTGGCCAGCGCCTCGAGAAGCACGCGCCACGCGATCAGCGCGAACAGCGCCGCGCCGATGAAAGACAGCGCAGCGGGCAGGAAGCGCAGCCACGGGCGGTCCAGCTGCTTCTCGAACAGATCGACGGAGATATGCGCCCCGACCCAAGCGGTATACGGCAAGGCGAGGAAAATGATCAGCGACATCGAGAATTCGGTGACTTCAACCGAGCCGCTGAACGGCCGGTTGAAAGCATACCGCATCATCACGTCCGCGACGGTGTAGACCATCACGAACAGCAGGATGAAGCCACTCGCGAGCGCGAGGGCGCGTAGTGCGCGCTCGAATGACTTCATCTTATCGCCGTCGCCCCCGCTCGGCCGTCACGCTGCTGCGCTTACACCGACATACCGTAAGCGCCAAGCAGACCCTTGGCCGGAATTCCCGCCTTTTCCGCCTCCGCCACCTTGCTAGCAATCAGCGGCTTGAACGCATCCATCCAGCGCTTGTGCTCGGCATCCGACAGCACGATCAGCTCACGATCCTTCTTGATCTGCTCGACCGCCATGCGGCCGCGCGCCTCGTAAACCTCTGTGCCCTTCAGGCTGAGGTCGAGGCCGGTGGTGCTGTCGATCGCCTTCTTTTCGTCGGGACCGAGCTTGTCGTAGCGCGCCTGGTTCATCGCGACCATGAACGGCGAGCGGCCAAGCGGCGCATTCAGCGTGAAGTAACGCGCAACCTCGATCAGCTTGAAGTCGATCGCGCCGGAGATCGGGATCATCGCGGCATCGACCACGCCGCGATCGAGCGAATTGTAGATCTGGTTCGCCGGCATATCGATCGGCACGGCGCCGAGCGCTTCGAGCTGCGAGGATTGCGCGGCCGACGGCGTGCGGATCTTCATGCCCTTCATGTCGTCAAGCGTACGGATCGGCTTCGACTTGCTCATCAGCGCCGCTTCGTCGTTGTTCCAGAGCGCCAGAACCTTGGCGCCTTTCAGTTCGGGGGACAGATATTTGTCGAGCGCGGCCCAGAGATTGCGCGTTCCCTTTTCGCCGGTGTTGGACAGACCGGGCAATTCGGTGAGCGCCATCCGCGGGAAATCATTCGACGTATATCCCGGCAGCGTGAAGCAGATGTCGGATACGCCCTGGATCATCTGGCGGTAGAGTTCGGGCGGCTTGCCGCCGAGCTGCATCGAGGGAAACAGCTTGATCTTCAGCTTGCCGCCGCTCCGCTTCTCGACCTCGGGAAACCATGCCGTAAAGACGTGATGCGGGATCGGATGGGACGGCGGCACGAATGTCGCGAGCTTCAGTTCGTCCTGGGCGAAGGCCGGGAACGGCAAGCCGCTTGCGGCCACCAGCGCCGAGCTGCCGGCAAGAAATGTCCGTCGTGTGAATTGCATGGTCGATTCCTCCCGAGGAACGGTTTCGCGCTGTCGAGCCATCCGGTTTTCCGGACATTATTCTCGGCTGCGCCGCGTCAACTTATTCGAACTTGATTATGGTACGGCGCGTTCGTCTCCCGACTTGTGGGGGCGATGTTATCGACAGGCCAATCGTTTGGAAGTGTCAAAGCGCCGCAGGCCGCGATCGCTCCATCGGCACCATCGCGGCGTCCTTGGACACCCGAAGCGTCAGCGATGTTTTCACATTGCGCACATGCGGCGCGCCGGTCAGTTCGGTCACGAAGGTCTGGAAGGTCGAAAGGTCGGGCGCCACGCATTTGAGGATGAAATCGACCTCGCCGGACAGCATCCAGCACTCCCGCACCAATGGCTGTGCGCGCACGAAGGCTTCGAACGCCGCCAGGTCGGGCTCCGCCTGGCTCGACAGATGGACCAGGGCGAAGACCGTGACCTCGTAGCCGAGCCGCTTTTCGTCCAGCAAGGCGCGATAGCCGCGGATGATGCCGGCCTCCTCCAGCGCCCTCACCCGGCGCAGGCAGGGCGGAGCCGAGATCCCGACCCGGCGGGCCAATTCCACATTGGTGATGCGGCCGTCCTCCTGCAGTTCCGCCAGGATTTTCCAGTCGATCGCGTCCAGTCGCGCGAGCATGCCGCCTCAGTCTCCGTTGGGGTCGCTTCCATACGACCATAGCCAGTTCGCCGCATTCACGAAATAAAATTGCGCGAAAACCCGTCCCGGAGCATTCCTTGCTTATCCCGGTTCTCCGGGTTGCGTTACTTGCATAGCTCCGGCAAATGCCTAAATTCCCTACGCGAGTGCGCGTGTTCCCGGCCCTGCCGCGGCGCTTTCGGCTTTTCCCGACGGATTTCAGATGTCCAAGACCACCCATGCCAAGGTTGTCATCATCGGCTCCGGCCCCGCCGGCTATACGGCCGCGGTCTACGCGGCCCGCGCCATGCTGGAGCCGATCCTGATCCAGGGCTATCAGCCCGGCGGCCAGCTCACGATCACCACCGATGTGGAAAACTATCCAGGCTTCGCCGATGTGATCCAGGGCCCCTGGCTCATGGAACAGATGCAGAAGCAGGCCGAGCATGTCGGCACCCGTATCGTGACCGACCACATCAACGACCTCGATACCTCCGGCCGGCCTTTTCGCCTGACCTGCGATTCCGGCGACATCTATCTCGCCGATGCCGTGATCCTCGCGACCGGCGCGCAGGCGCGCTGGCTCGGGCTGCCGTTCGAGGAGAAATTCAAGGGCTATGGCGTATCCGCCTGTGCCACCTGCGACGGCTTCTTCTATCGCGGCAAGGAGGTCATGGTGATCGGCGGCGGCAATACCGCGGTCGAAGAAGCGCTGTTCCTGACCAATTTCGCCAGCAAGGTGACGCTGGTGCATCGTAGAGACAGTCTGCGCGCCGAGCGCATCCTGCAGGACCGGCTGTTCAAGCACCCGAAGATCGAGGTGATCTGGGACTCGGTGGTCGACGACCTCGTCGGCAACGACAACCCGCACAAGGTGACCGGCGCATTCGTCCGCAACCTCAAGACCGGCGCCGTGACCGAACGCAAGGTCGACGGCGTGTTCGTTGCGATCGGGCATTCGCCTGCGACCGAACTGGTGCAAGGCAAGGTGGAGATGAAGCCGAACGGCTATGTCGCGACCGCGCCCTTCTCCACCGCGACCTCGGTGCCCGGCCTGTTCGCGGCCGGCGACGTGACTGACGATATCTACCGCCAGGCGGTGACCGCCGCCGGCATGGGCTGCATGGCCGCTCTGGAAGCGGAACGATTCCTCGCCGCGCAGGAAGGCTTGCGCGCGGCTGCAGAATAAAAGGCGGTGCCGCTTTGCTTCAGCAGCGATCACGTTTTGCGATGAGCGCCATGGATTGGGACAAGCTCAAGGTCTTTCACGCGGCCGCGGAAGCCGGAAGCTTCACCCATGCGGGCGAGCAACTCGGCCTGTCGCAATCGGCCGTGTCGCGGCAGGTGAGCGCGCTCGAGCAGGCGCTCAACGTGTCGCTGTTCCACCGTCATGCGCGCGGACTGATCCTGACCGAACAGGGCGAACTGCTCTATCGCACCGCGCACGAAGTGTTCATGAAGCTGGAATCGGCGCGCGCCAAGCTGACCGATAGCCGCGAGCGTCCGAACGGCGACCTCAAGGTCACCACCACGGTCGGGCTGGGCACGCATTGGCTGACGCCGAAGATCGGCGAATTCGTCGACCTCTATCCGGATATCCGCATCTCGCTGATCATGACCGACGAGGAACTCGACCTCGCCATGCGCGAAGCCGATGTGGCGATCCGCCTGCGCATTCCGACGCAACCCGACCTGATCCAGCGCAAGCTGTTCTCGGTGCATTTCCACGTCTATGCGTCGCCGGAATATCTCAAGCGTTTCGGCACACCGACCAAGATCGAGGATCTCGACAATCACCGGATCATGCTGCTCGGCGGCGGGAACATTCCGACCTTCCTGCAGAACCGCAACTGGCCGCTGGAAGCGGGCCGCGAAGGCAAGGCCGCACGCACGCCGGCTCTGGTCGTGAACAACATCCTGTCGCTCTTGCGTGCCTGCCAGCAAGGAATTGGTATCGCCCTGCTGCCGGATTACCTGATCGAGGAAAATGGCGGACTTGTGCAGCTGCTGAGTGAGTCCGATCCGATCACGCTGGATGCCTATTTCGTCTATCCGGAAGAACTCAAGTCTGTCGCCCGCGTGCAGGTATTCCGCGACTTCCTGGTGTCGAAAGCGCAGCGCTGGACCTTCTGATCGCTACGCATCACGTTACCTTCGGGAGCAGACTTGCGGGGCGCGCATGGCAGATCGTCTTGCGAGGCGCGCATGGCTGACCACCGTGACAATGCGTTGCGGGAAGCGCTGCGGGTGATCATACTTTTCAGATACTGGACGCGGGCGGCTTTCGAATCCTCCCAGATCGCAGGCCTTCGCGGACAGTGATTCCCCTCTGGAAGGTGATTGTCGGCCTCCCGCGCCGACATGAAACTCAACCGGGCCGCTCCCCTCGCGGCCCGGTTTTTTTTATGTGCGACACCGCACGCCGGAGCGTCAGCCGGACCGCCTCGCGCGCTTCGCCGGTGCAGCAACAAGACGCCTGGCCGCATGTGCCGCCGCAACGAAATAGCGGCGATGTCCATGAATCAGCGTCAACGCCATGGCGCCTTCCATCAGCAACATGATCTCGCAGGCGCGTCCGGCCGGATCGACGACGCGGGCGCGCGCCAACCGTTCGGCAAGCCAGCTTTCGGTCGTGCCCTTGACGCGGCGCGCAAGCGCGCGGGCCGGATGGCCGGGAAGATCTGCTAGCTCGATCGCCAGGCGCGTGAATCCCGAGCCCGACCATCGCGGCGTTGCATTGGCCCAGCCGGAAAGCTGACCGAAGAACGATTCAATCAGGCCGTCGCGATCTTGCGGCATGCGATCGCCGATGCGTTGCAGCCGCTGCGCTGCGAGCGCGTTGTGATGCGACATCACCGCCGCGAGCAGGTCGTCCTTGCTGCGAAAATAGGAATACAGCGTGCGTTTGGTCACGTCGGCCCGTGCAGCGATGGTATCGATTGAGGTGCGGGTGAACCCGGCCCGCCAGAAGCATTCATAGGCCGCATCGACGATGCGCTGTTGCGTGATTTCGGTTTTCCTGCGCATGGCCTGCGCTCCCGATAAATATACCGCACAGTGAGTTTACACCGGACGGCGGGATTGACACGCTCCATCGTCATTTTGCGGAGCGGACAATGCAACACAGTCCCCTCATCCTTCGCAGTATCACGGCGCGCGCGGTCGTGTTGAAACTGAAGCGCCCGATCGTGGCGCGGATCATGACCATTTCCGACTGGCCGCTGATCCTGATTGATCTCGAGACCGAGCAAGGGATCACCGGCCGCAGCTATGTCGGGCCGTACAACGCCGCGTCGATCCAGTATCTCTTGCCGGTCATTCGCGACTTCGGCGTTCTGTTCAGGGGCCAGCCCGTGGCGCCGGCCGATCTCTATGCGAACGCGCGGCGGTCGCTGCACCTGACGGGCTATTCCGGCGTGTCGATGATCGCGGTTTCGGCGCTAGACATGGCGGCGTGGGATGCACTGGCAAAGGCCGCGGGCTTGCCGCTCTGTGTGTTGCTGGGCGGCAGCATCGGACCGGTGCGAGCGTATAACAGCAATGGGCTCTGGCTCGCGGACGCGGCGGAGGTTGCATCGGAGGCGCCGGCACTGCGCGACGAAGGCGGCTTCCGCGGGTTGAAACTCCGGCTCGGACGCAACCGGCTTCGCGACGATGTTGCGGCGATCGAGGCGATCCGGAAAGCCGTCGGCGACGACATCGACCTGATGGCGGATTTCAACCAAGGGCTCGACATGGCCGAAGCGCTCGCGCGCTGTCCGGCGATCGACGATCTGGGACTGACCTGGATCGAGGAGCCGATCCTGTACGAGAATTTTTCCGGAGCCGCCAAACTGGCCGCGCAGCTCAAGACGCCGGTCCAGCTCGGCGAAAATTTCTACGGTCCGCGCGATCTTGCCGATTCGCTGGCTGCGAAGGCCTGCGACTTCGTTATGCCAGACCTGATGCGGATCGGCGGCGTTACCGGATGGCTGCGGGCCTCCGCGATCGCCGGTGCCGCAGGCATCCCGATGTCGACCCACCTGTATCCGGAATTTTCCGCCCACACGATGCGGGTGACCGAAACCGCGCATTGGCTGGAATGGCAGGACTGGGCGGAGCCGATCCTGCAGCGTCCCTTCGCAGTAAAAGACGGGATGATCGAGATCCCGGACAGGCCCGGCGCGGGTATCGACTGGGATGAGGAGGCGGTGGCGCATTACGCGGTCGATGCGTAAGCCCTGCGGCTTTATGGCAGCCCGCGCTCGCATGCGATCCCTTGCAAGTTTTGCGGCAGGCCCCTGTAATCGACGACGTTATTCAAAACGGGGTCGACACCATGCGCAATATTCTGCTCGCGTCCCTCTTCGTTTCCCTCGCCGCCGGTCATGCACTGGCGCAGGATCGCAAGGTCATCTCAACGCCCAATGCGCCCGAAGCCATCGGGCCCTATTCGCAGGCGATCCGCGCCGGCAAGACGATCTATCTCGCCGGCCAGATCGCGATCGACCCGCAGACCAAGGAATTGAAGAAGGGCACCATTGAGGAAGAGACCAAGCTGGTGCTGGAAAACCTGCAGGCCGTTCTCGCCGCCGAGGGACTCGGCATGGAACACATCGTCTCGACGTCGGTGTTCCTGAAGGACCTGAACGAGTTCGGCAAGATGAACGGCGTCTACGCGACGTTCTTCAAGACGAACCCGCCGGCGCGCGCGACGGTCGAAGTGGCGCGGCTGCCGCGCGATGTGAAGGTCGAAATCTCGGCGATCGCGGTGGCGCCGTAACCAGCTCGTAATCCCGGAACGCGGGCTCGGACACTGGATTCCGGGTTCGCGCGTTTCAGCGCGCGCCCCGGAATGACCGTCACGCATAGAGCCGCTCGTTCTCCATGCCCTTGTAAAGATCGGCGACCCATTCGCCGTAGCCGTTGAACAGCAAGGTCGGCACGCGCTTGCCGCCATCGCCGATCACTTCCTCGGTCGCCTGACTCCAGCGCGGGTGGTCAACCTGGGGATTGACGTTGGCCCAGAAGCCGTATTCGCGCGCCTGCAGATGCTCCCAATATCCTTTCGGCCGCTTGTCGGTGAAGTGGAAGCGCACGATCGACTTCACCGACTTGAAGCCGTATTTCCACGGCACCGCGAGACGGAGCGGCGCACCCATCTGACGCGGCGCCGGCTTGCCGTAAACGCCGGTCACGAGGAAGGCGAGATCGTTGTTGGCCTCTTCGATCGTGAGGCCTTCCGTATAGGGCCACGGGTACCAGGTCTGGCGCTGACCGGGCGCCATCGATGGATCCTTGAAGGTCTCCATCTGCAGATACTTTGCCGACGACAGCGGCTTGGCGAGTGCGACGAGCTTGGCGACCGGAAAGCCGGTCCACGGAATGGTCATGCTCCAGGCCTCGACGCAGCGCAGCCGGTAGACGCGCTCCTCTAGCGGCATTTTCCGGATCAGGTCGTCGATGCCGATCTCCATCGGCTTTTCGACCATACCGTCGATCTTCACCGTCCATGGCCGGATCTTCAGCGCCTGCGCGCGCGATGCGATCGCCTTGTCGCCGCCGAACTCGTAGAAATTGTTGTACGTCGTCGCGACCTTTTCCTCGGTCAGCGGACGATCGACGGGATACGTCGTGTTCGCCTTGGCCGGATAGAGATCGGCTGTCGGATCGGGAAGATTGGCGACGTCAGCGAGACGCTGCGCGTTCGCTTGCCCGAGAGACAGCGCACCGATGCCGCCCACGGCACCCGCCAGCAGCGCGCGGCGGTTCAGGAACAAATGCTCCGGAGTCACCTGGCTTTCCGGTATCTCCCAGCCGCGGCGGCGGATGATATTCATCGCGTGTCTCCAGATTGGCCCTCGTCAGGATGACATACGCAGCCCGATCCATCGCCGCAAATCACGCATCCGCGAAAGGAAAATGATGGTTCCGGGACGTAACAAGCGGCAGGCCAAGCCCGAATAGCTAAATGGCCCTGTGCGTGACGCGCACCGACAGCGCGCCCGGCGTCAGGGCAAATGCGCGGCGACGATCGCGCGGCCGGCTTCGATGAAGTTGCAGGCGGGCCCTTCGTGCCCCGTGCTCTGGGTGCAAACCAGCGCGCCTTCGAGCAGCATGAACAGTTGATCGGCGAGAAGTTCCGGCTTCTGCGCCCCCGCCTTGCGGCACAGGGCGGCGAGTTCGCCGCGGCCATCCTGCTTGCATTGCTCGATGACGCAGCGTGCCGGGTGGCCCTTCTCCGGCAATTCGACCGCCGCATTGGCCAGCGCACAGCCCCGCGATGTCGGATCGCTGACATTGCGCGCGGCTTCGACCAGCCACGCCTCAAGCTGCGCGCGCGGGTTCCCCGGATGCGCCGCCTCCAGCGCCGACCAGACATCGTGCTTCTCGGCCGCCAGACGCCGCAGATATTCCGCCACCAGCGCGTCCTTCGAATCGAAGTGGCGGTAGAGCGTCATCTTGTTGGTGCCGGCCGCCTCCGCGATCGCATCCACGCCGACCGCCCGGATCCCGTGGCGATAAAACAGGTCGCGGGCCGCGGCGATGATCCTGTCGCGGGGCGGAAGCTTTTCGGAAACCTCAAGTTTTTCAGCGGTCATGGCGAAGGATCGACTTTGTGGTTCGTGACCCCTTGACAGGGGTGTTACCGGTCAGTAACTAGCAGGTGTTACCGGTCAGTACCATAGTCAAGTGGTGCCGGCCAGTCCGAAATCCCCCGACCGGAGCCTCGACAATGCATTTCCCCATCTACGGCAATTATACCGCAGCCGAAAGGGCGGCGCGGATCCGTTCCATGGCCTTTCCTGAGATTCTCGCCGATCCGCTGGTGCGCATGGTGATGAAGGCCGACGGGGTCGATCCCGGCACGCTTGCCACCGAGCTGTCCGGCATCGCCGCCACCCTCGAACCGGCGGGCCCCGAAAGCGAGCGCTGTCCCCTGATGGCCTGCTGCTGACCCCGTTCTGACGTGGCGTAGCCTCCCGCCACGCCACTGCGCCGGACGGACTCGTCGTCCCCGCGGAGAGCCGTCCGGCGCTTCCCTCTCCATCGCAGCTTTCTTTCATCAAAGGATCCCGACCATGAGCCCGACCCTGGCCGCCACCAAGGCGCCTGCCGCAACCACGCGCGAACCGCTGTTCGAACCCTACCAGCTCGGCCCGCTGCCTCTGTCCAACCGCGTCGTGATGGCGCCGATGACCCGCAGCCGCGCGCTTGAGGGCAATGTGCCGAACCCGCTCGCGGAAACCTATTACCGGCAACGCGCGAGCGCCGGACTGATCATCTCCGAGGCATCGCAGGTCAGCCCGCAGGGCGTCGGCTATATCCGCACGCCGGGCATCCATTCCCCCGAGCAGATCGCGGCCTGGCGCAAGATCACGGCAGCGGTGGCGCGCGAGGGCGGCAAGATCTTTCTGCAGCTCTGGCATGTCGGGCGCATTTCGCATCCGGATTTCCATGACGGCGCGCTCCCGGTTGCGCCCTCGGCGATCACGCCGGAGGGCGAGGTCTTTACCGCGCAGGGACCAAAGAAAATGGTGACGCCGCGCGCGCTGGACGCCTCCGAGCTTCCCGGCATCGTCGAGCAATTCCGCAAGGCCGCCGAAAACGCCAAGGCCGCGGGTTTCGATGGTGTCGAGATTCATGGCGCCAACGGTTATCTTCTCGATCAGTTCACCCGCGACGGCGCCAATCAGCGCACCGACGACTATGGCGGCCCGATCGAGAACCGCGTGCGCTTCCCGCTCGACGTCACACGGGCGGTGATCGATGTGTGGGGCAAGGAGCGGGTCGGCTACCGCGTCTCGCCGACCGGCCCCTACAATTCGATGGCGGATTCCGATCCGCGCGCGACCTTCTTGCATCTCACGCAGCGGCTGAGCGAACTCGGCATCGGCTATCTGCACGTCACCGAGCCGGTGAATGCGCAGGACCGCGTGACGCCGCATCTGCGCAAGGCGTTCAAGGGCACCTTCATCGTCAATGGCGGCTATGACGAGGCGAGCGGCAATGCGGCGATCGCGAGCGGCGAAGCCGATCTGGTCGCCTACGGCGTGCCGTTCCTCGCCAACCCGGACCTGCCCTACCGGTTCGGCAAGAAGGCAAAGCTGAACGCGCCGGACCAGGCGACGTTCTATACCGGCGAGGACAAGGGCTACACCGACTATCCCGCACTGGCGGAGTGAGGGCTTACTCTTCTCTCGACACGAATGCGGTGCGTTCCCTCCCCCCTTGCGGGGGAGGGTTAGGGAGGGGGGTAAGCTACAGGGTTTTGCGTTTGCGGCTTGGGCCCCCCCCCCCACAAATAGGCCAAAAACAAAAATTTTAGCAACACCCCCCCCGGGGG